>NZ_WODC01000001.1:300000-600000 GCF_009729555.1 Pseudodesulfovibrio alkaliphilus
TGTCTCCCGGCACCATGCCCCCGGGCATGGAGCAGATGGGCGGCAACATGGCCCGGATCAGGGATTATATGGCCCAGGTGGAGGCCAACCCCGACGACGTGGACGCCTTGATCGGCCTTGGCAACTCCTTTTTGATGATGCGCGCCTGGGAACGCGCCGTGGCCCCCCTCGACAGAGCCAACGAGCTGCGGCCCGGCGACATTGAGGTACTCAAGGGCATCGGCATCGCCCGGTTCAGTCTGGAGGACTACATCAAGGCGTCGGCCGCCTACGATGAGATCCTGGAGATCGCTCCCGATGACACTCTGGCCCTTTTCAATCTGGGCGTTATTTTCAAGTATTACTTCGACAAGCCCGATCAGGCCCGCGCCTATTTCGAAAAAGTCCTTACCCTTGAACGCGAGGACTCGGAGATGATCAAGCTGGCAAAACAGGAACTTGAAAAGTAAAAGTCCTTGAATACCAGGATTTTGCCCACAGCACGCCGAGGCGTTATCCTATTGACAAGATTCGCGAAACATCTACAATGACGCATTCATCCGCAGACGTGAGCGCACGTGCTGTGGCCCGTGGCGTTTCAGTGAAAAAATCGTCGCGGAACAGTGTGTTGCTGAGAAAACTTATACTTTAGTGAGGAGAGAGGAAGTATGCGCACCAAACTGCATTTGATCGTGCTGTGCCTCGCCATGGTCGCCATGCTGGCGGCCTGCGGCAGCGAAGAGAAAAAAGCCGATGAAAAGGCCGATGTCCAGACCGGCGAGGTCGCCCCGGCCGGCAAGCTGGTCCTCGGCGTGGCAGGCGCCCATTCCGGCGATCTGGCCTCCTACGGTCTGCCCAGCGTCAACGCCGCCAGACTGGTGGCCGCCAAATTGAACGCCGCGGGCGGCGTCAACGGCATGCAGGTGGAGGTTGTGGCCCAGGACGATCAGTGCAAGCCTGAGCTGGCCACCAATGTTGCCACCAAGATGGTCTCCGACAAGGTCTCCATCGTACTCGGGCACATTTGCTCCGGCGCCACCAAGGCCGCCCTGCCCATCTACCTTGAGTCCAGAATCGTGGTCATGTCCCCCTCGGCCACCAACCCGCCCCTGACCCAATCCGGCGAGTACCCGAACTTCTTCCGCACCATCGCCCCGGACGATGCGCAGGCCGCCCTTGAGGTCTCCTTTGCCAAGAGCCTGGGCCTCAAAAAGCTGGCCGTCATTCATGACAAGGGCGACTACGGCATGGGCTTCGCCAACTTCTGCAAGCAGTTCATCGAGGCCGATGACGAGATGGAAGTGGTTCTGTACGAGGGAGTAACCCCCGGCGCGGTGGACTACTCCGCTGTGATCCAGAAGATCAGAAGCTCCGGTGCCGACGGCGTGATCTTCGGCGGCTACCACCCCGAGGCATCCAAAATCGTCTCCGGCATGCGCAAGCGTGATCTTGCCATCCCCTTCCTCTCCGATGACGGCGTGAAGGACGATACCTTTATCAGGGTCGCTGGCGAGTTCGCCGAAGGCGTGTATGCCACCGGCCCCATGGACTTCTCCACCAACGCCATCTTCCAGGAGGCCGTGGCCGCCCACAAGGCCGAGTTCGGCTCCGACCCCGGCCCGTTCTTCCCCGAGGCCTACTCCGCCGCCCTGGCCCTGCTCACCGCGGTGCAGAACGCCGGTTCCACCGACTATGACAAGGTCATCGAGGCCCTGCGCACCCAGTATGTGGACACCCCGGTCGGCTCGATCAAGTTCGATGCCAAGGGCGACGCAGAAGGCGTCGGCTTCGCGGTTTACCAGGTGCAGGATGGCAAGTACGTGGAAATCAAATAGGTTGTCATAATCAGATGCCTTTATCCAGGGGACAGGCTCACGCCTGTCCCCTGGTGTATTTAACGTATAGGACCAACATCAATGGATTATTTTCTTGAACTCTTTTTCGGTGGCCTGACACGGGGGAGCATCTACGCCCTCATCGCCCTGGGCTACACCATGGTCTACGGCATCATCGAGCTGATCAACTTCGCCCACGGCGAAATCTACATGATAGGGGCCTTTACCGGCCTGATCGTGGCAGGCGTGCTGACCACCCTCGGGTTCCCCGAGGCTTCCATACTGGTCATCGCCCTGATCTGCGCCGTCATCTGGTCGGCCTCGTACGGCTACACCGTGGAGAAGATCGGCTACAAGCCCCTGCGCGGCGCACAACGCCTCTCTCCCCTCATCTCGGCCATCGGCATGTCCATCTTTCTTCAGAACTACGTCATGCTCGCCCAGACCCCGGACTTTCTGCCCTTCCCCTCGCTCACGCCTCAGTTCGATTTCATGCGGCCCTACAGTGCCATCATGAACTCCTCCGAGCTGGTCATCGTCGTGGCCACCATTGCGGTCTGCGTCGGCCTGACCCTGTTCATCAAGTACACCAAGCTCGGCAAGGCCATGCGCGCCACGGCCCAGAACCGCAAGATGGCCATGCTCGTCGGCGTCAATGTCGACATGGTCATCTCGGCCACCTTTGTCATCGGGTCGAGCCTGGCCGCGGTGGGCGGAGTGCTCATCGCCTCCCACATCGGGCAGATCAACTACTTCATCGGCTTCATCGCGGGCATCAAGGCTTTTACCGCCGCAGTGCTGGGCGGCATCGGGTCCATCCCCGGAGCCATGCTCGGCGCACTGGTTCTCGGTCTGACCGAGGCCTTTGCCACCGGCTACGTCTCCTCGGACTACGAGGACGTGTTCGCGTTCTGCCTGCTCGTGCTCATCCTGATCTTCCGGCCCGCTGGCATCATGGGCAAGGAAAAGGCACAGAAGGTGTAACCGGGCATTCACGGCGGCCTGACCGCCTTGCCTTACAAGGACTATCTCGTGAACAACACAATCAACGAAACAAGCCCGCTGGGGATACTACGCCACATCCTCTCGGCCGGATGCCGGAACATCCCCCACGCGTTCCAAAAATCCGTCATGGTAGCCGCATGGTTCGCCTTCCTGACCTTCCCCATCCTGGTCGTCAAGGTCAACACCATTGACGGAACCATCCTCTGGCGCTGGGAGAACATGGTCTCCATCGCGGTGGCCACCTTCTTCGGCTCCTATCTCTGGCGCTGGCTGCTGGCCCGCAAGGAGCTCAAGCGCGATGAGGCGAAGCGGGAAACCCTGGCCGAAAGACTGCTGACGACAATCCAGTCCCATCCCGTGCTCAAGCTCGCCGGGCTCTGCGCCATTGCCGTCCCTGCAGTGCTCTATCCCCAGGTCTTTGACCTTTACCAGACCAACATCATGGTCTCCTGTCTGGTCTTCATCGTGCTCGGTCTCGGACTGAACATCGTGGTGGGCCTGGCAGGTCTGCTGGACCTCGGCTACGTGGCCTTCTACGCCTCCGGCGCCTACGCCTACGCCCTGTGCAACATGCACTGGGACATCGGATTCTGGACCATGCTGCCCATCGGCGCGGCCTTGGGCACCGTCATGGGTGTCCTTCTCGGCTTCCCGGTGCTGCGCCTTCGGGGCGACTATCTGGCCATCGTCACCCTCGGCTTCGGCGAGATCATCCGCCTCGTGCTCGAAAACTGGGGCGAAGTGACCAAAGGCCCCTCGGGCATCTCCAACATCTCGCGCCCCGAATTCTTCGGCATGAAGCTGACCATCGCTGAATCGACCATGTATATGTATTACATCATGCTCGGCCTCCTGGTTCTCACCATCTTCTGCGTGAACCGTCTGCAGTATTCGCGCATCGGCAGGGCATGGCTTGCCCTGCGCGAAGACGAGATCGCCTGTCAGGCCATGGGCATCGACAAGGTCAAGACCAAGCTCCTCGCCTTTGCCCTGGGGGCCACCTGGGCAGGCATGGCCGGAGTCGTGTTCGCGGCCAGAACCACCTTCATCAACCCGGCCTCCTTCACCTTCTGGGAATCGGCCATCATCCTTTCCATCGTGGTCATCGGCGGCATGGGCTCCATCCGGGGCGTCATCGCCGGAGCCATCATCCTCATCCTCGTGCCGGAATACCTGCGCGAATTCTCTGAGTTCAGAATGCTCCTGTTCGGGGCCATCATGGTCATGGTCATGGTCTTTCGGCCTCAGGGACTGATCAGCGCCAAACGCAAGGTCTACACCTACAAGGGCGCAAACACAGCGGGGGCGGCCAATGAATAACCCGGTTCTCAACGTTAAGGCCGTGGACAAGGACTTCGGCGGCATCCGCGCCCTGGACGATGTCGATCTCGTGGTGCACCAAAAGGAGATTGTGGCCCTCATCGGTCCCAACGGGGCGGGCAAGACCACCTTCTTCAACTGCATCACCGGCATCTACACCCCCACCAGCGGCGACGTGCTGCTGGACCCGAAAGCCTCGGGCAAGCCCGTGCGCGTCAACGGCAAGAAGCCCAACAAGGTCACCGAGCTGGGCATGGCCAGAACCTTCCAGAACATCCGGCTCTTCCCCTCCATGACCGCCCTGGAAAACGTCATGATCGGCACCCACTGCCGGACCAAGTCCGCCGTATTCGGAGCCATCACCCGCTGCAAGGCCACACGCAGGGAGGAGCAGGCCGTCATTGACCACAGCTATGAGCTGCTCGTGCTGATGGGGCTTGAAAAGTACGTCAACGAAACATCGGCCAACATGCCCTACGGCAAGCAACGCCGACTGGAGATAGCCCGGGCCCTGGCCACCGACCCCTTCCTGCTGCTGCTCGACGAACCTGCAGCGGGCATGAACCCCCAGGAGACCCATGATCTTGAAAAACTGATTGTAGACATCCGCGACCGCCTGGGCATCTCCATCATGCTCATTGAGCACGATATGAAGATGGTCATGTCCATGTCCGACCGGATCTACGTTCTCGACTACGGACGGATGATCGCGGACGGCACTCCCCGCGAGATCGCCGAAAACCCGGCCGTGATCAAGGCCTACCTCGGGGAGAGCGACGATGCCTAGGATTCTCGAACTCAAAGGGGTCAACAGCTTCTACGGCAACATCCAGGCCCTCTATGACATCGACATGCACATCGACCGGGGCGAGATCATCACCCTGATCGGCGCCAACGGCGCGGGCAAGACCACCACCCTGATGACCGTTTGCGGCGTGGTCCAGGCGAGAACCGGCGAGGTGATTTTCCAGGATGAACCCATCACCCGGATCAACCCGGAAAAGCTTGTGGCCCGTGGGGTCTGCCAGGTGCCCGAGGGGCGGCTGATCTTCCCGGAGCTGACCGTGCAGGAAAACCTCGACATGGGCGCTTTCCTGCGCAACGATCGCGAGGGCATCCGACGCGACATCGATATGTGCTTCGGCCTCTTCCCCATCCTTTCGGCCCGGCGCAGACAGCAGGGCGGCACCCTCTCGGGAGGCGAGCAACAAATGCTCGCCATCGCACGGGCCCTGATGGCCAAACCGAAGCTGCTGCTGCTCGACGAACCGTCCATGGGGCTTGCCCCGCTGGTGGTCCGCCAGATTTTCGAAATCGTCCAGAAGGTCAACGAGGAACACAACACCACCATCTTCCTGGTGGAGCAAAACGCCAACCTCGCCCTGAAGATCGGACACCGCGGGTATGTGATGGAAAACGGGAGGATCGTCCTCACCGACACCTGCGACAAGCTCCTGGCCAACGAACAGGTTAAAAAGGCCTACCTGGGCCTGTAAAAACACGCCGCGAGGCCGGACCCTGTCCGGCCTCTGGCATATATGGCGGCACAATCGCCCTGGAGGTTTTTTGAAGATGAGCAAGATACTCGAAAAGGCCCTGACCTTTGACGACGTGCTGCTGCTACCGGCTTACTCCAACGTGCTGCCGGACTCGGTGGACGTTTCCACGCAACTGACGCCCGAGATCAAGTTGAACATCCCGCTGGTTTCCGCGGCCATGGACACGGTCACCGAATCGCGCATGGCCATCTCCATGGCCCGGCACGGCGGAGTGGGCGTCATCCACAAGAACATGTCCGTGCGCGAGCAGGCCCGCGAGATCGACCGGGTCAAGAAATCCGAATCAGGCATGATCACCGACCCCCTCACGGTCCACCCGGACGACGACCTGGCCAAGGTCAAGGCAATCATGGCCGAGTACCGCATCTCGGGCCTGCCCGTGGTCAAGGGCGACCATCTGGTGGGCATCATCACCAACCGTGACATTCGCTTCGTCAAGGACGATGCCTCCCTGGTCTCTGAGCTGATGACCAGCCGCGACCTGGTCACCGTGCCCGAGAACATCGACAACGACGAGGCCAAGCGCAAGCTGCACCAGCACCGCATCGAAAAACTGCTGGTGGTGGACGGCGAAAACCGCCTCAAGGGACTGATCACCATCAAGGACATCAACAAGCACAAGAAATACCCGGACGCCGTCAAGGACAGCCGGGGCCGTCTGCTGGTGGGCGCGGCCATCGGCGTTGGACGCGACTGCCTGACCAGGGCCGAGGCGCTGCTCCGCGCAGGGGCCGACTTTCTGGTGCTTGACTCGGCCCACGGGCACTCTGAAAACATCCTCAAATCCGCACGCGAGCTGCGGGCCTCTTTCCCGGACATTCAGTTGGTGGGCGGCAACGTGGCCACCTACGATGGAACCAAGGCCCTCATCGAGGCCGGAGTGGACACGGTCAAGGTGGGCATCGGTCCCGGCTCCATCTGCACCACGCGCATAGTGGCCGGAGTGGGTGTGCCCCAGATCACGGCCATCATGGAAGCGGCACGGGCCGCCCGTGAGGTCGGCAAGTGCATCATCGCCGACGGCGGCATCAAGTATTCCGGCGACGTGGTCAAGGCCCTGGCCGTGGGCGCCCACTGCTGCATGATGGGCTCGGTCCTGGCGGGCACGGACGAGAGCCCCGGCGAATCCATCCTCTACCAGGGCCGCACATACAAGCAGTATCGCGGCATGGGCTCCATTGATGCCATGAAAAAAGGAAGCTCGGATAGGTACTTCCAAGAAAAATCCAAAAAACTGGTTCCCGAAGGCATTGTGGGCCGGGTTCCCTATCGCGGCCCGGTGGGCGAGTCGCTCTACCAGTTCGTGGGCGGTCTGCGCTCGGGAATGGGCTACACCGGGGCGTCCAACCTTGAGGAGCTCCACGAAAATTCCAGACTGGTTCAAATCTCCCCCGCAGGACTGCGCGAATCCCACGTCCACGACGTGACCATCACCAAGGAATCGCCCAACTACCGGGGAGACGCCTGACCCGAAGCAGGGCCAGGACCGGGTTTCACCTTTTCATTTTCCATGATGTGAAGTAAAGAGAGACACATGCACGACAACAGAGTTCTCATCCTTGATTTCGGCAGCCAATTCACCCAGCTCATCGCACGCCGCGTGCGCGAGGCAGGGGTCTACTCCGAAATCCATCCCTGCAATGTGGACCCCGAGCGGGTCAAGGCATTCAAGCCGTCGGCACTCATCCTTTCAGGAGGACCGTCCAGCGTGCTTGAGGGCGGTTGCCCGGCCCTGAACATGGACTACCTCGACATGGGAGTACCCGTGCTCGGCATCTGCTACGGGATGCAGCTCCTGGCCCACAACCTGGGCGGCAAGGTCGTGGCCTCCACGGACCGCGAATACGGCCGCGCCCAGTTTTCGGCCCAGAACGACTGCGTCCTGTTCGAAGGGATCGAGGAGCGGGACAACCTCACCGTCTGGATGTCCCATGGCGACCGGGTCGAGGCTCTGCCCCAAGGCTTTCTGCCCATGGGCCGGACCGACTCCATCGAGTTCGCGGCCATGGGCGACCCGGCTAGGCGCTTTTACGCCCTCCAGTTCCACCCCGAGGTGGCCCATACCACCGACGGCGCCCTCATCATCCAGAATTTCCTCTTCAAAGTGGCTGGGCTCAAGCCCACATGGTCCATGGCCAGCTTTGTCGACACCTGCATCGCGGACCTGAAAAAACAGGTGGGCGAGGCCAAGGTCGTTCTCGGCCTCTCCGGCGGCATCGACTCCACCGTGGCCGCAGTGCTGCTGCACCGGGCCATCGGCAAGAATCTGCACTGCATCTTCGTGGACAACGGGCTCTTGCGCATGGGCGAAAAAGACGAGGTGGTCGGCTTCCTGGCCGAACACTTCGACCTCAACGTCAAATTTGTGGACGCCTCACGCGAATTTCTGGACAAGCTCGCGGGAGTGACCGACCCTGAACAGAAGCGCAAAATCATCGGCTACACCTTC
Source organism: Pseudodesulfovibrio alkaliphilus (assembly GCF_009729555.1). Classification (NCBI taxonomy): domain Bacteria; kingdom Pseudomonadati; phylum Thermodesulfobacteriota; class Desulfovibrionia; order Desulfovibrionales; family Desulfovibrionaceae; genus Pseudodesulfovibrio; species Pseudodesulfovibrio alkaliphilus. The sequence goes on from NZ_WODC01000001.1 coordinate 308,148, forward strand.
ATTGATGTCTTTGACCGCGAGGCCAAGGCCATTCCTGGCGTCAAGTTCCTGGGCCAGGGCACCCTGTACCCGGATGTCATCGAATCCGAGTCCTTCAAAGGCCCGTCAGCGGTCATCAAGAGCCACCACAACGTGGGCGGGCTGCCCGAGAAGATGAACCTCAAGCTGGTCGAACCCCTGCGCGAACTGTTCAAGGACGAGGTGCGCCGCGCCGCCTACGAACTGGGGCTGCCCGAACACATCATCTGGCGTCAGCCCTTCCCGGGTCCGGGCCTGTCCATCCGCATCATCGGCGAGGTCACGGACGAACGGCTGTCCATCCTGCGGCTTGCCGACCGTATCGTGCAAAACGAGATGGTCGCCTCGGACTGGTACCGCAAGGTCTGGCAGGGTTTCGCCGTGCTCCTGCCGCTGAAGACCGTTGGAGTGATGGGCGACGACCGCACGTATGAGAACGTCATCGCCCTGCGGGTGGTGGATTCCATCGACGCCATGACCGCTGACTGGTCGCGGCTGCCAAGCGAACTGCTGGCCCGCATCTCCAACCGCATCATCAACGAGGTCAAGGGCGTCAACCGCGTGGTTCTGGACATCTCGTCCAAACCGCCCAGCACCATTGAGTGGGAATAATACGATTCTGTCTCCTGTAACCAGGGTGGATATATGTTTGGAATAGGCGGACCCGAACTTCTGATCATCTGCGTTGTGGCTCTCATCGTCATCGGCCCCAAGAAGCTGCCAGCCATGTTGCGGTCGCTGGGCAAGGGCATGGCCGAGTTCAAGCGCGTCACCACCGACGTGAAAAGCACTCTCGACGACGAGGTCAAAAAAGCCGAGGCAGCCGCACGCAAACGCGAGGTGGACGAGGAAATGGAGCGGCGCAAGGCTGAAAAGGCCGCCGCTTCCGCCGACCAAAACACCGAAGCCTCTGCCGCGCCTGAAGGCACCTCTGCCGACGACTCGAAAACGGAGGCCAGGGACAAGGCATGACCCCGGACAAGGAAGAGGCCAGAAACGGGGCCGTCGGAAAGCAGGAAACGGACCCCTCAGCCACCGCTGCCACGGATGATCCCTCGCTGACCGAGCCCAATGGGCCGGTGATTTCCGACGAGGAGCTGGCCCAGGCCAGAGAGGCCCTGGACCGCGACCCGGCGGAGGGAGATCGGGGCGGAACCGACGAGCCTGGATCGGACGAGACCTCCGGCCCCGATGCGCCGGGCGGCAACAACGCCCCGCCTCCTGCCGTGCCCGGTGACGGCACCGCGGGTGACGCCGAACCAGAACCCGACTCCGAAGACGGGGAAGGCGCACAGATGAGTCTGCTCGACCACCTGGGCGAACTGCGCCTTCGGCTGACACGCAGCTTCATCGCCATCGCGGTGGGCACGGTCGCCTGCTACGGCTTTGCCGAGCAGATGTTCAACATCCTGATGCAGCCGATGATCGAGGTCTTCCAGCAGCGCATGGCGGACAAGCCCATGCTGCCCATCGGCTTTTACGACGATCTGCGGGACGCCCTGACCAAGCTCCTGGGCGAACAGGGATTCCAGCACACGGACAAGATCGACCTGTTTGTGGACGCCCTGCAGCGCTCTCTGGTGCAGATGGCCCAGGAGGGGCACTTTCAGTACACCTATCCGGCCGAGGCGTTTTTCTCGTACATCAAGATTTCCATCGTGGCCGGGCTCTTCCTGGTCAGCCCTTACGTCTTCGCCCAGATATGGGGCTTCATCGCCCCGGGCCTTTACGCCCACGAGCGCAAATGGATGATACCCATGGCCGTGATCTCGGCCGCGTTCTTCACCTCCGGCGCCCTCTTCGGTTACTTTGTCGTCTTTCCCTTTGGTTTCGAGTTTTTTGCCAGCTTCTCCACCGAGGGCATCCAGTTCACGCCCAAACTCAATGAATACCTGAGTTTCTGCCTCAAGCTGCTCTTTGCCTTCGGGTTTGTCTTTGAACTGCCCCTGTTCATCTTCTTCCTGGCGCGCATGGGCATGGTCTCGTCCCAGGGGCTGCGCAAAAAACGCAAATACGCCATTCTTATCGGCTTTGTGCTGGCCGCCGTGCTCACCCCGCCCGATCCCTTCACCCAGTGCCTCATGGCCGGGCCGCTGATCGTTCTCTACGAGGTGGGCATCTGGGTCGCCTTCTTCTTCGGCAAGAACGAAAAACGCCACCTGGAACGACGCGCCAAGGCCGAGGAGGCCGCCCGGGCCGAGATGGACGCCGCCGCTGCCAACAGGCAGGACAAGGAAACGGCTGACAAAGAGGCGGGAGAACCGGACAAGGCATAGACCAGCCGGACAGGGGTGGAACACGGCACATGGCGCAACTGCCCGGTTTCCTTTTCTAGAGTTTTACTATACACTCCTGCCCGAAGAGTGACGCTGCAACACAAGGAGAGGCCCATGGGCAAGCGCACGGCCACGGTCAAGCGGGCCACCAAGGAAACGGACATCCTCCTGACGCTGACCCTCGAAGGCGAGGGCCGGGTGTCGGTGGACACAGGCATCGGCTTTGCCGACCACATGCTCACCCTGGCTGCCTTCTGGGCCGGATTCGATCTCGACCTCACCTGCCGGGGCGACCTTGAAATCGACTCGCACCACACCCTGGAGGACATTGGCCTGTGTCTTGGCCAGGCCCTGTCCGAGGCCCTGGAAGACAAGCACGGCATTGTCCGTGTGGCCTCGGCCAAAGTGCCCATGGACGAGGCCCTGGCCGAGGTGGTCATCGACCTCTCGGGCAGACCATACATCGTCTACGACGACGCCCTGCTGCCGGACATCATCGCCGGGGACGAAAAGGACGTTTGGCGCGAATTTTTCAAATCGTTTGCCTACAGGGCTGGCATGAACCTGCACATCCAGTTTGTTTACGGCCAAAACGGCCACCACCTGCTTGAAGCCGCCTTCAAGGCCCTGGGCATTGCCCTGTCCCAGGCTGTAAGGGTCGGACGTTCGGGGGTTTCCAGCACCAAAGGGAGTCTTGACTGATGCGACGCACACGCCTTATCCCGGCCTTGGCCCTGTGCCTTGTTCTGCTCGTCACCGCAGGTTGCGGCACGCCCCAGCGCACGGCGGCCGTCCCCAGGCCCGAAGGCAAGCTGGCCGTAGTCGGGTTCACCAACCCCATCTACAACTGGCAGCTCCTGGCCGGATACCTGGATGAAGAAGGCCGCCCCGTACCCGACGGCACACTCTCGGCGCTTGATTCTGTCCTCATCGACACTTTGCACCGCCATCAGGTCTACGATTTCATCACGCCCGACTCGGTGGCCCCCTGCCAGGAGCTGGTGGTCTTTGAAGAATCGGGCATGCCCAAGCTCTCTTCATGGAAATACTGGCTGGGCGTGGGCAAATGCGTCCAGGCGGACGTTCTCCTCGTACCCCAGGTCACTCACTGGCGCGAGCGCGAAGGCACCACCAGCGGGGTGACACACGCCGCCTCGGTGGCGCTTGAATTCTTTCTCATCGATGTGAAAAACGAGCGCATGACCCGAGCCCGGTATGAGGAAACCCAGGTCGGACTGCTGGAAAACCTCTTCACCGCCCGCAAATTCGCCGACCGGGGTGGCGCCTGGGTGACAGCCACCCGTCTGGCCTCGGACGGCATCGAAGAAAAACTCATGGAACTTGGCTTATGATTCTCTTTCCCGCCGTTGACATCAAGAACGGCCAGTGTGTCCGCCTCGCCCAGGGCAGGGAGGACCAGGTCACGGTCTTTAGCGCCGACCCTGTGGAGCAAGCCCTGCGCTGGGCCGACCAGGGCGCCCGCTACCTGCATGTGGTGGACCTCGACGGTGCCTTTTCGGGACTGCCCCGCAACTTCGAGCTGATCCGCTCCATCTGCGCCGCCATCGACATCCCGGTGCAGCTCGGCGGCGGCATCCGCGACATCGCCACTGCCCAAAAATACATTGAGGCCGGTGTGGAGCGGCTGATCATCGGCACCATGGCCCTGGAATCGCCAGACCTCTTCTCCGAACTGTGCCGGACACTGCCGGGCCGTATCGGCGTCTCGCTGGACGCTGTGGACGGCAGACTCAAGACCAAAGGATGGGTCAAGGACGCCGGGTTGACCATGGACGATGTTCTACCCCGGCTGGAACGCGACGGCATCCGCTTCATCGTGTTTACCGACATCGCCCGCGACGGCATGCAAACCGGGGTCAACGTGGCCGGTCTCAAGGCACTGTGCGCCAGGACCAGTGTGCCGGTCATAGCCGCCGGAGGAGTGCATACCCTCGACGACATCAAGGCCCTGCATCCGCTGTGTGCCGACGGCCTTGAGGGCGCCATCTCGGGCCGGGCCATCTATGTGGGCACACTGGATGTGCGAGAGGCCCACGCCTGGATAGACGCACAGGCAGCATAACTCTCCGCCTCCAAAGACAGCGACGCTCCCCGGACCGACCCGGGGAGCGTCGCTGCATTTCCTTCCGCCGCGGAAAACCGGCCGAACCGGCCGGGGCGGGGCCGCACCTAGCCCGTCAGGCCCGGACCTTGTTCAGGGCCATCTTGACCTTGTCCTTAAGCTCGGTCAGATCCACGGACTTGACCACATAGTAGTCGGCCGCAATGGACTTGAGGTCGTGCTGGAAGGAGTCATAGGCGGTGGACAGGATCACGGGTATCTGCTGGTCCTCGGCGCGAATCTCCTGAAGCAGGTCAAGGCCGGAGCGATTGACCCCCAACTTGATATCAAGAATGATGATGGTCGGTTTCTCGCGGTGGACGACATCAAGAATGTCCTCCTCGCCGTCAGAGGTGGCCACGGCGTAGCCCTCGGTTTCCAGCTCCTCCCGGTAGAGCATGCGTATGTGCTTTTCGTCATCGACCACGAGTATCGTCGGCTGGCTCATGGAATCCTCCTTGGGAATTTTCCCTAGCATCCACCCTAATAGATTATCCCGAACCCGGTCAACAATACGCCGCGTCTTTTTGTTCGATAATCACACGGACGGCTCCAAGCCCCGCCAATGGGGGCCGCAGGGGGCATCTTGGGTTGAGTTTGCCAGCCATCGCGGGTAGGGTCCGCCTCATCTGTCGGCTCTCAAATGGCTGGCAAAAGGAAGTACCCATGATAACTGTCCGCCTGGAGCCGGACAACGATGTGGTCGAGCTGCACGGAACCAAGACCGTGCTGGCCGTCCTCAACCGGCTCAAACTTCGTTCCACCATGGCCATCGTGGTCCGCGACGGCCAACTGCTCACCCCGGACCGTCGGCTGGCCCCCGGCCAGACCCTCATGGTCCGCAAAGTGACCTCGGCAGGCTAGAGGCGTTGCCATGAAATGCTCACGCTGCAAACAGCTCGCCTGCGTCTCGCTGCCCAGCCACAACTCCGGCTTTTGCGCCGAGTGCTACCCCCTCTTCTTCACCCGCCAGGTGGAGACCGCCATCCGCCGCGAAAAGATGTTCACCCGCGAGGAACGCATTCTGGTGGCCCTGTCGGGCGGCAAGGACTCCCTCTCCCTGATGCTCGAGCTTGCCTTGCAGGGCTATGCCGTCACCGGCCTGCACATCGATCTCGGCATCCCCGGCTCCTCTGAAAAGGCCCGTGCCAAGGTGGAAACCTTCTGCGCCGCCCACGGCCTGAAAATCCAGGTGCTCGAGATGGAGAAAGAAGGGCTGCCCATCCCGGATGTCAAGGCACACGTCAACCGCCCTGTGTGTTCCGTGTGCGGCCGCATCAAGCGCCACCATTTCAACCGCGTGGCCCTGGAGGGCGGCTACGACGCCCTGGCCACTGGCCACAACCTCGACGACGAGGTGGCCCGGCTCTTTGCCAACACCCTGCGCTGGGACACGGCCTATCTTTCGGACCAGGGGCCGGTGCTGCCCGCGCGCGAGGGCTTTGTGCGCAAGGTCAAGCCCCTGTTCCGATTAAGCGAATTCGAAACGGCCAACTACGCCTTCCTCAAGGGCATCGAAATCCACTCCGACCCCTGCCCTTATGCCTCGGGCGCAAGCTTCACCGGGCACAAGGAACTCTGGGGCGAGCTGGAGCATCGCAGCCCGGGCCAGAAATTCCAGTTCTATCAGGGCTTCCTGAAAAACGGCAAACCCGCCTTTGCCGCCCGCGAAAAGGAGATCGGCGAGCCCCTGGCCCCGTGCTGCGAGTGCGGCTCGCCCACCAGTGCGGGCACCTGCTCGGTCTGCCGAATCAAGGCCGCCGTACGCGAAAGCAAGGCCAAGACTACGGGCGCCTGACCATGACCGGACCGATCGTCACCGTGACCATGCCCTGCCGCAACTGTGAGGGGACCGTGAGCAGGGCGATGGAAAGCATCCTGGCCCAGACCCTGACCCGGATCGAGGTGGTGGCCGTGGACGACGGGAGCCAGGACGCCACGGGTGCCATCCTGGACGAGTTCGCCCGGCGCGACAAGCGGGTGTGTACGGTCCACTCCGCCCACGGCGGGGTTGCCATGGCCGCCAACACAGCCATCGGTCTGGCCCAAGGACGCTACATCGCCCGCATGGACGCCGACGACGAGATGCTGCCCGACCGTTTGGCCGCCCAGGCCCGGCTCCTGGACGAAGACCCTGCCCTGGGGCTGGTCGGTTGCCGCATCCGCTTTGGCGGGAGTCGGCGGCGCAGCGCCGGGTATGCCCGGTATGTGGACTGGACCAACACCCTGCTGACCCACGAGGCCATCAGCCTGAACCGATTCGTGGAGTTTCCGGTGCCCAACCCCTCCATCATGTGCAGACGCCAGTGCCTTGAGGACCACGGCCCTTACCGGGATGGAGACTTTCCCGAGGATTACGACCTGCTCCTGCGCTGGCTCGACGCCGGAGTGCGCGTTGCCAAGGTGGATGCCGAACTCATGGTCTGGAACGATCCTCCTGCCCGGCTGTCGCGCACCCACCCCCGCTACCGGGTCGAGGCATTCTACCGGCTCAAGGCGCAACACCTCGCCCGCTGGCTGGCGCGGCACAACCCGCACCATCCCGAGGTCCACATCCTCGGTTCGGGCCGTACCACGCGCAAACGGGCGGATATGCTCCGCGGGCACGGCATCCGGTTCGCGGCATACTACGATGTTGACCCGCGCAAGATCGGTCAGGTGGTGGAGGGCCTGAAAGTGCGGCCGCGAGACGCCGTGCCGCCGCCCGGCAACGCCTTTTGCCTTTCCTACGTGGCCAGCCGGGGGGCCCGCGAGGACATCGACGCATTCCTCAAGGCCCGCGGCCATCAGCTGGGTCGCGACTACCTGCCGGTGGCCTGATCCCAGGCCGCTTCCCATATCCGGCCCGCTCTGGCATTATCCCCACGGGCGGTTGTCGCCCCGCCAGACTGAACCGGAGTAGCCATGTCTCATGACTCGGCCCCGTGCAACAGTGATCCTCAAACCGTCCGCCCCACTCCGGCCGAGGACGGCTCCGGCAACTCCCTGCCGCGTCGCAGGCCGTGGCTCGCCGCACTCCTCTCGCTGATCGCAACAGGCGTGGGCCAGCTCTACAACGGGCAGTGGCGCAAGGGGCTGGCCTTTTTCGTGGCCGAGGTGGCGATGGGAGCGGCGCTGCTCCGGTCCATGGGCACCTTTGCCGGACTGGCCACAGCCATGGCCGGTCTGATCGCCCTCAACCTGCTGGCCGCGACCGAGGCATACCGCTCGGCACGGCGCGGCGGACTTCCCCTGACACGGCTCAACCGCTGGTGGATATACGTCCTGGCCGTACTGGCCAGCAGCACGGTCGGTGTTGCCGGCGAGCGGCTGGTCAAGAGCAGATTCTACCAGAACTTCCAGGTGCCGTCCGGGTCCATGGAGCCCACCCTGCTCGTGGGCGATCGGTTCATGTCCGTTCGCCTTGCCCCGGACGCCCCCCTGAGGCGTTCGGACGTGGTGGTGTTCATTGAGGAGACGAGCGGGCAGCATTTTGTCAAACGGGTGGTTGCCCTGCCCGGCGAGACGGTGCACATCGCCGAGCGGCAGGTGTTTGTGGACGACCGTGCCCTGAACGAACCCTACACCCGGCACGTCGGGCGCTCCATGCTGCCGGGCCGCGACCGATTCGGCCCCCTGCATCTCGGTCCCGACCAATACTTCCTGCTGGGCGACAATCGGGAACGCTCCCACGACTCCCGCTGGCTCGGGCCGATCCCCAGGGATCGGATCGTGACTCGCGCCCTCTACATCTATCTGCCGGGCGCACCCGGTGACCGGGGGTGGACGGCCCGCCTTGGCGAATCGATCCGCTGACCGCGGGATTCAAACTCTCTGCCCAAGGGAGTGCCTGTCAATCCGGGCTATTGCACCTGGCCGCCGGGTGCGGGGGTGGAACGGTACGTGGCCGGATTGCGTCTGATCTGGTATCTGACCACGGCCCGGTTGTGTTCCTCCAGGGTTTTGCTGAACTGGTGCGAGCCGTCTCCCCTGGCCACGAAATAGAGGTACTCGTGCTCCTCGGGATTGACCGTGGCCAGCAGCGCCTCCAGGCCCGGCGAACAGATGGGGCCGGGCGGCAGTCCCCGGTGGACATAGGTGTTGTAGGGATTGTCCGGGTCACGCAAGTGTACACGGGAGATGTTGCCGTCAAAGGCCTCGCCCAGGCCGTAGATGATGGTCGGGTCGGCTTGGATGAGCATGCGTTTCTTCAAACGACTGTGGAAGACCCCGGCGATGCGGGCGCGCTCCTCGGGAACCCCTGTCTCCTTTTCCACCAGGGAGGCGATGATCACCGTACGGTGCAGATCGTCCCAGTCCGGCAGCCCGTCCGGCCAGACCTTGGCCGCGTTGGCGAAGAATTCCCGGACCATGAGTTCGACCATGGCCCGCGAGTGGTCGCCTCTGGGAGGCGTGATGAGGTATGTCTCGGGAAACAGGTATCCCTCGGCCGAGTCAGCCAGGATGCCAAACCCGGCAAGCAGGTCCGGGTCGCTTACGGCCTCGGCAAAGGCTGCGTGGGAGCCGACCCCGGCCTCTTCCACCACCTGGGCGGTCTGCCACCAGGTGAGCCCCTCGCGCACGGCCACCCGGCGCATGATCCCCGCCGAGGTCGTCAGCTCATGCAGAATCCTGTCCGGCGTCCAGCCAGTGTGCAGTAAAAACTCCCCGGCGCGGATGGAGGCGGTCTTGTTTTCACGCACGGCCATGGCCCGAAAACGCCGACCGTCAGAGATCAACCCGTCGCTGCGCAGCCCGGCCGCGATGACCGAAAAGGGCTGACCGGGCTCCACTCTGAAGACCATCTCGCGGCCCGGACTCTCCGGCGGCACGGTGTGAAACCGATGGTCGAGCCACAGCTGATGTCCCTTGTAACCGCCAAGGGCCAGGATGGCCAGGAGAGTCAGGCCGCCAAGGGTCAGAAGGATTGTTCGTTTTCTAGCCATGAGCGCAGGATGATGACGGCCGCCTGACTGTCCAGGGCCATCTTCCGTTTGGTGCCGCGGAGTCCTGCGGCGTTGAGTTCCTCCTCGGCCTGGGCCGATGTCAACCGCTCGTCCATCAGGTGAATGGGCAGCTTGGTTCGGCGCCCCAGACTCAGGACGAAATTACGCACCTGCCGCGTGGTCAGGGTGTCCCCGCCGTCGAGCCCGAGGGGCAGGCCCACCACAATGGTTTCCACCGACTCATTCTGAACGATTTCGAGCAGATCGTCAAAGAGCCTCTGGCGCGTGGTCCGTTCCAGGGGTCGGTAGGGGGAGACCAGGATTCCCGACGGATCGCTGATGGCAAGGCCCACCCGCTTGAGACCGAAGTCAATGCCCAGGGCGCGCATCAATCATGCTCCCGCGTCCTTTGCGACTCGGCGGCCACCACGTCCGCCCCGCCCATGGGCAGATGAATGATCACGCGGGCGTGACCGCCCTCGGCGTTGGCAAGGGTAATGGAGCCCTGATGCTCGCCCACCACGCGCTTGGCACGGGTCAGGCCCATGCCGGCGCCCACGGTCTTGGTGGTGTAGAAAGGATCAAAGGCCAGCTCAAGCCCCTCGTCGGTAAAGCCCGGACCGTCATCGCTCACGGTGATGACCACGCCTCCATCGCGTTCCAAGGCGCAGACCTGCACTTGGGCTCCTGGTCCGGCGAACTCGGCACTGTTGAGCAGAATTTCGGATAGGGCGCGGACCATCAGGTCGCGATCCACACGGATGTTCATGTCCGGGCAATCCGTCTTCCAGACGATGCCCCTGCTCTTCACCGCAGGATGGTCCCCGATGCGATGCTTGGCCTCCTCGATGACCACCCACAGGTTGACCTGGACGATCTGGCCGACGCTGATGGCGCTGTAGTCGGCAACGGACCGGACCATGGTTTCAAGTTTCAGGGCCTCCTCGGCAATGGCCTCAAGGGGCTGGCGGGCGGCCTCGTCCGCACCCCGGAGGAGCAGACGGGCGAACCCGGCGATGGACACGACCGGATTGCGGATCTGATGGGCTACGGACCGGGCAAAGGCGATGAGGCTTTGGGCCCGCTCGGCGGCCAGACGATGATTCTGGGCCAGAATGTCCTTTTCGCGCTGGTTGAGCAGGGTCAACTCGGTCATGTCCTCGATGAGGACCACGATCGAGGAGATTTTGCCCTCCTCGCGCAGGGCCGAGGAGATGACCGAGAGGTATTTGCGTGTGCCATCTGGCGTGAGGTAGGGCGTGACCCGTTCGGTCTTGGGCGTCTCCTTCTGGATCGCCTCAATGACCACCTCGGTGAATTCATCGTTTTCGCCGTTGGCCAGAAACAACTCGCCCCAGGTGCTGGCCCTGAAGAGGTGCATCGAGCAGCCCATTATCTCGCAGGCCGCCCTGTTGACTTCCACGATACGGCCATTCGGGGCGATGATGATCAATCCCACCGGAAGGTTGGCGAGAATGGCTTGGACGAGTTTTTCCATGGTGTTTCCGGCCCTGAATATGCCACGGGACCGGCATTATGGCAATCGCCCCGCGCATCCCCGACGGCGCAGTCTACGGGGGCGAGGGTTTCACGGGTCTCGCCCTGCTCTCCGGCAACGGACAGCCCGCCTCTCTGCGGATGATCAAGATCAGAGACCGAAAACTCCCAGTGTCCGACAGGACCCGTCCACCGAAATTCGCGCCCCTGGTTGACGCAACGAGGCTTTCGTGTATTGATGGGCGCATATCTCTTGGGCGATCGGGAGGCAGCATGAAACGACTGGTCATTCTCTGCGACGGCACATGGAACTCGGCTGACGCCGAGCACACCACCAATGTGGTCAAGACATGGAAAGCCCTGGCGGAAACCGACGCTGACGGCAACCGGCAAGTCCCCTGGTACGACCCCGGGGTCGGGTGCGACGGGAGCTGGCTTCGCCGGGCCTTTGACGGAGCCACCGGCACCGGGCTGTCCAAGAACATCCGGCAGGCATACACATGGCTGCTCAAGCACTATGCTCCGGGTGACAAACTCTATCTTTTCGGATTCAGCCGCGGGGCTTACACGGTACGCAGTCTGGCGGGCATGATCCGCAACTGCGGCATCATTCGGCGGCCAGCCTTTGAGAAGGACGCAAAACTGGTGGAAAAGGCGTTCAAGCTCTATCGATCCCACGCCCAAGGCGACCACCCCAACGGCGAAAACGCCATGGCGTTTCGGAGGGCCCACGCCGACGAGGCCAACATCCTGTTCATCGGAGTGTGGGATACCGTGGGCGCCCTGGGCAATCCGCTATGGACAAACAGCCTGGCCAGCAGGAAAAACAAATTCCACGACACCAGCCTGAGCCGCATCGTCCAGAACGCCTACCACGCCCTGGCCATCGACGAAAAACGCCTCAACTTCAACGCCTGCCTCTGGGAGCAGCAACAGTCGCACCGCACCACCCAGGTGCTGGAGCAGGTCTGGTTCTCCGGGGTGCATGCGGATGTGGGCGGCGGCTATGCGGACGCCACCTTTTCGGACATCCCCCTGGCCTGGATGATGGAAAAGGCGAAATCCTGCGGCCTTGCCTTCACGGACCCGCCGCCGACGCCGCAGCCCCTTTGGGGCAAAAATCCGCACGAGTCCTGGAAGGGATTCTACAAGGCCATCCCGGCCCATTCGCGCCCGGTTCGGCTCAACGGAACCACCAACGACACCATCCACGAGTCCGCATCCGAAAAATTCTTCCGGGAGGCGACCTACCGCCCCGCCAATCTCATCCCGCCCCTGGGCTAGACGATGCAAAAGAAGGGGAGTGCCCAAGCGGACACTCCCCTTCTTCCGACGGCAAGACCGGCCAGGATCAGGCGCCCTTGCGCTCCACCTTGTCCATCAACGCCTTCATTTCCCGGCGCCATTTGCGCCCGCCCAGGCACTCGGCCAGATACTCCACGGTATGTATGACCCGGTTCGACCGCTTCATCTGAAGCATGGACCGCTTGATGCCCACCTTGCACGACGGACAGCCCACCACGATGGGCCGGGCCCGGTCCTCGCCCAGGTCCTTGCCCAACTGCGCCTGCTTGCGCTCGCGCAATCGATTGTAAATGGCCGGACTGGTCATGGCCCCAAGGCCGGACTCGCCACAGCAGCCGGGAGAAAGCGCCACCTCGGCTCCGGTAAGCCGGGACAGTCCCGCCCGGTACATCTCGGCGGCCTTGAGCTTGGGCACATCCACCCATTCGGCATGGCAAGCCGCATGGTAAAGAACAGCTCCGCTCCCGCCCAAGGGGGGCAGACGGTCCATAAGGAACTGGACCGCGTCCAGATGCACCAGCGGCTCCACCAGCTCGCCGGAAAAATCATAGCTCTCCAGGGATTCGCGGCAGGTGCCGCAGGCCGTAAGCAGTGTGGTGGCCTTGAGTCCAGCCTTGCCGGTCTTGACCAGCAAATCCAGGAACTCGCGCACGTTGCGGTGGCGGTTGGTCTTGTACGCCTCTTCGCAACCGCTCGCGAGCAGTGGATAGCCGCAGCACATGTGCCTATCGGGCAGAACCACGTTCACCCCGGCCTTGAGCAGCAGATAGACGGTGGCCATTCCGATGGAGCGCGAAAAAAGCGCGGCCCCGCAGCCCGGGAAGTAGAGCACAGTCTCGTCCCGGGCGGCCCGGCTGTTCCTGAGCACCGAGCCGCTATCCAGATCCAGCACCTCGTGCAAGTTGCGATAATCCATGTGGGGGCTGCGGCCCGACAGGACCGGGGATTCGAAACGAGACAGCCAGCGGGCGGGCACCAGCCCCAGGGTCTTGTCCTGGATGGTCTGGCCCACGGAAAGGACCTTGGCCGTGGCGGGCAGGCTTGCGGCCGGGTTGCGGGCCAGGGTCTTGAGAACGATCTGCTTGAGCGGATGCCCGGACCTGCCCTTGGAATCAAGAAAGGCCCGAAGGGACAGGGCGGCCCCGGCCGAATCGATCTTGACAGGGCACACGGCCGTACACTTGCCGCAAGCCGTGCAGTGGTCCATAAGGTCGCGCAGCTGGGCCAGGAGTCCAGGAGAGGGCTCGCCTGACTGGACCTGCGAATAGTAGATGCCCTCGATGAGCGCCCCCAGGCTGATGTTCTTGTTGCGCGGATGGTGCATCAGCCCCCGTGCCGGATGGTACATGGGACAGACCTGTTTGCACTTGCCGCACCGGGTGCAGGCCTGGATGTTGCGCAACAGGGCCATGAGCGCCTCCTTGTCCTTCAGCGCGGTCTTGTCCAGATCCTGGATCAGCCGGTTGAAGGAAAAGGTGAAGGGCTGGCTGGGCAGTGTGCGGCGGACCAGCTTGCCGGGATTGAGGACATCGGCGGGGTCCACGCGCCTCTTGTAGGCGGCCAGGGACTTGATTTTTTCCTCGCTCAGGAAGCCTATCTTGGTGATGCCGATGCCGTGCTCGCCAGAGACCTCGCCCTTGAGCTCAAGCACCTTGCGCATGACCACCTCGGCCGCCTCGTGCGCCGAGGCCAGCATCTCCGGGTCGTTGGAGTTGACCGGCAGGTTGACGTGGCAGTTGCCGTCGCCCGCGTGCATGTGGTTGGCGATGATGACGCGCTTTTGCTGCATCTCCTGCCACATGGCCTTGATCTCGCGGTCGAGCTTGGGATAGGCGTCGCGCAGCTTGATGAAGAGGAAACGGCACTGGGCGTCCTGCTCCTGGTCCGAAATATCGCGGGCCGTGATCTCGCCCTCGATGATGGCCCGGGCGCGGGACAGGGCTTCTAGAATGTCCGGGTCCTCGTAGTCGACGCCCTCCATGTCGCGCACCTTGTGCAGGGTCTTGCGATAGATCTTGGCCAGATAGACGAGGTTGAGGTCTTCCAGGAAGTCCGAGAACTCCGGGATGACCTCCAGGGGAATGACCACGTCCTCGTTGACCTTGAAGCCCGAGGTGCGCTTGGCGATGGCCGAGAGCTTGTGCCTGTCCTCCCAGAACACTTCGGCCTCGCGGTCGTTGCGGGCAGTGAAGATGTCCACCCCCTCGTAGGGCTGGGCCAGGGCCACGATGGTCCGGCAGGCGTCGTCGAGCGCCGCCTTGTCATCGGAATCGAGCTGGAGCAGCAGCACCGAGATGGGGTCGCCCTCGTAGCGCATGGATTTGGCCTGATACTCGATGGCCTGCACGTATTTCGGCCCGAACTCCTCCAGGGCCGAGATCTTGACCAGGTCGCCCTGGCTGCGGATGGTGTCGCGCAGGCCGACCACGTCCTTGATCACGAACATGGCGTTCTTCATGGACCGGCCGTAGAACTCCAGGCACAGGGTGCGCGAGTGGGCCGGAATCGGGTAGCAGACAAAGCTGGCCTGCGTGATGATGCCGTCCACGCCCTCTTTCTGCACTCCGGGCAGGCCGCCCAGATATTTGTTGGACACGTCCTTGCCCAGGCCCTCGCCGCGTATCTCGCCGCCGTGCAGACTGACCGTGTCCATGAGGCCGCCATGCTCGTCGAAGATGTCGAAGACCGCTGTTTCGTCGGTGTAGATCTTGTGGCGCGGGTGGTTCTTTCGCCGCACCTCGATCAGTCCGCCGTCGGGCGTGACCATGCGGTAGCTTTCGATGGTGTCGATGGTGGTGCCGTACTCGAAGGCGAAAGGGCCGCCCGAGTTCTCGGAGATGTTGCCCCCCAGGGACGAGCCGGCCTTGGAGGCCGGGTCCACGGTGAAGAGCAGCCCCTGCTCTGCCGCGGCCTTGATGGCGTCAAGGGTGATCACGCCCGATTCGGCCGTGAGGGTCCGCGCCTCGGGATCAATGTCGATGATCCGCTTGAACCGGGCCAGGGAAAGGATCACGCAACGCCCCAGGGCCGGGATGGCCCCGCCGGTCAGCCCGGTGCCGCCCCCGCGGGGGATGATGCCGAATTTCAACTCGTTGGCCAGCCGCACCACCTGCCTTATCTGCGCCTCGGTCTCGGGAAAAAGCACCAGCAGCGGCAGCTCCATGCGCAGGTCCGTAGCATCCGTGGCCGACTCGATGCGGCAATGGGGCGCGTCGCCTATGGCCTCGCGGGGCATGAAGGCACCCAGCCGCTCGACCAGGGTGTCGCGAAAGGCCTGATCCGCCTCAAAGCTCTCCCAGAAAAGATCGATGCCCGTGGACAGTATCTTGGCGAACCCCTTGGAAAGCATGGGCCTTGACATATTCAGCCGCCGCTCCACCGAGGTACGCACCAGTTGCGGGTCTATGAAGGGGTTGTAGCGGACCATGAACAGCTCGGCGGCCAGGGTGGAGGCCAGGGTCTTCACGTCCTCGGGCCAATGCTGGTAGCGCTCCATGTCCACCACGCCCAGGGCGCGGGTGATGAGCTGTTCGTCGGAAATGGATATATGGGGGCCGAGCTGGGCCATGTCTTTACTCTCCAGGCGGTTCGTCAAAGGGGATTGCGTAAGCGGTTTTCCCTTGGAAGGCAAGTATAGGACCCCGGGGGGTGGTTGGCAAGGAAGGGCGGCAGAGGGGAAAAAAAGAGAAGCGCCGTCGTTGGCGCTCCTCCAGTTTTGCAATTGTCCTCCCGGCGGAGTGACACGCTCTTACAGCCCAAAAGAATGCTGCCAGAGGAATCAAACGCCCCGCAACAAGAACCAATCAACAAGCCCGGCGTCGGCTGGCGCAGCCCCGCCCCAAATCAGTCAACTGGTTTCTCCTGGGTTTCCAGGACGATCTTGTCATTGGTGAAGACGCAGATTTCCGCGGCGATCTCCATGGATTTGCGGGCGATCTCCGTGGCGGTCAGGGCGGTGTTCCGCCTCAGGGCGCGGCCGGCGGCCAGGGCGTAGGCACCGCCCGAGCCGATGGCGGCCAGCCCGTCGTCGGGCTCAATGACATCGCCGGTACCGGAGATGATCAGGATGTGCTCGCCGTCGGCGGCCAGGAGCATGGCTTCGAGTCGGCGCAGGTACTTGTCGGTGCGCCAGTCCTTGGCCAGTTCCACGGCAGCCCGGAGCAGATTGCCCGAAAAGCTCTCAAGCTTGCCTTCAAAGCGTTCTGACAGGGTAAAGGCATCTGCCGTGGCCCCGGCAAAGCCGATGATGACCTTATCCTTGTAGATACGGCGCACCTTGCGGGCGGTGTGCTTCATGGCCACGGACTGACCCATCGTGACCTGGCCGTCTCCGGCCACGGCCGTGCCGTGCTCGTCCCTGACCGCGATGATGGTCGTGCCTCTGAGTTCCATGGGGTCTCCTTGATGGTTACAGGATGCGCTCGGCGTGGGCGGTCCAGACGGCAAGGGCGGCGGCGTCGTGCAACACCAGATGGACCTCGGCGGCCAGCCCGGCGTCAAGCCCCTGCCTGAGGGCGTCAAGGGCCACGGGCGCGGCCAAATCCACGGGATACCCGTAGGCCCCGCAGGAAATGGCAGGGAAGGCGATGCGCTCAAGGCCGTGTTGCCGGGCCAGGGCCAGACTGTTGCCATGGCACTGGCGCAGCAGTTCCGGCTCGCCCTGCCCGCCGCCGCGCCAGATCGGGCCGACGGTGTGGATGATGAAGGGGGCCGGGAGATCGAATCCCGGAGTGATCACCGCCTGCCCGGTTTCAAGCCGCCCTATCCCGGCGATGATGGACTGACAGGCGTGCTGAAGTTTCTGGATACCGGCGGCACGGTGGATGGCCCCGTCCACGCCGCCGCCACCTGCCAGCCGGGAATTGGCAGCATTGACGACGCACTCCACCGCAAGGGTGGTGATGTCTCCCTGATGGATGACAAGATGGCCGGGGCCGGATTTCCAGCGTCGCATGTTGGCCGAGGATACCGATTCGCTCGGTTTTGGCAAGGGGCGCCAGGAGAAAAGGAAAACGGCGGGCCAGAGAAAAGGCGGCCCGGGATGACTCCCGGACCGCCCTGCTTGCGGTTATTCGTCCTCGTCTTCCTGAGGCTTAAGATGATCTGGCACAACGGCCATCTCGATCAGCAGCGGCTTGAGGAAGGACCACTTGATGCCGATCTCGAATTCCTCTTCAAGGTCGCGGATGGCATCCCAGCAGTTGTGACAGGGAGCGATGACCAGTTCCGCGCCAGTGGCCAGGATCTGATCGCGCTTCTTTTCCAGGGCCACGTTGCGTTGCGGGCGGTACTTGCCTATGCCGTTGAATCCGCCGCCGCCGCCGCAGCAGTAGTTGTGCTCGCGGTTGGGGCTCATCTCGTGGAAGTACTCGGGCTCCACGATGTAGGACATGATCTCGCGGGTGATGTTGGCCAGACCGTGGTTGCGCACGTAGTTGCAGGAATCCTGCAGAGTGACGGGCTTCTTGAGCTTCTTTGCCGGGTCGATCTTGAGTCGGCCGGTGCGCAGCACCTCGGCCACCCACTCCACGTAGTGGATGTAGGGCCGGGGCGGCAGGCCGTCGGGACGGCCGACCCAATAGGGGCCTTCGATGACCGATGCGCGGTGTGCATGGCCGCATTCGGTGCCCACCACCCGCTTGGGGCGCAGCCGCTCAATGGCGTCGTAGACGGTCTGCACCTGCATGGTGCAGGCCTCCCAATCTCCGGCGAACATGGAGAGCGAGGTCTGCTCCCAGCCTTCGCTGGGCATGGTCCAGTTCTCGCCGGTCAGGTGGAAGAGGATGGCCGCCTCGGCAATGTCCTCGGGGTAGTGCTTGGCCTCGCGGGCGTTGAGGGTGTACATGATGTCCGCATCCTCGACATCGATGGGGATGGTCAGGCCCGGCCACTCCTCCTCGGACTCCTCGGCCATCCACTCGCAGGTCTCGACCCAGTCCTCGGTGGTGACGTTCATCTGGGCGCGGTAGACCCGGTGCATCCCGGCGCCGATTTTCAGCTCCCAGGGCACGAATCCCTGCGAATAGAGCAGCCCGCGCAGATAACTGAACATGACGCCCATGTCGATGCCGTGGGGGCAATAATGTCCACAGCGGTTGCAACAGGTGCACTGGGACCATGCCACGTCCATGCAGTGGCGCATGAACTCGTTGGTGACGTTACCGTTCTTCTTGACGATCTCGCCCAGGGTGGACTGGATCTTGTAGGCCGGAACCTGTTTGGGGTCGCGGTCGTTGACATCGTACAGGAAGCAGGCGTCGGCGCACAGGCCGCAATGGGCACACATCTCAAGCCAGGTCCTGATCCGGGATTTGAGGGTGGCCTTGAGCGACGCCTGGAGCTTCTCGACATCCACGTCGAGCTCTTCCATTTCCTTGTAATATTGCTTGCCGCCGGTATCGCCGAGCACCATCTGGAGGTATTCCTCGGTGTTGATCGGCTTTCTGTTACACAGCTTTCCTTCTGGCATTTTTGCTTCTCCTTGTTTGGCCTGCGACTTACCAGTCGAAGCTCTTGTACTTCATGCCGCCGCGCTTGATGCCGAAGTCCATGCCCAGCTGGGCGCGGGACCAGAAGAAGCCGACGACATGGAACAGCTTGGTGAAAGGCAAAAGCGCGATCCAGGCCAGGCCGCTGATGATGTGGGCCAGCAGCCAGAAGTCGTAGTCGCCCACGCCCTGCACGACCATCAGGCCGGTGATGAAGGGGGCAATGGAAACCACCAGAACGAACCAGTCCCTGGCATCGGTGACGATACGCACCTCGGGCAGCAACATGCGGCGCACGGCGATGCCAAGGGCGGCCACCAGGGTGGCGATGGTCAGGAAGTCGGCAGTGGCCATGGACATGGTGGGCCAGGCGATGCCGAAGCGCTCCATGAGGATGACGGCGTGGCCCTCAAGGAAGAGAGGGACGCCCAGAAGCCCGATATGGAAGGTGAAGAACATGACCGTAAAGCCAGGCTTCGCCCGCCAGCTATGGTTGGCAAAGGGAATCAGGAACGCCAGGATCGAGCGGACGGCGCCTTTGGCCGCAGCGGCCGGATGCGCGGTGTAGGCCACGCGGTCCAGCCTCCAGTTCAACCCCTGGATATAGAACACGGTGCGGACGACAAGCCCGATGACGGCGACGGAAAACGCCAGCCACAGGGCGGGGCCCGTTAACAATTCGTACATTGTATACTCCTCGTCTCTTATGACCTGTTAATCTTTGTCCCTGCTGAAGAGGAACTTCCAGTAGGCCAGGAAAACCACAAGGGACGCTCCCATGAGGATATATGCCCACCCCTTGGTATAGAGCAGGAAATCCTGAAGGGTGTAGAATGCATGTTCCATTTCCGTCCTCCCGGGTCTAGTGCTCATCCTTGTACTCGGGATGCTCGTAGAAGATGGGCATCCGGGTAACGATGAACTTGAAGGTTACGACGAGCATGGTGCACACGAACAGGGTGACACCGATTTCCTGCCAGCTCGGGAAGTAGCGCATCTCGGAAGGCAGGTGGTAGTTGTAAGCGATGAGCGAAACATTGAGCCTGTTGAGGACAATGCCCAAAACGGTCAGCAGCGCGGTCCAGCGAATGAGCTTGAGGTTCTTCTCGCGCACGCCGATGGCGTAGAGCAGCGAGGGCAGGAGCGCGAAGCCGAGCAGCTCGAAGAGGAACCACTGGCCCCAGCCCGTGGCGAGCAGATGCCAGTTGTCGTCAACCGCCACGCCGATGACCTTGATGAAGACATAGCCGAGCAGAACCCAGGATGCGCCCTTGGCAAAGGCGTAGTACAGGTCGTCGTGCTGGCTCAGGTAGTCCTTGCTCATCTTGTTGTGGAACGCCTTGTGGGAGACCCAGCCCTCGAACAGGACCATGGACATGCCCGCCGCAGCCGACGACACGAAGAAGAAGGTCGGCAGATAGGTCGAGTACCACAACGGATGCAGCTTGCTCGGCGCGATGAGATAGAGTGCGCCCAGCGAGGACTGGTGCAAGGTGGAGAGGATCACGCCAAAGATGGTCAGCGCGATGGTGCAGCGGTGGATCATGTTCCGCAGCCGCTTGTAGCCCAGCCACTCCAGGGCGGCGGGCGAATACTCGAGGAACAGGACCGTCAGATACAGGGCCACGCACAGGCCCACCTCAAAGAGCATGGAGGTGGTGCCGGACTGGACCACAAAGGGATAGGCCAGACGCCAGGGGCGGCCCAGGTCGTACTGCAGGGCGATGACAACGAAGAGATAGCCGAGGAATGCGGTCAGGATGGCCGGACGCACGGCGGCGTGGTGCTTCTTCATGCCGAAGAGGTAGACCGCGGACGAGGTGACGTAGCCACCAGCGGCCAGGGCCACACCGCAGAGCAGATCGAACCCGATCCAGATGCCCCAGGGGTTGTTGTGGTCGAGATTGGTCACAGCGCCAATGCCCCAGCCGAAACGCCAGACCGTAAGGAAGGCGCCCAGGATCAGGATCATGCCGGTGATGACGTTGAACGGGGTGAACAGTGTTTTCTTGGAGACGGCTTCGGTGGTCATTTATGCGCCCTCCTCTTCCTTTTCGCCCTGCTCGGCGACCTCGGCGGCCTTGGCGGCCTCCTCGAGCGCCTTGGCGACTTCACGCTTGACCGTGGCTTCCTTGTCCGCCGAAGCGCGCTCCATGGCGGCCTTGAGTTCGGCCTGGGCCTTTTCCTGCGTGGCGGCAACTGCCTCGGCCACGGCCTCGGCTTTTTCCTTCTTGTTGATCTTGTCGGTGCGCTTGGTCACGCCGTAAAGGCCCGCCAGGAGCAGGGGCCAGAGGGCCGGAACCATGGCCACCACCGACAGGGCGCCGCTGGTCAGCTCAGGGCCGGACTTGACGCCCAGATCCTCGCGCATGCCGATCTGCGAGAACGGCGCACCCGAAAGATAGAGCCAGCTGGTGCCGCCCATCTCGTGCTCGCCGTAGATGTGGTCCACATAGCTGTCGGGCGCGGCCGCGATGCGGCTATGGGCGATCTTGATCAGCTCCTTGCGCTCGCCGTAGACCAGGGCCTCCTTGGGGCACTTGGACACGCATCCGGGGATGGTCAGCCTGCCCGCCTGGATATTGGCCTCGCACAGGTCGCACTTGAGCACCTTGGGGGTGATGGGATCGTTGTAGGTAAAGGTGGGTATCTCGAAGGGACAGGCCACCATGCAGTAGCGGCAGCCGACACAGACCGATTCGTCGTAGGTCACGGCGCCGGAGGGCTGTTTCTTGAAAGCGGCCACAAAACAGGCCGAGGCGCAGGAAGGCTCCAGGCAATGCATGCACTGGATCTTGTTGAACACGGAGGCACCGCCTCCGGGCTGGTACTTGTTGACCACCGTGAACGCCTCGTTCTGCGTGCGCCGCCAGGTGTCGAGCACCGTCAGATCGTCAAAGGGCTTTTCCGGGGCGGGCTGGTTGTTGACCGCGTTGCAGCCCTCCTCGCACTTGCGGCAGCCGATGCAGCGGACCGCGTCGAAGAGTACGCCCTTGCTCCCTGGATATCCTTTAAAGTGTACGTTTCCAGCGGCTTGAGCCTTGGTGGCGAACGCGGCGGAAACACCCGCCGCTCCCATCAGGCCGAGGAAGTTTCTTCGTTTCATGGATGACTCCTAGTGTCTTTTCACCGGGTTCGGATTACTTCACCTTGTGACAACCGTCCGCATCGCCGCAGCCCGTATTGGTGGGCTTCTCAAGCTGCATGGAGGTGTGGCAGCCCATGCACTGGCCGTGGTAGGCGGCCATGAGGCCCGGTCGGCCCGGCGTGGCCGGGTCAAAGGGCGCGGTGTGGCAGCTGGCGCACTTGGGCGGGGTCTTGGAGGCCGGGCTGTTGTGATGGCAGCCCTGGCACATGAGCACATCCTGCCCATGGAAGTGGCCCGCCATGGTGTCACCCTGCATGTCCTGGATCAGTCGCTTGACGATCTTGCGGTGCGGCAACTTGCTGGGCTCGTAGGTGTCGGAGAGGGAACCGATGATCACGATCTCTGGGATCTCCTCGTCGGCGATGGTGGCCACGGTCAGGTCGCGGGCGGCAATGGCCCCGGCGGCCCGTGCCGCTGCGGCTTCCTTGGCCGGAATCGCGCCATCGGCGTAGAGATCCTTGAGGGAGTCGTCATGGCATTTGACGCAGGAGGTTTGCGAGGGGGCCTTGTTGACGGGCATCAGATCATGGCAGCCCGCGCAGACCGGCTTCTCCTGCTGCATGGCGCTGTGGCAGCCGATACAGCCCTGCATGTTGGAGCGCAGGTGCATATCGCCTGCCAGCTCGAAGAACTTGCCGTCCATGGTCCCTTCGCCCACATGGCAGGAGCGGCAGTCGCCCACGGCGGTTTCGTGCTTTTCGTGGTTGAAGGCCACCGGCCCCATGCTGACCTTGGGCTTGTCTCCGTCCATGGTCACCAGCAGGGCGGCGTCTGGCTGGCCGCGTTTGAGCCGGGGGATGTCGGCGAGCACCTTGTACTTGGCCTGGGCCTCGGTGGAATGGCAGCCCGCGCAGGAAACAGGGCCGCTGTCCTTCTTCTGCGCCGTGAAGTCCTGATGGCAGGAGACGCAGGACGAGTGCGAGGCCTGGGCGTAAGAGGAGACCAGCAGGCCCGTCTCATCGTGGAAGGGCTTCTCCTGGTGGCAATTGCGGCAGCTTTCCTCCTTGCCCTTGACCTCCACGGTCTTCTTCTGCGCCTCGTCGTAACGATGGTGGCAGGTTCCGCACTTTTCGTCGCCGCCCGTGGCGATGACATGGCGGGCATGAAGGGAAAGATCCATGG
Source organism: Pseudodesulfovibrio alkaliphilus (assembly GCF_009729555.1). Lineage (NCBI taxonomy): Bacteria > Pseudomonadati > Thermodesulfobacteriota > Desulfovibrionia > Desulfovibrionales > Desulfovibrionaceae > Pseudodesulfovibrio > Pseudodesulfovibrio alkaliphilus. The sequence goes on from NZ_WODC01000001.1 coordinate 331,049, forward strand.
CAACAGGCTGCCAGGCGGTCTCGGCGCTCCTGTCCACATGGCAGGAACGACACTGGCCGTCCAGGGGTCCGGTCTGCTGGCCAGCCCGCGACATCTCCTGGTGGCAGCCGATACATTGATTGTGGTAGATCAGCTTGAGTTCGTCGGCGTCCCCGTCCTCAAGACGCATGAACTTGGTGGACAGTTTTCCATCGGCGTCCTTCTTGTGACAGCTTGCACAGTCCTTGCCCTGCTTGGCCAGGGCGTCGGTGTGCTGGTCATGATAGAAGGTCACCACGGGCAGTTCGAGCTTTCCGTAGCTCGCCAGCGTGTCGATGTACACTCCGTCGACCCGTGCCACCGCGCCGGCATTCGCCTGCGCATCCAGCCCACGGGCCTCAAGAAAGACGATCGATGTCGCTGCGAACACGAAGAGGATTCCAGCCCAAAAAAGCAGTCTTCTTCCTTTCTCCATAACGCATTCCTTGATAAGTTGGTGGAATACTGTGCACCTTCTCCAACCGGACGCACCCTGGCACCTTTCGCGCCAGACAGTGGCGCGAAAGCAACCGGAACCGGCCGGACGCCATTGCGCCGCCCCGGTCCGGGAACGTCTCACGGGTTGCAGCAATACGCGGAAAGCGTCAGTGCAACGAGCCCCTCAAATCCCTGGCTGCTCCCAGAGGACGAGCCCACTGGCCGCCACAGCGCACCAGTTGTCTCCGCCCTGGGGAAAGCACCCCTTTTCCTAATTCATGCCCCCGCAGGTAGGAAATACCCCTTGCCGGGACCATGTGCGCAATCACGCTCGGTCCCTCCGTCCCGCACCATGGCGAAACGGCCGCCAGCGCCTGATTTTCGCGCCCGGACTTAAGGGCGAACATCACGGTCCACCCTTGCCCCAAGTCCGCTTCCATACCGAGTCAGTATGGATTGTTTCAGGTGTTGGTATATAACCAGCAAAATCGCGTCAAGCTATTTGACGAGATTAAATCCCAGCTCGGGAAAATACAGGAACAGATACGGCGTGTTGCAAATCCGGCAAGGATTGGACCGGCCAGGGCGACACGAAGCCTTATTTGCCTACAGAAAGGTATGGAATTAATTGGAAGGGCGATTCTCCACTTCAGCGAGTGGTCACCGTCTGGAAAAGGGGGTACGGTGCAGCACCGGCCCAAAAGAATCGAAAACCAAGAAAAACCCGGACAGAGATGGGAGGATCAATGCCCCACGTCAACATACGCATCACCAGGGAAGGCGCCACCGCCGAGCAGAAACAGCGGCTGATCAAGGGCGTGACGGACCTGCTGGCCGAGGTGCTGGGCAAGAATCCGGCCACCACCCTGGTCATCATCGACGAAGTGGAGACCGACAACTGGGGAATCGGCGGCCGGTCCGTCACCGAGTTGCGAAAAAAGTGATCCGCCCTGGCGGGCCGGCACCCCCTAGCCCCGGCTCTCCTTGAGCAGCAGGGTCAGGCGCACGTCGGCCACCAGGGCGCGTTCGTGATTGATGAGCACGGGATTGAACTCCGCCTCCCATACCTGGGGAAAATCACTGGCCAACTGGGCCATGATCAGGATGATTTCCTCCAGGGCGGCAGTGTTGACCGGCGGATCGCCGCGAAGGCCGCGAAGGAGCATGTAGGATCTGATCTCGCGCACGATCTCGAAGGCGTCCTGGCGCGAAAGCGGGGCCAGCCGGAAGGAAATGTCCTTCATGATTTCCACGAAAATCCCGCCAAGGCCGAACATGAGCATCGGCCCGAACTGCTCGTCGCGCTTGAAGCCGATGATCACTTCCTTGACTCCGGGCGGGGCCATTTCCTGCACCAGACAGCCAGCGATGTAGGCATCGGGCCGCATGCGTTGCGCCCTGGCCGCAATCTCACGGAAGCTCCGCATGACCTCGCCCGCATCGCCCAGGCCGAGCACCACCCCACCCACATCCGACTTGTGCGAGATGTGCGGCGAGGCGATCTTGAGGGCCACGGGGTAGCCCATCTCCTCGGCTGCGGCCACGGCCTCGTCGCTGGAGCGGGCCAGTACGGTTTTCGGAGTGGGCAGACCATAGGCCCGCAGCACCTCCTGGGCTTGAAACTCCACGATCTCCGGCTCTCGACGCTCCTCGTGCCGGCGGATCACCTCCAGAGCCAGCTCCCGGTCGCTGGAATATTCCGCGTAAACCGGCTCGGGCCTGTGCTTCCACAAATAGTATTCATACATGCTCTCAATGGAGCGGACCGCGGCCTCGGGAAAAGCGTAGCAGGGTATCCCGGCCTCCATGAGCATGGCGCGGGCGCGGGCCACGCGCGTCTTGCCCATGAAGCAGGCGAACACGGGCTTGCCGCACTTGCGAGCCGTGTGGATGACCGCCTCCGCGGTCTTCTCAATCTCCACGGAGGCCGTGGGCGTAAGCAGGACGAGCAGCGAGTGGACCAGGGGATCGTCGGCCACCACATCCAGGGTTTTGCGATAGCGCCTGGCGTCCGCATCGCCCACAATATCCACCGGGTTGTAGAAGGCGGCGTAGCTGGGCAGGAAGGCCTGGAGCCGCTCGATGGTGCGCTGTGACAGCTCGGCCACAGTCAGGCGCGAGCGGTCAGCGATGTCGGCCGTGAGGATGCCTGGTCCGCCGGAGTTTGTGACCACCGCCAGATTCGGCCCCCTGGGCAGCGGCTGGGTGGAAAAGGCCTGGGCCAGGTTGAAGAGCGAGGCCACGTCGGCCACCCGGATCACACCGGACTGGAGAAAGGCGGCCGCGTAGGCCTGATCCGACCCGGCAATGGCCCCGGTATGCGACGAAGCGGCCTTGGCACCCGCCGTGGTGGTGCCCGCCTTTATCATGATCACCGGCTTTGTGCGGCACACGGCACGGGCCTGACGGAGAAACTCCTCGCCGTGCTCCACGTTCTCAATGTAGCCGAGAATGACCTTGGTGTCCCTGTCGTCGGCGAGGTAGCCGAGCATGTGCGCCTCGTCCAGCACCGCCTTGTTGCCCAGGCTGATGAATTTGGAAAACCCGATGTTCTCGCCCAAGGCCCAATCGAGAATGGCCACGCACAAGGCGCCCGACTGCGAGAAAAAAGCGATGGACCCCGCTCGGGGCTGACCCGCCGCAAAGGAGGCGTTGACCCCGTGGGCCGGATTCATCATCCCCAGACAGTTTGGTCCGAGCATGGCCATGGAATGCGCCTCGCACAGGGCCTTGATCTCCTGCTCGAAGTGGTAGCCCTCCTTGCCCACCTCCTTGAACCCGGCGGTGATGACGATGACCGACTTGGTCCCTATTGCTCCCAGGGCCTCGATGGACCCAAGCACATGGTCGCGGGGCACGGCGATCACCGCCAGATCGAGCCCGCGAGGCAGGTCCGCAATGTTGCGCACAGCGACAAGGCCCTCGATGACGCCCCCCTTGGGATTGACCGGAAAGAGCTTGCCGCGGAAACCGGCACCGAGCATGTTGGTCATGACAGTGTGCCCGATCTTGCCGGGCGACGCGGATGCGCCGATGACGGCCACGGTCTCGGGGTGAAAGAAGGCGTGCAGATTTTCCTTGGCGATCAACGGAGGCTCCTGGAGCGATTGGGGTTGCGCGACGCAAGGGCAACCTAACCTGAAACACGGTCCTGAACAAGCTCTGCACAGCCCCTGGCATCAGACCGGACCAGCGCTCTCGCGCCTCCCAGCCCCCAGGAAGGCTCAGACCTCGAACTCCGCCCTGTCGCCGGAACGCTCGTAGCTAAAGACCTGCGGCCCTCCCGGATCGGACTCGAAACCGGCCAGCGACGCGGTGTCGCCAAAGGTGTGCATGGGGACAAAGACCCGCGCACCCGTCATCCTGCAGGCGGTCTCGCCGCCGGACTTGTTGGCCAGCCTCGGATCAGCGTTGGAAAAGACCACATGCGGCCGGAACTCTCCCACCCGCTCCATGGCCGCACGAAAGTAACTCCGCGTGAACTCCGCCTCCCGCGCCGACACACCGGGCCATATCCACTCCGCAAGATCGCCGCCGTAGTAGAATCGCAGCCCCTGCTCCTCCACAAGAAAGGCCACCCCCATGTCGTTGCTGGCCAGAGTGTGCACCTCCATGCCCTCAAAGGCGTACCTCTCGTCCGCCTCGACCACGAACACCTTGCCCCGCGTCGGCACAGCCTCGGGCCGCAGCTCGGGCACATCGTCCGAAAGCACTGTCCGCACCGAGGCCGCTCCAGCGGTAATCGCATCAAGATTTCCGCTTAGGTGGTCCTCGTGGCCATGGGAGATGAACACGGTCAGGTCGCGCCCGGCCACGGCCCGTCGAACCGCATCGGGTGCCCCTGGCGGCAGATGGGTGTCGGCCGGATAGTCGAAGAGATAGGACCGCCCCGGCGCGTCGAGCACAAAGCTATTATGACAAATATAGGTGATGACAATACGCATGGCCCGCTCCTGACCAAGCATAGCCCGGCCGACACCGGACGGGCAAGCCTTCCCGGGCTTCCGGCCAGAACATGCTCCCAGCAGACAGTCAGGGCCGGAATTCACCCCCCTCGACGAGTCGCCCGCCCCGGTGCGGATAGAAATATATCCAGGCCTTCACCACGAGCCCGTCGTCCAGGGCCACCTCGACCTCCTCGCGCCGGTAGAGGGTCGGATGGTCTTCCAGGGCATCGAGCCGGGCCAGCATGGCTTCATTCACCGCATACACCTCCCCCTGCACCCTGCTCACCGGCTCGCCGGGATACACGCCGGGATATTCGTCCACATACAATGCGAATCGCTCCACCGTCTGCCCGCACCCGACAAAACATGCCCGCCCGAGGAAAAAATGATTGGAAAAACCGCGCTTCAAGGTGCCATAGACAAAAACCAGATGCCTTCCCCCCTGCCTTCCGCCGCCACCGGACCGACGCGTCTGCGGCACATCCACCCCTCTCTGCCCTCGCCTGATTGACGTTTTGCGCATCTCTCACCCGCCGAGTTTGACAAAAACGTCACCAACATCCCTCGCCACAAACAACATTACCCCGACAAATCAAAGACATACCCAATCAAACAGCCTTGTCTCCAGCTCCCGCTGCCACTGTTTCAAAGAACGGGCCAAACCCCGACCATCAGTGTTTTTCGCTTGACCCAGCGCCCGCCCGTGGTTTAAAAATCGTCCCTCTTTCGCCAGAATAGCTCAGATGGTAGAGCAACTGATTCGTAATCAGTAGGTCCGGGGTTCAATTCCCCGTTCTGGCTCCAAGAAAATCAAGAGGTTAGGCTGATTCGCCTAACCTCTTTTTTGCTTAAATGAGTCTTTTGTACAACTCGTGTAAAAATTCTCCCCTCCCTGCCGGACACTGTCCGTCAGAGAACTCGTCCCAAAGCCGTCTCCCTCCTTGGCGACTCGCATGGTTTCGCCTAGCTGAATCAAGACAGCTCTGCCCCCTCCCTTGTCACGTGATGGGCACTGTCCAGACAAAACGGCACCGGAACCCACAGCCCGGTGACGGAAGCAGAGATGGCGGCCACAGGTGTTGCGAGCATCATTTCTACTTCCTCTCGCGTAGAGATCATGCCCCCCGTGATAAGGGGCGGACGAATTAATCCATGGAGATGATGGACAGCCTTGGCGAGCAAGCCGGGCATGATCTCCACGGCATCCGGCTCGTATTTCCCGACCGCGCTCACGGCCGTGTCAATGGAACGGGAGTCGATCATGAAGATTCGTTGAATGGTCACAAGCCCAAGCTTTTTGCCCTTGCGAATGACCCCGCCTTTGGTGGTGATCACGCCGTCAAAGGAAAACAGACTCCTCAAATGCTCCAGCCCGGCCGGATTCGGAGCCAGCCCCTCCACCATGTCGAAATGGATGAACACCCGCTTGCCGTTTCCGCGAAGCACACCTACCGCCTGCTCAAGCTCCCTCACGTTATCATGAAGCAGGAACACCGTATGAATGTCGGACTCCAAAGCCGTGACCACATGCTGCAAATCCGCAATGGCTGCAATGACCCGCTCGCGCCTGATGGTGTCCATGATCGCAATCCCCGCACTCACCACTCGCCCCTTTTTCTTTTTACCATACCGGAGCCAGCCATCTCGTCCGCGTCGAAAAGGTGACGCCAAAGAGACAAGTGTGAAACGAAAAAAGTCATAAGTTTCACTTGATTTACGCTATTTCTGTTGTAGGCTTGTCCCGAGCTGCGTCAGAGATCATGTGAAAGCGGCGTCATATTCGTTCTTGGGAAAAGCACCTGAAAAACCCATTTGCTTTGGCAGGTGGAATAGCTTTCCAGCGAGTATGGCGCCCTTTTTTGTTCAACCAGCAACCAAGGCAACAGGTTCCAATGCCTAAACATTTTCAAGAGCTTAAGGAAAAGCGTCTTTTCCTTTTCGACATGGACGGCACTCTGAATAACGGCCCGCAGTGCATCACGGGCACCGTCGAGTGCCTGAAGGCTATCGCTGACATGGGGGCGCACTCCTGCATATTGACTAACAATTCTTCCAGAACCAGGCAGGAATGCCGGCACATTCTGGCAGGATTCGGCTGCGACGTCCCGGAAACGAACATCTACACCGCCGGAACAATCGCCGCCCATTACATTGCATCCCACTGGCCGGGATCAAGCGTCTATGTACTCGGCAATACGGCCTTGAAAGAGGCGTGTGGGGAGTTCGGTCTCAGCGTAACCGACAGCCCGGCCACCACGCCGGACACGGTGCTGGTCGGCCTTGATCCCACCTTGAGCTACAGCAAGCTATCCACTGCCTGCATGCACCTCAGGGCCGGAGCCCGCTACCTGGCCACGCACCACGACATGATCTGCCCGGTAGGCGAGGGGCGGATCGTGCCCGATATCGGCTGCACACTGGCCTATATCCAGGCCGCCACCGGGCTCCAGCCTCTGAGCACGGGAAAACCAAATCCGTATGTACTTGCAGTGATCCGCGAGAAACACCCGGTTCCGCTGGAGCACATCATCATGGTCGGGGACAGGCTCACCACCGATATCGCTCTCGGCGTGTACGGCAGTATTGCCACGGCGCTAGTGTTCAGCGGAGTCACCTCACGCAAGGAATACGACCAGTCCGCCTACACAACCCCGCATGTGTTCTCCCATGTCGGCGAGCTTGCCAGCGTCCTGAAGAGGCATGAAGCCGAGGAGGCGGGCCGTGCTTAAACGTCTTCACATTCTGCTGCTTGCGCCCAGTGCGGCACTGCTGTTCCTTTTTACCTACAAGCCCTTTTTCCAGGCGGTCATCGAATCGATGTACGACTCCCGCGCCACCAGCAGCGGTCAGTTCGTGGGATTGGCGAATTTCGTCCGTCTCTTCGATGATCCCGCCTTCATGGCCGCAGTCATCAACAACATCATTTATGTAGTATTCACGGTGATCCCCAGCCTGATCATCGGCTTGTTCTTCGCATTGCTTCTCAAGGAAAACTCGCGGGCCAACCGCTGGCTGCGCTCCATATTCTTCTTTCCCACCCTTGTGCCGCTGGTTGCGGCCGCCGCCCTATGGTCGTTCATCTTTCTGCCCGGCGTGGGCCTGCTGGACCACTACCTCTCCGTCTTCATCAGGAGCAGCCACCACAACTTTCTGGGACAGGAGAACACGGCGCTTACGGTGCTCATTATCATCAGCATATGGAAATACTCCGGCTATTACATGCTCTTTTTCCTCGCTGGTCTGCAGTCCATCCCAGACGACGCCCTGGAAGCGGCCCACATCGAGGGGGCTTCGCCCTGGCAAGGATTCTATCACGTCACCTTGCCGCTTTTACGGCCCACGCTGACCTTTGTGGGAACCATAGCCCTGGTCTATTCCTTTACCCAGATTGATCATATCCCGGCCATGACCAACGGCGGTCCAGGCCATTCCACCACAGTGCTGCTCTACTACATCCAGACCATAACCATGGAATCGCAGGATCTGGGCAAGGCTTACGCCGCGACCCTATGCACGGTCGTGGGTCTCTTTTTCCTCACCTGGCTCAACAACGCACTTCTTGATTCCGGAGTTGACTATGAGCGGTAACCACTCGGCATACAACAAAATGGGAACGATCATTTGCGCCTTGATCGGCGCGGTGTGGGCTCTCCCCTTTGTCTGGATGATCACGGCTTCCCTGCGTCCGGATTCCGGCGGGGCGGACATCGCATCGCTCATTCCCCAATGGCCCCTCTCGGTAGGGTATTTCCAGGACGCACTCATCTACGCGGACTGGGGAACCCTCTACCGCAATACCATTATCTTCAGCGTCGGCATCCTCTCGGCTCAACTTTTCTCCATCACCACGGCAGGCTATGTCTTCGCCTTTGTACCGTTTCGGGGCAGAGAGCTGGTCTTTCGGCTCTTTCTTGTGCAACTGATGCTCTGGCCCATCGTGCTCATGGTGCCCAACATGGTGACGCTCAAGTCGCTGGGCCTGCTGGACACCCTCCTTGGCGCCATGCTTCCATACATGGCTTCGGCCTTTGGCATCTTCATGGTCCGCCAGGCGTTCCGCAGCGTGCCAAAAGAGATGATCGAGGCCGCGCAGGTGGAGGGAGCCAACCTCCTCCACATCTTCATCCTTGTGCTGCTGCCCGCCATCTGGCCGACGCTCCTGGCCTTCAGCATCGTCAGCCTCACGACCCATTGGAACGAATATCTCTGGCCGCTCATGGTCCTCAGCGACATGGACACCCATACCCTGACCATCGGACTGGTAAGCTTCACCACCAGCGCCGAATCCGGGGCCGAGTGGGGGCTCATTGCCGCAGGCACCCTGCTCGTATGCCTGCCCATAACCTTAACATTCGTCCTGTTCCAGAAGCACTTCATCAGCAGCTTCGGATTCACTCAATATAAATGAAACGGAGGACATTCATGCTCATCGCCCACATATCCGATCTGCACATTCGCCCGCACGGGGTGAAGCTCTACGATTTTGTGGATACCAACGCGCTCATCAGCCGCCATGTGGCAACGCTCAACAGCATCGCCAAGACAACGGACAGGCCTGATGCGGTGATCATCACCGGAGACATTGTCAACTGCGGGCAAAAACAGGAGTATGCGATGGCACGGCGCATCCTTGGACAGATAACCCTGCCTGTCTACATCATCCCGGGAAACCACGACAACAACGCGCATCTCCTTGAAGCGCTCATGGACATCTGTCCGCCGCTCGAAAATGTCGACAAATCCGGCGAGCACAACATTCGCTACACCGTTGAAGACTATGCTGTGCGCTTCATCATGCTCGACTCCTCCATCAGCGGCGAGTTGCACGGCGAGATAGGCCGAGAACAGATGGCCTGGCTGGCAAGGGAACTGCAGAAGGACACGGACAGGGAAACCGCCGTGTGCATGCACCACCACCCCCTGCCTTCGGGCAACGCCCACATGGACGCCATCAGGTGCCGTGACGGCCAAGCGCTCATCGACATGTTGAAGGGATACCCAAATGTCACGCGATTGCTGTGCGGCCACACGCACCGCTCCATTTTCCAGAACGTAGGCCACATCCTCATCTGCACCGTGCCCGGTGCCGCCCACCAGGTGCCCTTTCACAGTACGGACCTGGACGGTTCCTACACCCTTGAACCCCCCGCACTCTATTTTCACCGCCATACACCCGAAACCGGCCTGGTCACCTACAGCCAGTCGCTGGCACCCTTCGACGGACCGTATCCGTTCGATAGTGCCTGCGCCTGCCCTGAAGGCCAGCTGTAAGGAGAAACAACATGAGCAGTGTCCGCTTGAACAACGTCGCAAAACACTTCGGCGCCGCAAAAATCATCCAGAACCTGTCCCTGGCCATCAACGACGGGGAATTCATCGCTGTTGTCGGACCTTCGGGAAGCGGCAAGTCCACTGTTTTACGGCTTATCTCCGGCCTTGAGCCGGTCACGGAAGGGACCATACAGATCGGCCCGCGGGATGTGACCACGCTGCATCCCAAAAAACGCAATGTGGCCATGGTCTTTCAAAACTACGCCCTCTACCCGCACATGAGCGTGGAACGCAACATCCTCTTTGGCATGAAAATCAGAAAGGAAAGCCGCGAAGCGCAGCGGAAGGCCCTCAGTCGGGTCGTGGAAATCCTGCACCTTGAGGGATTGCTGAAGCGCAAGCCGCGCCAGCTTTCCGGCGGACAGCGGCAGCGCGTGGCAATGGCCCGCGCCATCGTACGCAGACCCGAGTTGTTTCTCATGGATGAGCCGCTCTCCAACCTCGACGCCAAACTTCGCAACGAGGTTCGCCTGTCTATCATGGAGCTTCACCGCAAACTGAAGACCACCACCGTGTATGTGACCCACGACCAAGTGGAGGCCATGACCATGGCTGACCGCATCGTGGTGCTGCGCGACGGGATCATCCAGCAGGTGGGCACGCCGCAGGAGCTATACCAGACTCCCGCCAACCTCTTTGTGGCGCGGTTCATCGGCTCGCCTGCCATGAACATTATCGACATAGCCTGCGAGAATGGTTCACTGCGTCTGCCAAACGGGTTGAAAGTTCCTACCCCAGCATTCGTGAAGCCTGCCCTGAATCAAGCCAGGACAGTGCGGATGGGCATCCGCCCCGAGCACATAATTCTAGCCTCCGAAGGACAAGCCGATGATCAAGGGAGCGGCCTCGTAAGCCTCGCCGGCACGCTTTCGACCGTCGAAATGCTCGGCAGCGACATCGTGCTCCACACAACCGGCGGTTCCAACGGACTCAGAGTGCGCGTGGCAAACCATGGCGTACCCTATGCAAGCGGGGACACCACCCGACTCCTGCTGGACCTTAGCAAGGCGCACTTCTTCTCCGCAGAGGGCAAGGAACGCCTGTGCTGATCGTACCGAAGCCCCCCCCTGCATGCAGGGGGTATATGTAAATCAAACCATTAGGAGATGATCATGAGAAATGTACGAATCGTGCTGTTCCTGGTCCTAGCGGTAATGCTCATCAGCAGCGCCGCAACGGCCGCAACCAGGATCGACTTCATGTTCCCTTCCCCGGTACAGGGCAAGCTGGCCAAGGAAATGACCACCATCGTCACCGAGTACAACAAGTCACAGTCCGAGGTCGAAGTGCGCGGCATCTTCACTGGCGACTACGACACCACCAAGGTCAAGGCCGAGGCCGCCGCCAAGGCGGGCAATCCTCCGGCGCTGGTCATCATGATGGCAAACCTCATACCCGACCTGGCCATCAACGGCTTCATCGCGCCCATCCAGACCCTGGCCCGACACGCCAATGTGGACGCCGACACATTCCTTGCCGAGGAGTTCTGGCCTGCGTTGCGACAGAACGCCTCCTTCAGCGGCGAGGCTTACGGCATCCCATTCCACAACTCCACCCCGGTCATGTACTATAACAAGACCATGTTCAACAAAATGGGCATTGAACCGCCCACCACGTGGGCCGAAGTGGTCGAAGCAGCGAAAAAGATAGCCAATCCGGACCAAGGCCGCTGGGGCATCATGCTCCCGAGCGTGAACACCGACTACTGCGGGTGGATCCTTTCCTCCCTGGTCATGGCCAATGGCGGCCAATACTACAACTCCAAGTATCCTGGCGAGGTCTACTACACCGCACCGACCACGGTTGGAGCAATGACCTTCTGGCGCGACCTGGTGTTCAAACACAAGGTCATGCCCCAAGGCGTTCTGACCCCCAACACCATCTCTTCCACCTTCTTCGCCGGCCAGCTCGGCATGGCGTTTCTCTCCACTGGCGCATTGGGCCACATGCGCGAAAACTCCAAGGACTTCGAACTTGGTGTGGCCTTCATGCCGCAGAAAGTCACCCGCGGCGTTCTTATCGGCGGAGCTTCACTGGTCACCTTCAAAGGCATCTCCGAAGAGCAGCAAAAGGCTGCGTGGAAGTTCATGAGCTATCTGACCAGCCCCGAGGTGTCCGGCCGCTGGAGCCGGTTCACCGGGTATTTCGCCCCGCGCATGAAGGCATACGACCTGCCGGAAATGAAACAGTATCTCACACAACACCCAGACGCCAAGACCGCTCTGGACCAGCTCAAATACGCGCAACCCTGGTACTCCACCTACGAGACTATCGCCGTACGCAAAGCCATGGAAAACAACATGGCCCGTCTGCTCAACGATCCGAACCTGAAGCCTGCGGAGGCCGCCCGCGCCGCGCAAAACGAAGCCGACGAAATCCTTGCTCCCTACGTGGAGAAGACGGCCCTGCAACTGCCTTAGCGGCATCGTATAACTTCCCAAATAAAGGGGGGCGCACCTTGCGCCCCCCTTTTCGCCTTTGCCCAGGCAGGTCCAATGAAATCCTTTGCACCCGGAAGAAAGATGAAGGCGTTATGCCAACGCCACTCGGCAAAGCAGGTTTGATCTGCCAACCGCCGCGAATGACAAGGCATACCTGCAAGTTGTCCGGCACAGCCAAAATCCTAGATGTAGATGCACTTGAAATTACGGGTCACATCTGGATGCTTGCGAAACTCCTCGTATTCCCTGGCCGCTTTTTGCATGTAATGGACCATCTGGGAAACCAGCGCGGCCCGCTCCACCTTTCGGCTCCATGAGCGCACCTCGCAATCGCCATCGGCCTCAAGGACCATGGCCCAAACCAGGATCGTGTCTCCTTCGATACGCCCCGAGACTGTCTTGGCATCCAAAAAAAGGTCGATCTGACGAAAAAGCGCACTGTGCTCCTGAACAGCCCTGTTGATCTCCATGACCTCACCGCCGGTCAGCTCCAGAGCCTTAAGCGAAACAGTGCCCTTCACAGAGACCAATCCCGACAGACCGTCGCTGGCGGCCCGCTCGCCACCGAAAAAACCGGGGGCGAACAGGGCCACGCACCAGATAGCAATTCCAAGGACGAACGCCGCACCCAAAAGGGGCATCCGCTTCGATCTATTCATATTGACCACACGCTGCAACCTTGAATAAAAAAAACGTAATCTTTCCAATGAGAATCCCTGTGAATTTCTTTGCCAAAGGGCACAGCTATCCCATTTTGCCGATCTTGGCAATGCAGTGATTAGGCTCATTCCCGACCAGGAGGGCCAACTGGTTCATTTTTTGTGGCAAACTTTTTGGCCGAGCCCAACCGCCGTTGGTCTGGGCGCATCAAGGCCGTTGCCCGACTCCGGGAGATCAAGCGCGGCAACCCCGCTGGGATAATTCCCGACCGCCCTCACCCCGCAACAGGCTCTTCTCCGACAAGGAACCCCCAATAGCCCCTCTCGGCGAGAGGCAACCTGCGCATCATCCGTCCCTTGGGCGCTTGGCGCTTCCGCATCAGAGGCTGGGTATCTGGGACACTATCCGCGCCACGGTGGCCGCGGCGATGACAGAAAGGCAAAGCCGGGCCCGGGTCGGACCGAAAAACACATCAAAATAGACCATGTCGCCAAACTGGAAGCTCTCCGGGACCACCTCCGTGAGCAGGGGCAGCTCAATGGCTTCGTCCCCGTCAAAGGCCACGGGAATCATGCCCTCGCGCTCCGGCCCCATGTCAGTCATGTGCATGGCGCCCAGCGCTTCGGCCATGGCGGGACAAACCTCAAGAGCAACAGGCAGATAGACCCCGCCGAACTGGAGCAGACAGACCGGATGATCCTCAAGCAGCATTGCCTCGGGCTCGGCCTCGAACGCTTCAAGCAGATACGGTCCGGCATCTTCGAATAGTATTCTCTGCCCTTCCTCAGTCATGGTGTCTCCTTTGTTTCCGATTCTCGCGCCTTCGCTCGATAGAGGACGGCCGAAAGGCTGATATACTGGCCTTGTTCACGCCTCGTCAACCATACCGGACCGGCTGCCCAGGAAGCCGGGACACCCCCCGGTCATTGCAGCGAGGGCGGCTTTGGTTTTCGCGTAAAACGCTTCGGCCCTTAACGGACAGGAATGTAAGTGACACCAGTGGTTGTCGGCGGGTCCAGGACTTTGGTCCCGGCCACGAACCCGAGGAAGACCAGGGCGTCCACGAAGCCCGTGTCCGTGGCGTTCGAGGCCTCTTGCATGACCGCATAGCCATCCCCGCCCCGTGCGACATAGGCGTTGGTCGCCACCCGATAGGTGCGTGCAGGGTCCAGCGGAATGGCTGCGCCCCCGACGCCGACCAGTGCCACATCGCTGATTCGTGAGCCTTCGGGGCGGTTCATGTCGGCCTTGAAGCGCATTCCCGACACGTAGGGAAAGGCCCCGCCGCCTCGTCCCACGCCGTTTTCCAGCGCACGCACGACCTGGGCTCCGGTCAGCTCCACGACAACGATCGTATTCCCGAAAGGCAGCATGGTATGGATCATGCCCACGGTGATGCCGCCCTGCTCCAGCCCGTGGCGTACGCTGCCCGCATTGATCAGGGCCATGTCCGCCGGGCCGCCCGTGGCCGCGAGCCTCTCGAGCATGGAACGGGCGACCAAGGGGGCGATCAGACTGCCGCCGTGCAGACCGCGCCCGGTCACGTCCATATCCGGAACCCGGATATGGGGCAGGTCGGCGGACGCCCTGCCCACCGTCTCTTGACGCATGGCCGCCACGCCATCGCGATAAGGCTTGAGAAAGGCATCGATCTGCGCGTCCGCAGGCACCACTGCCGCCGCCGGATTCCGGTTCACCAAGGCCAGGATATCTTCCCTGGCCCGGCCTGTAAGGGTTTCCCGTTCCCCGTCAGCCCCGCTGGCCTCAAAGACATCGCCAACCAGCAGGAGCGGCCTGCCCTGCGCAGCCGTGATCCTGCCAGACTTGTCAAAGGAAACATCGAACCGGCCGAGCACACGCGCCCATTTCCAGGCCGTGACCACATACACCGGGTCGCCGTCCGGTCCGGCCACCAGCACAGGATAGGCGTTGTCCGCTGTCAGGCCCAGGCCAGCCAGGGCCTCGGCATCGCCAAGCAGGGAATGGGAGTGGCCACCCACAATCAGGTCCACTCCTGGCACCGTGGCCGCCAGCTCCATGTCGCGGGCAAGGCCCACATGGGTGAGCAGAATGATCTTGTTCACCCCTGCCCGCTCAAGCTCGGCAACGGCGCTCCGCGCCGCAGCGGCTTCGTCGGAAAAGGAGAGACCCGGCCCGGGGCTGGACAGGACAGGGGTATCGCGCAGGCTCAGGCCGACGACGCCAACCGACTCGCCATTGAAATCGAGCACCACAAACGGAGTGATGCGTCCGGCCAATTCCGGCACGCCTGAGGCATCCACATTGGCCCCCAGCACCGGAAGCCGGGCGAACCCGAGCATACGGGCCAGAAACGCACCGCCCCGGTCAAACTCATGATTGCCAAGAACCATGGCCTCGAAGCCGAGCCGGTCGAGCAACTCCATCTCGGGTCTGCCCCCGTATCTGGTGAAATACAGGTCGCCCTGCACTGCATCGCCCGCGTGAAATAGGGCCACGGAACGATTGTCTGCACGGCCCGCATCACGCTCCTCCTCCACGGCACGGGCAAGCCGGGCCCAGCCGCCCAGCCGGGCCGTAACCGGCGTACCGCCCGGCAGCAGCCTCTCGGCAGTGTCATCCAGGAAGGAATGGGAATCGTTGATGTGGAGTACCGTCAGCTCCAGAGCCGGGGCCTGAGCACCCAGGGTCAGCACCATCATGAAGGCGAGCCAGAATCGGACTGTCAACAGCATCGGCACCTCGAGGTTTTCCCTCTCATAGCAGGGAACGCAGGCGATGGAAACGGACGCAAAAAGGCCCGGGGACGCACTGCCCCGGGCCCCTGAAAATGGCCGGGAAAGAGGCTAGAGCATCTCGTGGCGATAATTATCGCCGCCAAGCAATTCCACCATATCGCGCAGGATTTTCAGGGTTTCCTGAGCCTCCTTGGGATCGAGCCTGCGCAAGGCGAACCCGGCGTGGATGATGATGTAGTCGCCCAGGGTGACTTCCTCGTCCAGAAGCATGATGGAGGCCTGGACCGTGGTATCCCCTTCGCCCACTCGGCAGGTGGCGACGCCATCGTTGATCTCAAGTATTTCTGCTGGAATCGCGAGGCACATAGATCTTCTCCGTTGCTGGGTTCATCTCGGTTCGCAGGGCGAATTCCCCCCCCGCCCGCTCCACTTCGGCGAGCACGGCGTCCGCGACCTCGGGCAGCCGAGCTTCCAGGTCCGGCGACAGGGCGGCAGAGAGGTCCTGATAGTTATATGGTTCCACTCCGAGCAGGACCACCTCCTCGGGCACATGGCCGATCAGGCTGCACTGGGCGAGGGTGTCGAGCAGATCGGTCTGGTGCATGGAGTTCTTGAAGGCGCAGGCCTTGCTCAGATCTTCGCCCAGCAGACGGAAGAGGTCGCCGGGCTGGCCCTCGTTGAGCACGATGTCCACAATGATCAGGACATCGGACTCCATGATCGGCCCCATGAGCTTGAGGCCCAGGGTACCGCCGTCGAGCACCTCGACATTGGACGAGAATTCGTATTTCTGGATCAGCTCCTCGGCCACACGGACGCCGAACCCCTCGTCGGTGTAGAGGATGTTGCCGACGCCGAGAACAAGGATGCGCTTTTCACTTCCTGACATGCTTTTCCCTTAATGGACGCCGCCGATAGAATCAATGGCTAACAGGCTGTTGAAAAACGGCGATCTGCGGACGTTAAGCGACTGTAGGCGAGTCTTCGAGCCGTACAGAAAGCTTATTCAAAAAATTCAAACCCTCGAGCACAGGAAGTACTCTTCAGTCTTGAACTTTTTCCCGCGCCTAACATCTCACCATTATTGAACATCCTGCATGTTTGGACTTTTTCAACGGTCTGTTAAGGTGTCCTGCCCGGAGTTTTGCCCCCGCGCCTGGTGAAAAAAGGCGGGAGCCCGAGGGATTCGGGCTCCCGCTTCATGGCGTTCGCGCCCCGTAGCGGACTACAGGATCTTGAACTTCTTCACATTGCCGGTCTTGTTGTCGATGACGTGCACGCCGCAGGCGATGCAGGGGTCATAGGAGTGCACGGTACGCAGGATTTCGACCGGACGCTCGGGATCGGCGATGGGAGTGTTGTCGAGCAGGGCCTCCTCGAGGGGGCCGGGGATGTCGTTGTCGCAGCGGGGACCGATGTTCCAGGTGGAGGGAACCACAAGCTGGAAATTCTCGATCTTGCTGTCCTTGATGTTGATCCAGTGGGAGAGAGCGCCGCGGGGGGCGTTGACCCAGCCGACACCCTGGGCGGAGGCGGCCATGTCCCAATCCTTGCAGATGTCCACGTCGCCCTTGGCGACATTTTCTCTGAGGTCGTTGACCCACTCTTCGGTCTTCAGAGCGACGATCAGGCACTCGATTCCGCGGGCGCCGGTGCGTCCCAGGGTGGAGAAGAGAGCCTCGGGACCGACGCCGAGCGCCTTGAGGACGAAGTCCACATAGGTTTTGAACTCGGGATGTCCCTGGGCATAGTTGACCAGGCAGGTGGCCAGCGGGCCGACCTCAACGGACTTCCCGGCATAGCGCGGAGCCTTCATCCAGGAGTACTTGGTCTTGTCGTCCAGGCTGGTGTACATGGGATCGGTCACGCCGCTGTAGGGATGCCGGGGTGCGCCGTCCTTGTACCAGGCGTGCTTGACATGCTCGTCGATCTTGGAGGGATCAAGCGGGTCCACTTGGCCCAGGTTGCGATTCAAGATCACGCCGGGCTTGACATAGCGGGTGTTCAGGTCGGTCTCGCCGCCCGGAACCGGGAACTCGCCGCAGCACATGAAGTTGGTGGTGCCGCCGATGGCAGCCCAGTCCTTGTAGAAACCGGCAACAGCGATGAGGTCCGGGATGTAACAGTCGAGAATGAAGTCCTTGACCTCTTTGTAGAGGGCCAGGAAGTCATTGATGTACTGGTCGGTGAGGCCTTCGTAGCAGGTGACGCCGCCCATGACGGTGAACTGGGTGTGCGGGTTCTTGGCACCCCAGACAGCCATGGCGCGGGCAGCCTTGACCTGCATATGCAGGGCCTTGAGGTAGTGATCGGTGGCGATCAGGTTGACCTCGGGCGGCAGGACGTAGGCCGGGTGGCCGCCGAGGAAGTAGGCATTGGTGAAGATGCCCAGACGGCCGGAATCCACGATGCTCTTGACGGTGTCCTTGGTCTTCTGCAGGTCTTCCTTGCTGGAGACGAAAACCGGGTCCTGGCGAACGGTCTTGGCCACGGCGGCGGCCATCTCGGCGGCCTTGTTGACATCGGCCTTCAGACAGTCGGTGACATCGACAAAGTCCAGGGCGTGCAGGTGATAGAAATGCACGAGGTGATCGTGCATGAACTGCGCGGCCAGAACAAGGTTACGGATGATGGTGGCGTTGTGGGGCAGCACCTTGTCAACGCCCACGGCGTTGTCCACGCAACGGACCGAGGCCAGGGCGTGGGTATAGGTGCAGACACCGCAGGAGCGCTGGGTAAAGTGCTGGGCATCGCGGGGATCGCGGCCCTGCAGGATGATTTCGAGACCGCGGAACAGCTGGGAGCTGCTGCGCACATCGATTATCTTGCCATTCTCCACCACGGCCTCGACGCGAAGGTGCCCTTCGATCCTGGTTACCGGGTCAACGATGACATCGTGTTTCCCGGCGGCCATGGCAGCGGCTTTGGGAGTGCAACCGGACATATTGTATCCTCCTTAAGAATTCTGATTCAGTCTGCCTGCAACGGACTCACGCGACACGGACCTAGAAATCGGTGAGGTCCGCATACATGTAAGTCTCGCCATCCCAGTCCGCTCCATCCCAGAAATCGGGCTGCGAGCAGCCGATGCAGGGGTGGCCGGCCTGAACGGGCCAGTTGTACTGGTTGAATTTCACGGTGGGACAGTTGTTGTACGTCTCCACACCGCGGCAGCCAAGCTTGCGCAGACACCAGCCCTCGCGGGCTTCCTTGGAACCGAAGGAGGGGGCGAACTGATCCATGTTGAAGAAGTCCTGCCTGGGGCAGTGGTCATGGACGGTTTCGCCGTAGAAGGCCACCGGGCGACGGAGGTTGTCCAGCTCGGGGATGCCCTTGGTCACGAAGTGGACGATGGTGCCGACCAGGGAGAACGGGTTGGGCGGGCAGCCAGGCACGTTGATGATGGCCTTGTCCGGGTACAACTCGTCAATGCCCTTGGTCGCGGTCGGGTTGGGAGCGGCTTTTTGCACACCGCCATAAGAGGCGCAGGTGCCGTAGGTGATGGTGGCCATCGCCTTGTTGACGACCTTGGTGGTGGTCTCCAGCATGGTGTGACCGCCGACCTTGCCATGAGCGCCGGGTTCGTTGGCGATGCCGGCCGGGGCAGTGGGCACACCACCCTCGATAACGGCCACGTACTTTCCGGCGGCCACAGTGTCCCACAGCGCCTTTTCGGCGGCGTGGCCCGCAGCGGCCATGATGGTTTCGTGGTAGTTGAGCGAGATGTAGTCCAGAATGAGGGCGTCGATGTAAGGCTCGACGGTCCTCAGGATGGACTCGGAGCAACCTGTACATTCAGCGTTGTGCAGCCAGACCACGTCGGGCCTGTTGTCGCTGGTGAGGGCTTCGGCGACCTTCGGGGCGAAAGCCGGTCCCATGCCCATCACTGCGGCCACGGTTCCGCAGAACTTCATGAAATCACGACGGGAAACACCGCGTTTTTCCAGCCGTTCCACGGCTCCTTCCCTGCCATGACCTACGGAAAATTTCATAGAACACCTCCGTAATAAAATGAGTCTGTCATGATTGGCGAGAACACCGTTATTCTCTGTAATCACAACCGCCGGACACACGCCCGGACTCGGACCTATACCATCTTCAATGACACGCTTACCGTAATCGTGTCACTTTTGACATTATTTTCCCAAGTTCGTGCTATAACCCCCCGGAAAAATTAATTAACAATGATCTAACCCGCTTTACAAACAAAAGCAATAGGCAACTTCCAAAAATCTTTGAAGTGTCTCGGCATGGTAGCTGCATAAGGCATCGGGGAGCGCCAAATGGCCGCCTCGCGGCAATTTCCGGCAATTCTCAATCATTTTGGAGACTCGCACCGACCATGCCCGCAGACCGCCAGACAGAGCCAATCCCCGCCCCGGCCATGGCTGCCAGCAACCCGATGCGCCTTCTGATCGACTTTGGCCAGGGCGACCCGCTGACGCTGCGACTGAAACTGCCCCTCGGGCCTGTTTCCGTCGGCGACCTGCTTTGGGCCGTGTTCGCTGTGGCCGACGCCATCCACAAGCGCACCGCCCTGGACCTCGCGGCCATGGGCAAGACCATCGGTTGCGGGCCGGGCTGCTCGCGTTGCTGCCACCAGCTCGTGCCTGTCAGCGACCACGAGGCGGCCCATCTCGCCGGGCTTGTCAGGGCCATGCCCGAGCCGCTTCGCCGCCGCGTGATCTCACGTTTCGCCCTCGCCACCAACACCCTGGACCAGGCGGGCCTGATCACCCCGCTCACTGGTCATTTCTCAACCGGCGCCAGTGACGCAGCCGCCTTTCGCGATCTGGCCCGCCGCTACTGGCGGCTCGGCATCCCCTGCCCCTTCCTCGAAAAGGACTGTTGCCTTGTTCATCCGAACCGGCCCATGGCCTGCCGACAGTATCTGGTCACCTCGCCCCCCGAGCTATGCGCCGCACTGCATACCCCGGAGCAGAACCACGAGCTTGTCCTCCATCCCGTGGACGCAGGAGGGGCCTTGGCCGCCTTCTCGGGCGAGGGTCTGCGCCATTCCCGCGTTCTCCCCCTGACCTTCAGTCTGCTCGCGGAGCGGGCCATCAGGAGCGAGCCGGCTCTCACGCTGCCCGCCCCGGTGATGCTGGGCCGCTTCCTGACCCTGATGACCGACTGCTTCACCCGGAGGGACCCCCCTTTACCGGGCAGTGATATTTCCATGCGTGATTGACTCTTTGCCCGCGACGATGCAGGAATAAGTCTGTGGAGGCACCCTGTGCCGTGCCTCCGGCGCAAGGAGGAGCGCAAGTCCTCGGCCGGGACGCGGTAACGCCGACCATGCCGGACTGCTCCCCAGCCAACATCAACGCGTCAGCAAGGAGGGCGGCCCATGAGCGTCATCGTCCAGCTCAGTCTGTTTCCGCTTCATGTCCAGGGCTCTCTCGCCCCCCATGTAGCCAGAATCGTGGAGGTTATCCGCGCCTCGGGCCTCCCCTGCCAGCTCGGCCCCATGGGCACGGCCATTGAGGGCGACTGGAACGAGGTCATGACCGTGATCGACGCCTGCTACAGAGAGCTCGAACCCGACTTTGACCGCCTTTACCTCAGCTTCACCGCCGACAGCCGCCGGGGCAGAAAAAACGGGCTGACCTCCAAGGTCAGCTCCGTTCTGACCCGCATCGAACCCTGACCGGCAGCGCCCCACAGGAGAAACCGCGTGAGCATCGTCCACCAGCAGACCGTCCAGATGAAACAAGTGTCCCACGGGAACTTCCTGATGCGCAACGTGCTCAAGCACAACGTCGTGTTCAACGAAGGCACCCGCGGCGATGCGGCCTACATCCTGACCGAGGGCAAGATCGAGATTTCGGGCATCATCGAGGGCCACAAGAAGGTCTTCGCCATCCTCAAGCCCATCTCCATCTTCGGAGAGATGGCCCTGTTCCTGGACGACAACACCCGCACAGCCACGGCCATCGCCCTGCAGGATTCCAAGGTCATCGTGGTGACAAAGGATGACCTGGAAGAATACATGCGCGACTCCCCCAAGGTCATCTCTTCCATCATCACCGTGCTCGTCAGCCGCCTCAAATCCACCACAAGAAAGGCAATGAAGGTGCCGAGCACCGGCATGGGCGTGGTCCGCATCCTCGACCTTTTCTCGGCCAACGGGACCACCACCCTGCGCTACGACGCCACGGTCAGGTCCATGGCCGACACCTTCATCACCACCCCCGAGCGCATCGAGCAGTATATCCACGGCCTGGCCCAGCAGGGGCTGCTGAGCGTGGGCCGCGACGAGCACGACACCAGGATCATCCGGCTGCTCAAGCGCAACCTGCTGCACGAGGTGATGAAAAAAAAGGATTGAGGAAGCCTCGCCAGAAACAGCGAACCGCGAACTACTCCAGGGCCACCAGCTCCAGGTTGCCCCAGGCCGCAATCTTCTCATCATACTGGACAAAGACCCCGTCCAGCCCGCTCCCGGCCAGCTCTGCCGCCCGGTCCAGAACGCGGCGGATGTCCCCCGGCCCGCGCAGCAGATTGCCAAGGGCCGTGGCCGCGGCGTCGGCCAGCCGGGCATCGCGGGCGCGCACGGCCACCAGGTCGCCGCTGCCCAGGCTCAGGGAGTGGCCGATGGTCCCGCTTGAGGCGCAGAGGGAAACAGGGAAGGCGTCGGGCGCCAGCCGCAGACCAAGGCGAGCCCCGGACTGCGGCTCGGCCAGCAGGGCCACCACCCGCTCGCGGGTGGAGCACAAAAAGCTGTCGCCGCCGTTTTCCACAAGAACATTGGGGCTCTGTCCGACGAACGCCTCGGCCACGGCCTGAGCCACGGCCCCGGCCACGGCGGCCATGGGACCTACCCCGCACAGGGCGGCGGCACCGGCCATGGCCCGGACGATCTCCGGCGCCGAGTCCGGGACCTCAACAGGAGCCAGACTGGCCGCGAACTCCGGGTGAAACAGCATCCAGTTCTTCAACTCGCCGCGCAACCGCGCAACATGCGCCGCCATCTGGTGACGCAGATCAGACTCGGCCACCACCAGCAGATCGGTCTGCTCCACGGCCACCTGAAAGCGCACCTCCCCGTTCCGAGGGCGCACCATGTCGCGGTAGGCGCGGTCGCTCGAAAGATGCCGTTCACTCATGACAACTCCGCCGACGCACGTTATGAACAATGGACGAACACGGCTCGGAACATGATTTGGAACACGGTTTGGAACAGCTTTTCCACAACCTAGAGCCCAAGATCCTCGTTGATGAGCACCACCTTGATCCGCCCCTTGGGCAGACATTTCTCGGTAATGGTCCAGACGTTGCATATGCGTTGGGGCGAGTCGCAGTCCATGCAATAGCCCGTCTTGGCGCATGGCGTCTTCATGTCAAGCCGCATGGCGTTGACCGGAGCGGAATATTCCTTGACCCGGTTCATGGCCCGCTCAAGGTCGGGCACAAGCTTGTTGCGGCCCACAAGGACGATCACGTTCCTGGGACCGAAGGTGATGGCTCCGCAGCGGTTGCCGTACATGTCCAGATTGACCAGGGCTCCCTCGGCGGTGATCGCGTTGGCACCGGAAAAATAGCAATCCACCAGAAGGGCGCGGCGGCGCAATTCATATTTCTCATCGGCAGAAAGGCTTTTGTCCCAGGGGTCCAGCACCGCAAACCCGCCGTCAGCCGCAATCCGCTCGTGCAACCCGGTTGCCACAAGGGTGGCCGAACCGCCCCAGGACACTGTCTTGGGTTGCAGGGCGGGCAGGATTTCGCCAAGGACCAGCTCTCCCGCCGCCTTCACCGACTCGACCAGATAAGCGTCAAAGCCGTTGCCCGCCAGTTGCAGCTTCACCTCGCGCAGG
Organism: Pseudodesulfovibrio alkaliphilus; assembly: GCF_009729555.1. NCBI lineage: Bacteria > Pseudomonadati > Thermodesulfobacteriota > Desulfovibrionia > Desulfovibrionales > Desulfovibrionaceae > Pseudodesulfovibrio > Pseudodesulfovibrio alkaliphilus. The sequence continues at coordinate 354,418 of NZ_WODC01000001.1, forward strand.
GCGAGTTCCCAGTAGGCGTCTATGGGATTGTCCATGGTCACTCCTTATTTTATGTAATGGCCGATGCCGGAGGCCCGAAAAAAACCGCAAAAAAACTCTCGCCATCCGACTTGAAAACCTGTAGCAGATTGCGCGGCCGACAGGAAGCCCCGATACCCGCCCGACAGGCAGATGCGCCGCTTTTGCCTTGACGACAGCCGTGACTCCGGTTATATGCTTCCGTTCGACAGGGTTCCTGTTTCTAAAAAAACACACTCTCAGGAGATACCGATATGAAACGTACTTACCAGCCCAGCAAATGCCGCCGCAAGCGGACCCACGGATTCCTGGTGCGCTCGCGCACCAAGAACGGTCGCGCAGTGCTCCGCCGCCGTCGCGCCAAGGGACGCAAGAGATTATCCGTCTAAACTGGGGCAAGGAGCGCCGCCTGCTTGCCCGCCTCCAGTTCGGGACATGTTACGAGCAGGGCAAAAAGCACTTCTCCAAGAGCTTTATCCTGTTCATTGTTCGTCGCGAGTCCGGGTCGGGCGGCCTGCGCCTGGGCCTGACCGTCAGCAGGAAAATGGGCAATGCGGTGGCGCGCAACCGAATCAAAAGGGTGGTGCGCGAGTACTTCCGGCTGCATCAGTACGATTTCGAGCTGCCTCTTGATATCGTCGTCGTTCCCAAGCGGAACCTGGAGGCCGATCAGCTGGACCTCGCCCTGGCCACAGAAGAGTTCACCCCGCTTTTATCCCGCCTCAAGGCGCAAGCGGCGGCCTCGTAAGTGAGGAAATGATGCGCGCTCTTTTTCTTGCGCTCATTTGGTTGTACCAAAAACTCATCTCCCCCTTGCTGCCTCCGGCATGCAGGTTCATCCCGTCGTGCTCCGAGTACGCACGGGAGGCCGTCATCCGCCACGGAGCGCTCAAGGGCGGCCTTCTTGCGTCGTGGCGCCTGCTCCGCTGTCAGCCTCTATGCCGCGGGGGATACGACCCCGTCCCGGCCGTCTGGCCCACCGACAAACTCAAAGCGAGAATCATCCCATGGAAAAGAAGGAGCAACTCCGCCTTGTCCTCGCCCTGGTCCTAAGCTTCATCGTCATCTTCGGGTGGCAGTATCTCATGGCCCCTTCGGCCGAGGAGCAGGCGGAAATGGCCCGAAGGGCCGCCGAGGCTGAGCGCATGGCGGCGGCGCTCACCGTCCAGGAACAGGGCGTCGCCCCGGCCCCGGCAACCGAAGTCGGGGACTTCGCCCCCACCGAGGGCGTATCCGTCAAGGTGGACACCCCCCTGTACACGGCGGTCTTCAATTCCCAAGGCGGCATCCTCGAAAAATTCGTCCTCAAGAACTACCGCGAAACCGTCAAGGAAAACTCTCCCAACGTCGACCTCATCGGCGCCAACGCCTTTGCCAAGGGCCCCCTCGGCCTCATCCTGACCGCAGGAGGCAGGGAAATCCACACTTGGCGCCACGGGGAATGGGCCTTCACCGGCTCGAACATCACCCTTGGCCCGAACCAGGAACCAAAGAGCCTGACCTTCACCGGACAGGCTGGCGACTATCGCATTGAACGGACCCTTACCTTTGACCCCAAGACCTATCACATCACCGAGTCGTCCACCATCACCACCCTGGCCGCCATCGGCGTGGAAGGCGCCGTGGCCTTCACTGCGGCGGCAAAGTCCATGTCCGCCGAGGGAGACAGCTACAACCCCACCAAGATCGCCTACCTGAGCGTCAACGGCCGCGACGAGATGAGCGACCGCGACGACCTGCGCGACAAGGGCTTTTTCGCCCCGGCAGGACTCAAGTGGGGAGCCATAGAATCCAACTACTTCCTCTTTGCGGTCATTCCGGCCAGCGACCGGGCCACCCTGGCAGCCGGTGTTCAGGACGACATCTTCCGCATGGCCGTCAGCGAGGACGCCACCTTCCTGCCCAGCGTGGCCAAGACGGTCAGAGCGTCTTACTTCCTCGGCCCAATGGACCGCGACCTGCTCGCGGCCATGCCCAACCAGCTCAAGGAGGCGGTCAACTTCGGCTGGTTCGACTTCCTGGCCAAGCCGCTGCTCATCGGCCTCAATTTCTTCTATGACTATGTGCACAACTACGGCGTGGCCATCATCCTGCTGACCATTGTCATCAAGTTGATTTTCTGGCCCCTGTCCCAGCGCAGCTTCGCCTCCATGGAAAAAATGAAGAAGCTTCAGCCCATGGTCCAGAAACTGCGTGAGAAGTACGGCGACGACAAGCAGCGCCTCAACCAGGAGACCATGGCCCTGTACAAGACCTACAAGGTCAACCCCATGGGCGGGTGCCTGCCCATGCTCGTGCAGATTCCCGTCTTCTTCGGCCTTTACAAGGCCCTGCTTGGCGCTGTCGAGCTGCGCCACGCCCCGTTCATCGCCAAGGTGCCCTTCACGGACCTGCCCTGGCTGGTCGATCTCTCGGCCAAGGACCCATACTACGTCACCCCCATCATCATGGGCGCGACCATGTTCCTGCAACAAAAGCTGACTCCCGCGGCAGGAGACCCGACCCAGCAGAAGATCATGATGCTCCTGCCCATCGTCTTCACCTTCATGTTCCTGCAATTCCCGTCAGGACTGGTCATCTACTGGCTGTTCAACAACATTCTCTCCATCGGACAGCAGGTCATGATCGCCCGGTCAAGCAAAAAGAAAGCGGCCGATAAAGCCTAAATACCGCACCGGAGGCATTAACTCCGGCTTTGGAAGGATAATGAAATGAGCGACTTCAAGGAATTCCAGGGAAAAAACCTGGACGAAGCCATCGAAAACGCCTGTGATTATTTCAATCTCAAACGCGACCGCCTGGAAATCGAGATCATCGGCGGCGGTTCCACCGGGATATTCGGCATCATGGGTGTCAAGAAGGCCAAAGTGAAGGCCCGGCCCAGAGCCCAGGTCAACGCCTCGGACATCCTCAATGGCGAAGCGGACCCCAAACGCCGGGAGGCTCCCAAGACCCCGGAGCGTGATCGCAAGCCCGAGCCCCGCGCCAAGGCCGAACCCAAGAACCAGGGCGAGGCCGGGACTGAAAACCGGGAGGCCCGCCAGGAACGCAAGCCCGAGTCTGCCCCCGCGCCGCAGGGCGAGCCTGTCATCGAGGCCAACGGCAACGTCGAAACCGAGCCCCGCCAGGAACGCAAGCCCCGCGAGCGCAAACCCAAATCCGACAAACCCAGGGGCGACCGGCCCCGTGCCGATCGTCAGCGCACCGAGCGGAGCCGTGAAGAACGTCCGCCCCGCGAGCGCACCCCGCGCCAGCCCAGAGCAATGGACGAGGCAGAGGAGCATCCGCGTGCCAACCTGGCGGATATCGATCCCGTGGTCCTCCAAAAGACCGTGCATGAAGTCATGGTCAGGATTCTCACCCCCATCATTGGCGAGACCAAACTTGAAATCACCATCGAGCCCGACCGGGTCAAGGTCTTCATCGACGATGAGGAAAACAGCGGGCTGATCATCGGCCGCGAAGGGCAGACCCTTTCCTCCATCCAGTATCTGGTCAACCGCCTCGTCTCCAGGGCCATGGAAGCCTCGGTAAGGGTCCAGGTGGATACCGGCGACTACCGCGAAAGACAGGACGACAAGCTTCGACAGGTGGCCTGGCATCTGGCCGAAAAGGCGGGCAGCCTGGGCCGCACCCAATCCACCAAGCCCTTGTCCTCCTACCACAGGCGCGTGATTCATCTCGCCCTGCAGGACAACGAAACGGTCTTCACCCGCTCCAAGGGCGAGGGACCGATGAAACGGGTGCTCATCGTGCCCAAGGCCCGCAGAAACGGCAACAGCTCGCGCTACTAGCGACCATGTCGGGGCCGGCGGAGCGAAATCCCCGGCCCCTTTTCCTCCCGCCAGACCTGCGCCGGGGAAGACAGCGGGATCTGCCCCAGATACCCTGCGGAGCCCTCGGGGCAAGCCCCGGCTCGCCACCCCAACCCACGGGTTCCTTTTCGGACCCCGGAGTGCGGAATGCCTGACCCGCGACGCGCACACGACACCATCGCCGCCATCGCCACCCCGCCCGGCGACGGCGGCGTGGGCATCATCCGCCTAAGCGGCGTCTCCAGCCGGAGCATCGCCGCCCGGATGTTCCGCCCTGCCCGGCCCTCCTTCACGGACTTCACGCCCTACACCCTGCACTACGGCCGGATCGTCGCCTCCGACGGAGCGGTTCTCGACGATGTCCTGGTGGCCTTCATGCCCGGTCCCGGCTCCTACACTGGTGAAGATGTTGTGGAAATCAACTGCCACGGCGGTCGCGCCGTGCTGGCTGCCGTGCTGGAAGAGACCTTGCGCCAGGGTGCGCGTCTGGCCGAACGCGGGGAGTTCACCTATCGCGCCTTCATGCACGGCCGCCTGGACCTGACCCAGGCCGAGGCCGTGGCCGAGATGATCCACGCACCAAGCCGGAGCGCTTTGCATCTGGCACAGGCCAAACTCTCGGGCCTGCTCGGCAGGCGCATCACCGAACTGCGGTCCGGCCTGGAATCCCTGCGGGCCAGGCTCGCTGTGGCCGTGGATTTTCCTGAAGATGAAGTGGAGTGCCTCGCCCCCGGGGAATTGGCCGGAGACGCGGCCCGCATCCGCGCTGAAATCGACGCCCTGCTAGGGGCGGTGGACCGCTCCAGGACATGGCGGGAAGGCGCACTGGTGGTCCTGGCCGGACGGGTCAACGCAGGCAAATCGAGCCTGATGAACGCCCTGCTCGGCCATGACAGGGCCATTGTCACCGACCAGCCCGGCACCACCCGCGACTACCTGGAGGAATCCCTGAATCTAGACGGCCTCCTGGTCCGCCTGGTTGACACGGCGGGTATGCGGCCATGCCTTGCCGACGATTCAGGGCACGAACCCATAGACGCCGTGGAGACGGCCGGGATGCACATGGGCCAAAAGCTCATGGACAGAGCCGATCTCGTCCTGCTCCTGGCGGACGGGACCGCGCCCCTGGATGCAGCCACGCTGGAAACCGCCGCAAAGCTTTCGCCCGGTCGCGCCCTGGCCGTGCTCACCAAGCAGGATCTGCCGGGCTTTGATCCGTCCATCCGCGCCGCGCCGGGCCTGGAAACAGTCACCGTGTCTTCGACCACGGGGCACGGCCTGGATGCCCTCTGTGTCCGAATCCGCGCTCGGATTCTCGAGAACGCGGGCCAACCCGACCCGGACGAATTGGCCCCCAACGCCCGGCAGGCAGCGGCCCTGGGTCAGGCTGCGGAAGAGTTGCGTCTCCTGGAGGCCGATGCCGTGGCCGGGGTGCCTTACGACCTGCTCAGCGTACGACTGGAAACAGCCTGCGCCACCCTTTCGTCCATCACCGGAGAGATCACCTCCCAGGAGGTGTTGGACGCCATCTTCGACGCCTTCTGCATAGGGAAATAGCCATGACCGAGAGCAAACAATCCTCCGAACGCCCCGAAAGCATTGATGTCGCCCACGTCACCTGCGGGCTTGTGCCCCTGATGCAAACCCATCTGGGCGGCACCCCCCCCGAGGTGGAGTCTGTGGAATTCCGCGTCCGTCAGGGCATTGAGGTCGAGCTGTGGAATGCCTTTGGCACGGGGCGGCAGTGGCGGCTGGTCGAGATCAGAAATGATCTTTTCACCGATGTGGCCCGGTTCGTGCGCGTGGAGCAGGACGACCTGGACCCCCTGGGGCTGCTCGAATTTTAAGCCGCATCCAGCGGGTTGTCTTCGCGGCCCGAGGGGATTATGACTCGGGCTGCCGCTTCGACCAACCCACGGAGAACCACCATGCGCAAAGACGTGACCGTTGATCCCCCAGTCGTCGCCGACATCCTGGCCAGGGCCGAGGTGCTTTGGCTGGCTTTCACCGACGAGCATGGGCCCTGCTGCGTACCCGTCAACTTCGCGGCCATGGAAGGCGGGCTCTGCATCCATTCGGGCCGACGCGGCCGCAAGGCGGCGGCTCTGGACTCGGGAGCGCTCCTGGCCTTTTCGGCGGCTGTGGACCTCGAACCAAAGACCGGGGACGCAGCCTGCAAATACGGCTACCGCTTCCGCTCGGTCATGGGCACGGGCAGACCCCGCCGCGTCGAGGGCGAAGAAATACACACCGTCCTTGACGCCATCACCCTGAAATACGCGGGGAAACCGCTGCCCTACGAAGACAGGCCCCTGGCAGCCACTGTCGCCTATGTCATCGACATCGCCGCCATCACCGCACGCATCAAGGAGTAAGCCATGGTCATCTGCTATTTCGGAGATTCCCTGACCCTGGGCGTGGGCGACGAGGCGGGCATGGGCTGGCCGGGCAGGCTGGGCGTCGCCCTGCGCCGCGAGGGCGTCGAGGCCACGGCCTACAATCTCGGGGTGCGGCGCGATGCCACGGTACGCATGCAGCACCGTTGGCGGGCCGAGACCATGGTCCGGCGCATGGAAAACACTCCGCTCAGGCTGGTCTTCAACTTCGGCGTGGCCGATGTGTTCAACAATATCGGCACCGAGGAATCCCTGGGCGCGGCCGTGGCCATGCTCACCAGGGCAAAGGCCGAGGCCGAGGTGCTGGTGATCGGCCCCACCCCTGTGAACGACCGGAACAAACGCGAGGCCATCGCCGGTCTGTCGCGCCTCTTCCAATCCATGTGCCAACGCCTGGATATCCCCTTTGTACCCGCCATTGACGCCATGCACCGCTCCTTTGTCTACGGACAGGCCTTAAACGACGGCGACGGGGTCCACCCCGCCGGGGCGGGCTACGCCGATTTGGCCGAACACATTCTCAAGCACGACGCGGCCCGCGCCTTCTTCGGGCTCAAATAGGAGGCTTTCCCATGCGATCCTTTGCCAGCGACAACAACTCCGGGGCGCACCCGGCCATCATGGAGGCCGTGGTCAAAGCCAACGCGGGCCACGTCAAGTCCTACGGCGACGACGAAATATCCATCCGCACCGACGAGGTGTTCAAGGAATTCTTCGGCTCCCAGGCGCGCATCCACTACGTGACCACGGGCACGGCCGCCAACACCCTGGGGATTCGCGCAGTGACCCACACCTACAACTCGGTCATCTGCGCCGAGCAGGCCCACATCAACAACGACGAATGCGGCGCCCCCGAGGCCTTTGGCGGCATCAAGCTGGTGCCCGTGCCCTCAAAGGACGGCAAGCTCACGCCCGGCAGTGTGGCCCCCTACCTGGGCCACATCGGATTCGTCCACGCCAGCCAGCCCAAGGTCATCTCCATCACCCAGCCCACAGAACTGGGCAAGCTCTACACCCTCAGGGAGATCGAGAATATCGTGGAGTTCGCCCACGACCGCGACCTGCTGGTCCATCTGGACGGCGCCCGGCTGGCCAACGCCTGCGCCGCGCTCGGCTGCTCCTTTTTCGACATGACCACCGCCCTGGATGTGGACCTGCTCTCCTTTGGCGGCACCAAGAACGGCTGCCTCATGGGCGAGGCCGTGGTCTTCCTCAACCCGGACATCGGCGAGGGCTTCCCCTACCTGCGCAAGCAGGCCATGCAGCTGGTCTCCAAGATGCGCTTTGTCTCGGCCCAGCTCGAACGCTACCTCAAGGACGACCTGTGGCTTGAGAACGCCCGCCACGCCAACGCCATGGCCAAACGGCTGGCCGAGCGGGCCGGAGCCATCCCCGGCGTACGCATCAAGGGCAGCGTGGACTGCAACGCCATCTTCGCCCACATCCCGCCCGAGGCCACGGACATCCTGCTGCGCAAATACTACTTCTACGTCTGGGACGAGCACGACCACACCGTGCGCTGGATGACCTCCTGGGCCACCACCGAGGCCATGGTCGACGAGTTCGTGGCCGACATCGGGAAGGCCGTGCGGGCGGTGTCATGAAACGGGTCTGCGTCTATCTCGGCTCCAACCCCGGCACTGACCCGGCCTATGCCCAGGCCGCCGACGCCCTGGCCCGCGAGCTGGCCCAACGCTCCATCGGTCTGGTCTACGGCGGGTCCGACGTGGGTCTGATGGGTCGGCTGGCCAACGCCTGCCTGGACGCGGGCGGCGAGGTCATCGGCGTCATCCCCGAGCTGCTGGTGGAAAAGGAGGTGGCCCACACCGGGCTGACCGCCATGCACGTGGTGGCCTCCATGCACGAGCGCAAGCAGAAGATGGCCGACTTGTCCGACGGCTTCATCGCCCTGCCCGGCGGCCTGGGCACGCTTGAGGAATTTTTCGAGGTGCTGACCTGGAACCAACTCGGCTACCACGCCAAGCCCTGCGGGCTGCTGGATGTCAAGGGCTACTACGCCTGCCTCGCCGACCACATGGATCGCATGGTGCATGAAGGATTTCTGGTGCAGGAGCACCGAGGCATGGTCCTGACCGGCTCGGACCCGGCCGACCTGCTGGACCGCTTCGAGACCTATGCGCCGCCCCAGGTGGACAAGTGGATCAAGAGGAAGAAGGGGCTGTAGGCACCGATCACCCCGCCGCCCAAGCGCCCGAAGGCTATGGGCAAACGGACTTGGCGGCGAGGGCTTCCAGCCAGGCCTCCGGGCCGTAGCCCATGACTATGGTGTCTCCGGCGATGAGGATGGGGGTGCCGGGGAGCTGTGCGGCCCGGGCCAGTTCGGCCCCGGCGGCCACGCGGGGGCCGTGCTCTTTGGCCAGACGCAGGAACAGATCGGGCAGGGTCGTGCCCTCCAGCATGTCCGGGAAGGCCGCGGTGAACTGTGCCAGGATGAGCATCCGCGCCTCGTCCAGATCGCTCACCTTGGGCTGACGCAGGTCGCGATACGCGAAATCAAGCAACGGCTTAAGCCGGTCCGTCCCGGCCACGTCCTCAATGACCCAGGCGGCCATATCCGAGCCGAGGAAGCTGCGGCCCGGAAGAAAAAGGACTTTCACCCGGCCATAGAGATCGGGATACTCGCCCACCAGCTTGTGCCCCAGGCGGCAATGCCAGCACAGGGGGTCGGTCACAATCAGCACTTCCGTGTCGCCGGTACCGCGCAACTCGACCCTGGCCGCCTCGACCAGAGCCCGATACCTGGGGGCGCATCCGCCCTCGTCTTCTGCCGCCATGGCGCTGGCCGCGGCAAAGAACAACGTCAGGACCAGGACCGGCAGGATGGGCGTTGCGCCCGCAAGGTATGGTTTCATGGACCGGACTCTATACCCATCCGGCCCGGATGCCAACAGATCAGGCGGCCACGTGCAGATGGGGCGGCCTCCCCGATGGCTTTGCCGCCGTGGCGCCGTTGACGGCCAGAAAATCGCGCACCCCGTCCGCGCCCATGAACCGGCCAAGCACCTTGGGATCGCTGTGCAGGAGGTCCACCAGGATCAGACCGTCCAGACAGTGGCCGAAATCCGGGTCCACGTTGAAGCCCAGAATCTTGCCGCCCAGCTTGAGATACTGACGAAGCAGCACCGGGATGGACCGGCCCGCCTCCACGTCGCGCACCAGATCGGCCACATCGTCCGGGTCGTCGAAGACCGAGTCGGGCAGCGAAAAATCCACCTTGCCGAGCCGCCTGACCTTTGGAGGCCGCCTGGGAACGGCCATGCCGACCATGTCGTGCCGGAAGGCGTGGCGCTCCATGAAGCGCATGATCAGCTCGCGAGAGAGTTCGGAATACTCGCCCGAGATGGAAACACAACCGAAAAGCTTGGTGTATTTCGGATTGTTGACCACAAAGGCGGCCACCCCCTTCCACAGAAGCAGCAGCGGCTGGTAGCTCTTCTGATATTTGGGGACCACGAAGGAGCGGCCCATCTCCAGGGCCGGGCCCATAGATTCCAGCAGGCCGGGACGATACTTGAAGAGCGTACTGGTATAGAGACCAGCCACGCCCCGCGCCTTGAGGATTTCGTCGGTCAGACCGAAACGGTAGGCCCCGGCCACCTCGCGCTCGGCGTGGTTCCAGAGCACCAGATGACGATAGGTGTCATCGAAGGCGTCGATGTCCATGGGTTTTCCCGTCCCCTCCCCCACCAGACGGAAGGTCTCTTCCCGACGAATGCCTATCTCGCGCAGCAGGCGCGGGATGCGGAAGGCATCAGCCTCCAAGACCGTGAAGTCGCCGGAGCGGATCAGGATGTTGGCATCGGGCAGGGCGGCCACTTCGCTGGCCAGGGTGCGCCTGTCGCGGGAGTTGGCGACGGGCTCCATGGCCCTGGACGAAGACACGGCCCGGAAGGGCGCACGCGAACCCGGCGCCTTGCGCAGCAGGTAGGTCCGAAAGCGCAGGTGGTCCATCATCTCGCGGTCGTCGGCAAAGGCGGAAAGCCGGGCGCTCTCCACCACCCCGCCCAGGGCCACGCGGATGAGCCGGGCGGCGTGCTTGAGGTTCTCGTGTGGCAGGAGCACGGTCCGAAGCCGGGGATGGATCAGGCCCAGGGTCTGAAAGAGCCCGCTGTTGCGGCCCTCGAAAAACACCGGCATGGCCGCGGCTCCGGTCTTGCGGATGATGCGCCCGACCATGGGGCTCCACTGCGGGTCCGCCACCATGGCCTTTTTCATCCTCAGGCTCGACACCTCGCCCGCGGGAAAGACCACGAGCATACCGCCATCCTTGAGCCAGCGCATGCTCGCCTTGAGCCCGGCGATGTTCTTGGCAGTTGAGCCCTCCTTGCCAAAGGGGTCCACCTCGATGAGCAGCTCGTCCATCTCCGGGATCATGCCAAGCATGAAATTGGCCATGATCTTGATGTCGGTACGCACCGAGCGCAGGATTTTCACCAGCAACAGCCCCTCGATGACCCCGAAGGGATGGTTGCACACGGCCACCAGCGGACCGCAGGAAGGCACACGAGACAAGGGCTGACCGTCCAGGGTGAATCGTACCCCGAGCAGGTCCATGACCCGGTCGATGAACGGCTCCCCGGCCTCCCCGGCCTTGAGGGCGTCATACATGGAGTTGAGCGTGTCCAGCCGCAGCACCTTGGTCAGCGGCTTGCGAAACAGGGAAAACAGGGCGTGACGAAGCGGGTCGCCAAACGGGGAAGCGAGATTGAGCAACGGGCCTTTGGCCAGAGCGTCCATACCATCCCTCCTGGGTGCCGGGTTTGATGGATGCTACGCCCGAGCCTGGCTCGTATCCCGCCAATGCAGTGACAATACCGTGTCCGACGGTGACGGCCGGCGCACCTTCCCGTGACACGCGCCGAGGCGAGTCGGGGCGTGACAGCTGACCAGAATATAGGTATAGGCATAGCAAACCAATCAAGGCGTTACAGGAGAAACGCATGACTTCACGACTCAACCTCGCCGGATTCACCCAGGAATACATTGTGGGCATTGAGGAACTCGACGAGCAGCACAAGACCTTCTTCACCCTGCTGGACAAGATCGGCAAGGCCGCCCCGGACATGTACAGGCCCCTTGACGAGGACGAGGCCGACGCGGTCATCGACGTGCTCAACGAGCTGCGGGACTATGCCCTGCTCCACTTCCGCACCGAGGAAGGATATATGCAGGAGATCGACTATCCGGGCCTTGCCGGGCAGAAACGGGAACACAACAGGTTCATCACCGATGTGATCCGCATGGAAAGGGAACTCATGAACGGAACGGCCATGCCCGCCATCACCATCCGCAACTTCATGCACGACTGGTACCGCGACCATATTCTGAACCTGGACAAGCCATTTGGCCAAGCATACAAGAAAATCAAAGGGTAAGACGCGAATCATCCCCGTGCTTCTTCCCTGACACGGGCCGTCTGCCGAGATTGCATTTTTTTTGTCGGACGCGCTTGACTCGCTCCCGGCCGTGTTTATCTATCACCCAGCCTGGAGGAGCGCCCCCCGGGTGCGCCCCATTCATGCGGGCCGCCATGACGGCCGCAAGGCTCTGGAGCGGCCCCGAAAAGAACAATCACAATCGGAGGTATAGAGGAATGAAGCTGAAACCGCTGAACGATCGCGTTCTGGTAAAGCGCCTGGAAGTTGAGGAGAAGACCTCTGGCGGCATTTACATCCCTGATTCCGCCAAGGAAAAGCCCATGAAGGGCGAAGTCGTCGCGGCCGGTCCCGGCAAGCTGGACGAAGACGGAAAGCGCGTCGCGATGACCGTCAAGAAAGGCGACACCGTGCTGTTCGCCAAGTACGCCGGAACCGAAATTTCCATCGACGGCGACGAGCACCTGGTCATGCGCGAGGACGACATTCTCGCCATCATCGACTAACCCCAGGCTTCGCATTACCAAACCCATTTCTTTCCCCTAAGGAGTTATAGATCATGGCAAAAGAGATTCTTTTCGATGCCAAGGCCCGTGAAAAGCTGAAATCCGGCGTGGACAAGCTGGCCAACGCCGTCAAGGTGACCCTCGGCCCCAAGGGCCGCAACGTGGTCATCGAGAAATCCTTCGGCTCCCCGATCATCACCAAGGACGGCGTGACCGTGGCCAAGGAGATCGAGCTTGAGGACAAGTTCGAGAACATGGGCGCCCAGATGGTCAAGGAAGTGGCCTCCAAAACCTCCGACGTGGCTGGCGACGGCACCACCACCGCCACCATCCTGGCCCAGGCCATCTTCACCGAGGGCGTCAAACTCGTGGCCGCAGGCCGCTCCCCCATGGCCATCAAGCGCGGCATCGACAAGGGTGTCGCAGCCATTGTCGAGGAGCTGGGCCGGATCGCCAAGCCCACCCGCGACCAGAAGGAAATCGCCCAGGTCGGCACCATCTCCGCCAACAACGACGCCACCATCGGCAACATCATCGCCGAGGCCATGAACAAGGTCGGCAAGGAAGGCGTCATCACCGTGGAAGAGGCCAAGGGCCTGGACACCACCCTTGACGTTGTCGAGGGCATGCAGTTCGACCGCGGCTATCTCTCCCCCTACTTCATCACCAACACCGAGCGCATGACCTGCGAGATGGAAGAGCCCCTGATTCTCATCAACGAGAAGAAGGTCTCCAACATGAAGGAACTGCTGCCCGTGCTTGAGCAGTGCGCCAAGATGTCCAAGCCCCTGCTGATCATCGCCGAAGACATCGAGGGCGAGGCCCTGGCCACCCTGGTGGTCAACAAGCTGCGCGGCACCCTGAACGTGGTGGCCGTCAAGGCTCCCGGCTTTGGCGAACGCCGCAAGGCCATGCTCAAGGACATCGCCACCCTGACCGGCGGCCAGGTGGTTTCCGAGGACATCGGCATCAAGCTTGAGAACCTCACCGTCAACGACCTGGGCTCCTGCAAGCGCGTGGTCATCGACAAGGAAAACACCACCATCGTGGACGGCGCAGGCAACGCGGCCGACATCAAGGCCCGCATCGCCACCATCCGCGCCGAAATCGCCGACTCCACCTCCGACTACGACCGCGAGAAGCTCCAGGAGCGTCTGGCCAAGATCGTGGGCGGCGTGGCCGTCATCAACGTCGGTGCCGCCACCGAGACCGAGATGAAGGAGAAGAAGGCCCGCGTCGAGGACGCCCTCAACGCCACCCGTGCCGCTGTCGAGGAAGGCATCGTGCCCGGCGGCGGCGTGGTCCTGGCCCGCTCCGGCAAGGTCATCGCAAAGGTCAAGCCCGCCGACGACGACGAGCAGGCCGGACTGAACATCATCGCCCGCGCCGTGGAAGAGCCGCTGCGCCAGATCGCTGCCAACGCCGGGATGGAAGGCTCCATCGTGGTGGAAAAGATCAAGGAAGGCAAGGACGGCTTCGGCTTCAACGCCGCCACTGGCGAATACGGCGACCTGATCAAGGCGGGCGTCATCGACCCCAAGAAGGTCACCCGCACCGCCCTGCAGAACGCCGCTTCCGTGGCCGGTCTGCTGCTGACCACCGAATGCGCCATCGCCGACAAGCCAGAGCCCGCCTCCGCGGCCCCGGCCATGCCCGGCGGCATGGGCGGCATGGGTGGCATGGGCGGCATGGGCGGCATGTACTAGACCATTCCCCCTCACTGATCCTATAGTGAACCGGCCCGGACACCTCGTCCGGGCCGGTTCCGCCTTTTCACGCGGCGGCAGACACCATGCTCCAGGAATAACCATGACCGACACACCGCCACCGCCCTACTTTGCGGTCGTCTTCACCTCGACACGCACCGGCTTCGACGACGGCTACGCCGCCACGGCGGCCCGGATGTTGGAACTGGCCCGAGGCATGGAGGGCTTTCTCGGCGCGGACTCGGTCCGCGACGGGCTGGGCGTCACCGTATCGTACTGGGAAGAGCGAGGCGGCCATCCGCGCTTGGCGCGACCATCCAGAACACGCCAAGGCACGCCGAATGGGACGCGAGAAATGGTATGAAGCGTTCACCACCCGCGTCTGCCGGGTGGAGCGGGCGCAGGCTTTTTGCCGCACCGGAAATGACGGGGAATCGGGCTAGACGCCCTCAGCCCACGGCGTGGCCCGCCTTTGCGATGGCCTTTTCCACGGCCTGGGCGATGGTCTCCGGCGGGTCGGACACACCCTCTTCCATCAGCCCCGCCTGGAGATTGAGTTCGCGCTGCACGGCCAGTGCGCCGGGATTGAAATAGCGCTTCCATAGCCCCAGGGCCTTGTCCGGCCGCTCCAGACGGACCATGGTCAATCCCAGATAGAGGAAGGCGTCCATGTACTCACGCCGGATGCGCAGGGCCCGCTCAAACTCCAGCTTGGCCTGCCGGTACATGCCGAGGCGATAGAGACAGACCCCGAGCCGGTAGCGCACATCCGGGTCGTTCTTGTCCTCGTCAAGACACTGCCGATACTTCTGGCGAGCCTCCTCCCAACATCCGTCGACATACAGGGCGTTGGCCTCCTTCATCATGTCGATACAGGCGGCGGTGGACGCGGCCGGACCGGCGTTCTCCTCCTTTCGGAACCTGCGCACCGCGCCAAACAGGAAATCCCTGCGCGACCTGTCTATCTTCTTCTCGGCCATGGCATCCTCCGGGCGAAACAATACCCGTTTCACGGTCTCGGTCAACCGATTGCCTTTTCAAGGGGTTCGTGGGAATCTTTGGCCATGCACACCCCGCTCTCCGGCTGGACCGGCAAGATACTGCACATCGACCTTGGCACGGGCGAAACAGCCGTGCAGCACCCGGCCCGGGGACTCTACGAGACCTGTCTCGGCGGCCGGGGGCTGGCCGGGCATTTTCTACGCCCGGCCTGCACCCTGGAAACCGACCATCCCGACCTGCCCCTGCTCCTCTTTGCAGGCCCCCTCACCGGCACCATCGCCCCCGCCTCGGGCAGGGGGACCATCATGTCCCGCTCGCCGCTCACCGGGGCCATCTGCGACTCATCGGCAGGAGGCGGACTGGCCACCCAGCTCAAACGGGCCGGTTGGGACGGACTGGTCATCACCGGCCGGGCCGACACCCCCTGCGGCATCGAAATCAAGGACGCCGAGGTTCGCCTTGTCTCAACGGATCTGTCCGGGACGACAACGGACACGGTATTCGACCGGCTGGCGAACCGGATACCGGCCGACATGGCTGCGGCCGCCATCGGTCTGGCCGCCGAAAACGGCTCGCCTCTTGCCTGCGTCATGATCGACCGGCACCACGCCGCCGGGCGCGGCGGCCTCGGGCTGATCTGGGCGGTAAAAAATCTCAAGTATCTCTGCGTCACCGGCACCGGAAAAGTGCGCGTCCACGACAAGGCCGGACTGCTGCGGGCCCGCGAGGACATTCTGCGGCTCACGGCCGCTTCGCCAGTGCTGCTCGGCAGACACGGCTTTTCCCGCCGGGGCACCGGGGCACTCTACGACCTCATGGACGCCCGGCGGATGATGCCCACGGACAACTTCTCCCGCACCCGCTTCGAGGATGCGCCGCGCCTCAACGCCCCGGCATTCCAGGCGGCCTACGCCCCTCGCAGCCACGGCTGCACCGGCTGCCACATCCGCTGCAGGAAGATCGCTGCCGACGGGCGGGCCATGCCCGAGTTCGAGACCATGTCGCACTTCACCGCCCTCATCGGCAATACGGACATGGAGCTTGCCATGCAGGCCAACACCCTGTGCAACCGCCTGGGTCTCGACACCATCTCGGCCGGGGCCACCCTGGCCTGCCACCGCGAAATCACTGGCGAGGACTTCACGGCGCGTACGCTGGTCAAGGCGCTCTACGACATGGCCCACGGCGGTCATCTCGGCCGGGGCTCCCTTGATTTCGCCGAATCCTGCGGGCAGGCGGAGCTGTCCATGTCGGTCAAGGGAATGGAGCTGGCCGCCTACGATCCCAGGGGAGCCTACGGCATGGCTCTGGGCTACGCCCTGAGCACCCGGGGCGGCTGCCATCTGCGGGCCTACCCGGTCAGCCACGAGATCCTGCGCAAACCCGTGTCCACGGACCGCTTCAGCTTCGGCGGCAAGGCGCGGATCATCAAACTGGCCGAGGACACCCATGCGGCCACAGACTCTCTTGGCGTCTGCAAATTTGCCCTCCTTGCCACCGGCCTCGAAGAATACGCCCGTGCCTTCGGCGCCGTCACCGGGGTGGAGGCCGACGCCCGGTCGCTCATGGGCGCGGGGGAGCGCATCTGTTACAATGAGCGGATCATGAACGCTGAAAACGGATTCGACGCCAGCGACGACGACCTGCCGCCGCGCTTTTTCACCGAAGAAGGCTCATCGGGCGACGATGTCGCGATCCCCCCCATCGACCGGAACGCCTTTCTTGCGGCCCGGGCCGGCTACTACCGCATCCGGGGTCTGGACAACCAAGGCAGGCCCACCCGCGAAACCGCCGCCCGTCTCGGCCTGGAGCCGACACGATGAAAACCCTGTGCATCAAATACGCCCGCAAGCTCGAAGACCAGGGGCTGTGTGAGCCGGGCAAGACGCTGGTGGGCGGACTGGACGCCGGGCTGGAGTGGAACAGGCCCGATCCGCAGATCGCCATCCTGGCCCCGCTCTTCGACCTGCTGCCCATCAATTCCCTGGTCTTCGCCCCCCCGGCCGAACCTTACGCCACCATCATCGACCACCTGGCCGCCCCGATCCCGGACGCCCCAGTGGACAACCTGCGCCCCGAGGACACCGAAACGCGCACCTTCCTGCACGACATTCCCGTGTGCCACGAGTTCTCGGTCACGGCCCTGGCTGCGGCCCTGGCCCGACGCAAGGCGGCCATCGTGCCCGGCCACGGCATCGTCTCCTGCGGCACGGTCAGCCCGGAGCAGGGCTTCGTCTTTGTCTCGTCCACGGTCTTCGCCTGCTTCGTGCTCTTCTTCTCCCGCTATCTGGCCCAAGCCCGAGCCGGGGGACCGGATGTCCGCTTCCGGGCCGCCTTCAAGGCCGCTTCCTCCATGCTGAATGCCATGCGCCGCGACCAACCGCCCCTGGCACAGACTATCCCCACCGCCCGCGACCAAGCCCTGGCCGCCATGGCCGGGGCAGGCCGGGCCGTGGTGGGGCACGGACTGGTGGACTCCTTCTTCGGCAACATCTCCTGCCGACTGGGCGACACCATCCTCATCAGCCAGACCGGCAGCTCCCTGGACGAGCTGCCGGGGTGCATCGACGCCTGCCCCATGGACGGCTCGTCCACCACCGGGCTGACCGCATCCTCGGAACTGACCGCCCACGAGGATGTCTACCGCCAGAGCCAGACCCGCTGCATCCTGCACGGCCATCCCCGTTTCTCGGTAATCCTTTCCATGGACTGCGACCGGCCGGACTGCGCACACCGGGGCCGCTGCCATGTGGCCTGCCCCGAATGCCGCACCGTCGAGGGGGTGCCCATCGTGCCCGGCGAGGTGGGCACCGGCCCCACCGGGCTGTGCAACACCCTGCCCCCGGCCCTGGCCGGACACGGTGCGGCCATCGTCCACGGACACGGCCTGTTCGCCGCCAGCGACACAGGCTTCGCCGACGCCTTCGCCACCCTGCTCGACACCGAAAACCGCTGCCGCGAGGGGTATTTCCGCCGCCTGGAAGACCTGCTTTCAGGCCGCGCCCCCGCCTGACCAGCCGCCACCCGATCGTCGCCACCAGATCGTCACTTGACATATCCGCGCAAGCGGATACGATCTTGTCCATGGAAAAATTGGCGGCACGATGCAAGGGCCTCTCGGACGCCACCCGGCTGCGCATCCTCGGTCTGCTGGCCGGAGGGGAGTTGTGCGTGTGCGACCTGATGGCGGTGCTGGGCATGCCCCAGTCCACTGTCTCGCGCCATCTGGCTTTCCTGCGCAAGCAGGGTTGGGTCGAGGCGCGGCGAAGCGGCAAGTGGATGCACTACCGCAGACCAGATCAGCCCGACCCCTTCGCGGTCTCCGTCCTCGCGCTGCTCGACGAAACACTTTTAGCCAACGCCGCTGCCCGGGAAGACGCCCGGGCCCTGGAAGCTCGCCTGTCCGCCAAGGAGAACAATTCCTGCGGCAACGGCACATCATAAGGGGAATTGCCATGCCTGAGGCCAAACGCCTTTCCTTTTTGGACCGCTTCCTGACCTTGTGGATTTTTCTGGCCATGTTCGTCGGCGTCATGGCCGGGTACTTCCATCCCGGGATCAAGGAGGCCATCAACCTCTTCCAGGTGGGAACCACCAACATCCCCATCGCCGTGGGCCTGATCCTGATGATGTACCCGCCCCTGGCCAAGGTGCGCTACGAGGAGCTGCCCCGGATATTCCGCAACACACGGGTGCTCGGCCTCTCCCTGGTGCAGAACTGGGTGGTGGGGCCGCTGCTCATGTTCGGCCTAGCCATCGCCTTTCTCTCCGGGCATCACGAATACATGGTGGGCCTGATTCTCATCGGCCTGGCCCGGTGCATCGCCATGGTCATCGTCTGGAACGACCTGGCTGACGGCGACACCGAGTATTGCGCCGGACTGGTGGCCTTCAACTCCATCTTCCAGGTGCTCTTCTTCTCCTTTTACGCCTATATCTTCATCACCATCCTGCCCGGCTGGTTCGGCCTTGAGGGCGTGGTGGTGGACATCTCCATGGGCCAGATCGCTGAGTCGGTCTTCATCTATCTCGGCATCCCCTTCCTGGCGGGCATGGCCTCCCGGTACATCGGGCTTCGGACCAAAGGCAGGGAGTGGTACGAGAAAAAATTCGTCCCGGCCATCGCGCCGCTGACACTGGTATTTTTGCTCTTCACCATTCTGATCATGTTCTCCCTCAAGGGTGAATACATTGTGGAACTGCCTTTTGACGTGGTTCGCGTGGCCATCCCGCTATGCGTCTACTTCCTGCTCATGTTCGTTGTCTCCTTCTTCATGTCGGCCAAGGCCGGGGCCACCTACGAACAGTCGGCCACCCTCTCCTTCACGGCGGCCTCAAACAATTTCGAACTGGCCATCGCCGTGGCCATCGCGGTCTTCGGCATCGACTCGGGCGTGGCCTTTGCCGCGGTCATCGGGCCGCTGGTGGAAGTGCCGGTGCTCATCGGACTGGTGGGCGTGTCATTGCGCATCCGCAGGCGTTTCTTCCCCCACGCCGTGAACACCCCAACAGGCGTGTGCCATGTGACCTGCAAGCCGGAGTAGCCTTGAATGCAACAGAATTCAGACTGTTCAAAAATGGGCGAGTGCGAGGCGCAAAAAAAGATAAAGACCGAAGCGTAGTCTTCCTACGCGAGGGTTTTATCTTTTTGCAGCAACGAAGCAATCGTCCATTTTTCAACAGCCTGAACAGGCGTGTGCCATGTGACCTGCAAGCCGGAGTAGACGGACGCGAGGGGTTTGGGGTAGATTCGCGGCCATGAGTACCCAAGCGTTCCGCAGCTCCGCGGGCCCGATTCTCTGGTTTCTGGGCCTGGTCTTCGCCGCCACCTGGGGAGTGCAGTACTTCCAGATTCAGGATGGGCTGCGCTTTGACGCCGACCAGTTCACGCACACTCCGGCCGCCTGGCTGCTCCTGATCACCTGGATTCCCGGCCTGACCGCCCTGCTGATCACCACCGTGACCGAAAAGGGATCGCCCCGCCGGGTGGCCGACAGGCTGCTGCTGCGGCCGGGCACCGCCGGGCCGTACTTTCTGACCGTGCTTCTGGTTCCGCTGGTTTACGGGGTCATCCACACCGTCGGCTGGCTGGCCGGATTCTCCCAGGCAGACCCGGCCCTTGCGGCGCTCAACGCCTTTGCCGACACCCCTCAGGACCTGACCTCCCTCTTCACGGTCATGCTTCCGGCCTCCATGCTCCTCGGGCCGCTGCTCCAGTTCGTCTACGCCTTGGGCGAGGAGCTTGGCTGGCGCGGGTTCCTGCTGCCCCGGCTCATGGGGCTGGGCAAGGTTCCGGCCTATGCCATCCTGGGGGTGGTCTGGGGGCTATGGCACGCCCCGCTGATCCTGGTGGGCTTCAACTATCCCGGCCATCCGATTTCCGGGGTGATCATGATGTGCGTGGTGGCCTCCGCCCTTGGGGTATTCATCAACGAGATGACCCTGCGCTCGCGCTCGGTGGTGGTGGCGGCCTTCATCCACGCGACGGTCAATGCCCAGGTCCAGGGCATCTGGATGTGGCTCTTTCCCGAAACCGATCCCCTGCTCGGCGGCAGCTTCGGCCTGGTGGCCGCCCTGATCTGGCTGGCCGCTGGCCTGCTCTGCGCCAGGGCAGTGGCCCGACAGGAAACCCGCGACCGCGAATACGGCCGCTACGACACGTCCGCCAGTTGATCGGCGCATCGCGCTTGAGCCCCAGACACGGGAACCGTCAAGCCACCCTCCCCGAAATCACAGCCTCCCGCCACCCAAAGCACCCGTTTAGGGGCGCAGGGGGATCGAGTGCAAGGCGCAAGCGGGGGGCAAGGCCAAAGCGTAGTCCGCTACGCAAGTGGTTTGCCCCCCCGCGCAGCAACGAAGCAATCGGCCAGCGCCCACATTGGGGAGAAATGTTCGAGTACCAGTCGCGAAAAAGGGGCAGGGCTCCCCTTCTTCGCTTCCCGCTTCCCCATCTGCTCTTACGAAGCACCCGTTTAGGGGCGCAGGGGGAGCGAGTGCAAGGCGCAAGCGGGGGGCAAGGCCGAAGCGTAGTCCGCTACGCGAGGGTTTGCCCCCACGCGCAGCAACGAAGCAATGGGTCCCCCTGCGCCCCTAAACCTGGACGCTGAGTTCGCGGGGGATGTAGACTATGAAGGTGGAACCGTGGCCCTGCTCGGATTCCACGGTGATATTGCCGCCGTGCTGCTGCACGATCTCGTTGGCGACGAACAGGCCGATGCCGGTTCCGGCGATGCCTTTGGAAGAAAAGAAGAGGGTAAAGAGCTTGTCACGGGTCTCGTGATCCATGCCCGCACCGTTGTCCGTGATTTGGAAGGCGATCTGGCTGGCGTCGCAGGTGATCTTGAAGAGGACGTTGCCGGGCGCGTCAGGCTCGTTGCCGTTGCAAGCATCGATGGCGTTTTCAAGAATGTTGCCCAGGGCCGAGACAAGGATGGAGGCATCGGCCTTGAAGGAGCCAAGATTGGCGGCAAGGTCCAGCTCAAGAAGCACGCCTCTGGCCTCTGCCTTGGCCGACATGGATGTGTAAGTGTTCAGGGCAAAGGTGGCCACATCTATGCTTTTCCAATTCAGTTCGCGCTTTTTGGCGTAGTAGAGAATGTCGAGCACGGTCTGCTTCACGCGGCCGGTGAGGTGTTGCAGATCGTTGAACCCGTCTTCGACCCGGGCGAAGTTCTGCTTCTCAAGTCCGGCGCCCAGGCGGTAGATGGCCCCGTCGATGCCGGTGAGCAGCCCCTTGATGCCGTGGGCCGTGGAGCCGAGCAGAAGCCCCAGCGAGGTCAGCCGATCCTGGAGCTTCCTTATCTGGGTGATGTCCGTGATCATCTCGATGGCCTCGGTGATCTCTCCCGAGGTGTCGCGGATGGGCGCACTCCAGATGAGGGCGTTGATCTGCTCGCCCTTGCGGTTGGTGATGACCGTCTCCATCTGGTGCATCTCGCCGTCCTCGAAGGTCTTGATCAAGGGACAGTCGCGACAGGGCGAGGCGCGGTGCATGATTCTCTCGTAGCACAGCCCGCCTTCGAGATCGCCCAGGCCATCCTTATGGCGAGCGTTGGACGAAAGGATGGTGAAACCGCGATTCTGCACTGAGATGAAACAGGGAGTCTGGTCGAAAAGCTGTTGGTATTTGTGCTGGGTGGTGCGCAGTTCGTCGCGCAATTGCTCGGCCTCGCGCAGGTCCACCATGAATTCGAGGACCAGCTCCACCTCGTCGTCGCTTGCGGTGATGGGCACGGTATCCACGGCCACGGAATGGAGGTTGCCATTGACGCAGCGAACCACATGCTCGGCCCGGCGCGCCGCCTTGTCGGCGATGGTCCGGGCCACGGGACATTCCTGCTCGCCTTGGCGCAGATCGTCGTACATGCTCCAGCTCTTTTCGCCCACAAGGTCGCCAAGACGCTGGCGGTAGTGGTCGTTGATGGCCACCACCTCACGGTTGCGATTGTGAATGGAGACGAACATGGGCATCTGATTGAACATGCTCATGTTGTCGAGGTTTGCGGCAAAGGCGTCCAGGCTGGCGGTGAGGCCCTCGAAGAGTTGACTGGCCGCCATCCGACGCTCCACCTCCACCAGCTGCGCCGACTTTTTCTCCACAAGCGCCTCAAGGTTGCTTGTGTATTCCTCCAGCTGACGGCGCATGGTGCTGCGTTCTTCGGCCCGCTGCAGGGCAAAGGTGAAGACATCCATGTTGATGGGCTTGGTGATAAAGTCCGAAGCGTCGTGCTTGAGGCTCTGGATGGCCACATCGATGTCGGCGTGGCCCGAAATCATAATCACTTCGGTCTTGGGATCAATGCGCTTGATTTCGCGCAGGAGTTCCACGCCGCTCATGCCGGGCATACGGATGTCCGTGACCACCAGGGGGTAGCGTCTGGCCCTGAACATCTCCAGGGCATCGCTGGCATTGGCCGCCGTATCGACCTTGTGCCCGGCATCCTCAAGGGTGATGGAGAGAACTGTGCGTATGCCCTCTTCGTCGTCAACGAGCAGGATGGGAAGATGACTCATAGCGGTGAAAGGCCTCCATGCGAATTTCGCCGCAGCGAAGACGCGACCCTACACTACAGTGGCCGAATGCTCAACCGCACCTTTTGGCGGGGAAATGAAGCCCAGGACCCGGAATTACACGCGTTTTCAACCGGAAAAACGCGAGCGGGATACTTTCCGCGGTCCATGAGGGGCATTCCCCGGCGGCGGGGGCACGCCGCCGGGGAAGGCTCGTTGCATGAACCCTAGGAGTCGAGGGCCTTGTGGATGGCCTCGAGAAGCTCCTTGGGGTTGAAGGGCTTCTTGAATGATGCCACGGCGTTCTTGATGGCCAGATGGATGCCGGAAAGGCCGCTGACCACGATGACCGGGATGTTGTTATGTTCGGGATCCTGGATCATCTTCCTGTAAAACCTCGGCCCCCACTCGTTGGGCATCTCAAGGTCCAGGGTGATCAGATCCGGCTTTTCCTTCTTGAGCAGCTCCAGGGCATCGGCGACATTGGACGCCGTACAGGTGGAAAACCCGTCATCCTGGAGGACATCCTCAAGATACTTGACGATGTACGGATCGTCGTCGATGATGAGTATCTTACGAGACATACCTTGACCCCCTCGTTTTGATCGGCGCTCGATCCCCGGCCCGATGGCCGCCAAGGAAAGCTCCTGTTGTCGTATCGTTTCTGACCTGTTTCATGGTCACTCCCTTACCTGTTTCGCAGTGCGTGGTCGATGATGGCCTTTATTTCGTCCACCTTGGGCGGTTTCTGGACATAGGCGAAGGGGTCGGGATAGGTGGCTTTGCCTATTCCCATGATCTTCAGGGCATGCCTGAAGGTGGTGGCCCCCACGGCCGAGAGCATGATCACCGGAACCTTGCTCAGGCTCTGGTCCTCCTGCAATCCCTGATACATGACCAGTCCCCCCTCTCCGGGCATCATCACATCGAGGATGATCAGATCGGGTTTGAGTTCCCAGGCCCGCTTAAGTCCCTCCCGGGCGTTGCGGGCCAGGTGGGGCTCGTACCCACTGGTCTCAAGAAGTGTCTTGAGAAACAGCCGGATGTTGAGTTCGTCGTCCACCACCAGGACTCTCTTCGCGGTACTGCTCATGGCGTGCCGCCTAGCGTGCGTCCGCTGCCACCCAGTCGGGATGGTTGATGCTCGCCACGGGGCAGGAGGAGCGCAGGACAACCTCTTCCAGAGTGCTGCCGATCTCCGCCTCCTCGGGCGGAATGTCCTGCGAGTGGTGGGCCATGACCACCAGGTCGCCCTCCTTCTCGCGGGCGTACTTGAGAATCTCCACATAGGGCACACCCTCGCGGCACTCCACCTCGAACATGCCGAACTCGCCCATCTGGGAGACATAGCGCTTCTGGATGCGCTCCCTGGCTTCCGCAAGGCCCGCCTCGATCTGGGCCTGGGTGGGCTTGCCGCCCAGGTCGCCGGACTGGAGGTTGAGGGCATGGAAGATATACAGCGGGCATCCGATGTCCTTGGCCGCCTTCAGTGCAAACTGGAAGGCCGCGTCGGCCGCCTTGGAGAAGTCCGTGCAGAAGATGATGTTGGAGAAGAGGTTCCAGCATGTGTTGCACGGACGGTTGATGATCAGCACCGGGCACTTGGCGCGCTTGGCCACCTCGAGCATGGTGTTGCCCATGATGGAGCGGTGGCGGCCACCGCCCTCGTCGGAACGGGTGTTGGCTCCCATGACGATCAGGTCCGCGTTTTCCCGGCGGGCGAGCCGCAGGATTTCGGTGGCAGGTACGCCAACGGCGGACTGGATGCGCGTCTTGTAGCCGTATTGCTTGAGCTGGTTGTCATATGTGTTGGACAGTTCTTCCCTGACCCAGGCCTCGTAGTCGTCGCCAAGGCCTTCCCTGTCGCCGGTGCGAACATCCGTCACCTCAAGGCTGAATCCCCGGGAGGGTACGCCGAGCACATGAAAGAGGATGAGTTCCGCGTCCTCTCTTTCAGCGAGGTCGAAGGCGATCTTGGCCGGGCTGTCACAGACAGGAGTTCCGCTGGTCGCAAACAGGATCTTCTTAAACATGTACTACCCCCTAATGCTACAATGTTCCGGGATTCTCTGGAAACCAAACTCCCAGGCCACCCCTTCAATGAACTCGAACAGGGTGTAATCCGTCTCGAATTCCATGATGTTCACCGAGTCTCCGAAGACCGAGTGCTTGAGCAGACCGAGCTTCACCGGCATGTCGAGCAGACTTTCAAGCTGAAAGAGCCGCAGTTCCTGCTCGGCGTCGTTGTATCGCCCGGCCAGGGTACAGAGGAAGCTGAACCGGGGTTCTCCAGGGAACCCGACCATCTCCACCCGCCGGACCAGTTCCATGTGCGTCAGCATGTCGGTGACGCAACCGGATTCCGGGCAGCGGGCGCACTCGTCCAGAAGAGGGGGAATGAACACGCTCAGGGCCTGGAAGTCGGGATAGCGGCACATCATCGAGGCGAAGGAGCGCAGGGTGTACCTGTCCTCAAGGCGGACCTTTGCGGCCAGTACGGCCAGCGGCGTCGCCACTTCGGCTCCCGACTCAGAGACGATGATCCCGTTTCTGGCTAGTGAGACTGTGTTCATGGTTCCTCTCCATCCCCTCAGGGCACTACTTTTGATGGCACTCGCCGCAGGTGACGGGGCCTTTGGCCTCGTCCATATGGCAGGTGATGCACTGGCGATGATAGGCGCGCATCAGAGGCGTCTCTCCGCCTTCAGGCTTGACCGGATGGCAGGATTCGCAGCTCTCGCCTTCGCTCGAATACTCCATGTCCATCTTTCCGTCATCGGTTCTGCCGTGGTGGCATACCCCGCAATCGTCAAGCATGGCCTTTTCATTGTGATCGTCATGGTCAAAGGCGACCTGGGGCCGCTGAAGGACGCCGAAGGCATCCACAGGCACCATGGTCATGTCGTCCTGCGAAAGGGCGGCCGGCGCCAGATAGACGACCAGCAGGGCCGCGACAACGGCAATGAACGCCAGGGTCTGTCTTACGTGTGTTTTCTGCATCTTTGGTTCCCCCTACAGTCCTTCCGGCTTTTCCATGATCTCGTAGATGATGTCGCCAAGGAACCTCGGGTGCATGCCAAGCTCGTAGTAGCCGATGATGTCCTCAAGGCCGCCGTGGCAGTTGTGACACGGGCAGATAATGGTGTGGACACCTGTTTTCGCCAGCTGGTCGGCCTTGGCCTTGTTGCCTTTGGTGCGCACATTCTTGAAAGGCGGGCCGCAGTTGATGACCCCGCCGCCCGCGCAGCAGCAGTAGTTGTGCTCGCGGTTGGGAATCATCTCCACGGTCTGCTCGCACAACATGCTTGTGACCTCGCGCAGCTTGTCCATCAGGCCGCGTCCGCGGATGATGTTGCAGGGATCCTGGATGGTGACCGGGCCTTCGAGCTTCTTGGCGATCTTGATCTTGCCCTCGGTGAGCAGCTCCCAGAAGAACTCCACGGCATGGACCACGGGCACCGGCATGTCGGCATAGCCGAGCCAGCGGTTGCCCATGTCATAGATGGAGCGGAAGGCGTGGCCGCACTCGCCCATGACGATCTTCTTGACGCGCAGCTTCTGGGCGGATTCGAAGTGAGCCCGCTTGAGGCGGCCCATGTTCTCGAAATCGCCCACGAACATGCTCATGTCGCTGTTGTCCCATCCGGGCGTGGAGGGCATGGTGAAATCAACGCCCGCCACGTGCATGATGGCCGCAGCCTGGTAGATGAGCTGGGTACGGAACTTGGGCTCGGGACCGATGACCGAGTAGTAGATTTCGGCCCCTTCCTTGTCGAGCGGGATGCGCAGGTCGGGGAACTCGTCCCTGGCCTCGTCCTCCTGCCACTGCAGACTGTCTATCCACTCGTCATCCTTGACCCACATCTGATTCATGGTGGCCGCGTGGGAGTGGGAGGTATCGCGAATGTACTGTGGCACCACGTCCAGCAGGTAACAGATGCGCCGCATCATGGACATGGCGTAGCCGGTGTCAATGCCGATGGGGCAGTAGTGGGCGCACCGCTTGCAGAGGTTGCACTCGGTGTAGGCGATCTGGGCCATCTCGTAGATGCGCGACGGCTCGACCCTGCCCTTTTTGTTCATAAGTTCATAGATGGTCTCCGTGGTCTTGCTGACCGGGGAGTAACTGGGGTCACCGTCGTGGGACACGTAGTAGTGACACGCCTGGGCGCACAGTCCGCAGCGCATGCAGGTTTCCTGATACGCCTTGAGCTTGGCCCCGGTCTCTCCCTTGAGCACCCGGTTGACGACTTCCTCGATCCGCTCCGGGGTGAGCTGGGCCACACCCG
Source organism: Pseudodesulfovibrio alkaliphilus (assembly GCF_009729555.1). Lineage (NCBI taxonomy): Bacteria > Pseudomonadati > Thermodesulfobacteriota > Desulfovibrionia > Desulfovibrionales > Desulfovibrionaceae > Pseudodesulfovibrio > Pseudodesulfovibrio alkaliphilus. The sequence continues at coordinate 381,556 of NZ_WODC01000001.1, forward strand.
CCGCGAGCCCCGGATCGTCTATCAATCTGTCCGCTATCTGACTCATTGTCTTTTCCTCGTGTTGCTGTGGTTGGATCGGCCGCTACCAGTCGCGGACACGCCGTACGCCGCCGAACTCTGAGCCCATGTACGACCGCGTGAAAACGGCGAAGAGGGCGTGGCTTAAGCGGGTGAACGGGATGAGCGCGATGAGCAGTTCGCCTGCGAGTATGTGCAGGGTCGTCATCAGCAGGGAGGGGCCGATCTGATGATAGGCCAGTACCCCGGTGACAAAGGGCAGCGCGACCAGGAGCAACGCGAACCAGTCCTTGCCCCGGGTCACGTTCCTGACATGGGGCAGCGTGAGCCGCCGCACGGCGAACACGACGCAGGCACCGATGACCACGAAGCTGATGATGTCGCCGGTCGTATCCGAGAGGCTCCACCAGCTGATGCCGAAGGCGGTGTCCCAGAAGACCACATGGGCGCCAAGAAAAATGGCCACCAGGAAGAAGCCTATGTGGAAGGCAAAGGTGGCGACGGTCATGAGCGGATCGCTCTTCCATCCCAGGGTGCCAAAGGGCACCAGCCAGTGGAAGATGGACCGCAGCGAATAGGGCAGGCTCATGTAGGCCAGCGAGGATGAGTCCTTGGCCTTGGCCAGGTTGTACATGCTTACCAGCCGGTAGATGGAGCCAAAGACGAAAATGGACCAGGCTACCCAGGCCAGGGGGCCGCTGACGAACGTATAGATTTCTATCATGGCGACCTCCCCCTAGAACCTGGCCATATCCGCCACGATGCGGACATAGCTGTTGTTTTCGATGGCCCGAATGAGCACCTTGGTGCCGTCCTCGCTGAACACGGGCGGGAAGGCGCGGTCGAAGCTCTGCTCGTACGCCTTGCCGTTGACCAGCACATGGAAGCGGCCACCCTTCTCAACCAAGGCGGCAGCGTTGGAGCCGTCGGGAGAAAAGACCACGGGCCAGGCCATGTCGTTGACGCCGGGCCACGCCTTGCCGTCCACGACGATGCGGAAGTTCCTGTTGTATTCGCTGGCCAGGACCGCTGCGCGGTGGCCGTCGGGGCTGAGAACCAAGTCGGTGACAATGGGGAAGGTGGCATCCCAGGGCACGTTGTCGCAGGCCACGGTAAACCGGCCAAATCCGGTGGCCACCACGCCCCAGAGCTTTTCGCCCGAGGCCGAATACTGAAGGCCCAGACACTGCACGTAGCGCGGACTCCAGATGAACTGGCCGTCAAGGGCCACGCCCCACTTGCCGGCGCTGCGCACGGGCGCGACCACGCCGACACCCTTGGGATGAAAGACCGGCTCCCACACCTGCTGGAAAGTCTTCTGCCAGGGCTTGTTGTCCACGGCGATGGTGTAATCGTAGGAGGTCAGCCGGGCCTGGGCCGCCACGCGTTCGCCATCGGGGCTGAAAGTCGGGGTGAAGAGGTTGACGTAGCGGCCGTCCCATGCCTCGCCGTCCACGGCCACGCTGTAGACGCCTTTCTTGTACCCCTCGATGTCCGCTTGGCCCAACGAGGCAACCTGGACCACGGCGGTGGTGTGCCTGCCGTCCGGGCTCAGGGAGTACTGGTTGGCGTTTTCAAAGCAGGTTTCCCACAGGGTACCGTTGAGAGCCACACAGTACTCGTTGTCGATCTTGGTCATGGCGGCGATAGAGGAACCGTTACGGCTGAACTTGGTCTCCCAGACGTATTCCGCAAAATCGCCCCAGGGCTCGCCGTCGATGGCCAGCGACCATTCCATGTCCTGCTGACACAGGACGGTCAGCCGCCCGTCGGGCGCGTACCGCGGGAACCACAGCTTTTCAAAGGTCGATTCCCACACCTCGTCGTTGGTCCGCACGGAGAACTCGCCGTCCCCCACCTTGACGATGGCGGCCAGTGTCTCGCCGTCGGGCGAAACATAGGGCTCCTCCTGCCATTCATGATCCTGGAGAGGGGAGAGGGAATCAACGACCTTTTTGCGGCCCACTTCCCAATCCCATGAGGATATTCGTCCCATAGCACCCCCTTGTGTTGTGTCGCCGCGCCGGGCGGCGGATTCGCCCCCTTCGGGGCTTCACTCCATCAACTGCGGGGGTCGATCGTCAGCGGGTCGTCCTGGCGGACCTCCCGGGCATGATCATCTGGTCCAAACGGTCTTCGAGGTAAGCGGCCAGCACTGCCTCGATGGGCCCCTTGACCCAGGGAATGATCCGTATGCCCAAGGCTTCGAACCCGTTTCTCACCGCGGTGCTCAGGCCGCCGCAGATGACGATGTCGACTCCCATGGTCTTGAGGTAGGCCGGAAGGGATGCCGCCCCGGCAGAGGGCAGCGCGGTCATCCCGCTACGGACCACGCGTCCGTCTTCCAGCGTGTACAACCTCAATTCCGTCGCTGTTTCCAGCAGGGTCGCCACCCGGTTCTGATAGCCTGCGATACAGATATCCATAGATCCTGCGTTTCGTTTTACGACCGTTACTCATTCGCGGGCTGGCGACAGCGCTCACTCTGCACAGCCCATACCAATAATTTTTATTAAATCATTTCAAACTATTAAGAAAAAACCCACCTCAGTCAAGCCCAGAAATCGACTTGTTTTGCAGCATCTCTCATGGCAATGCGCGTCATTTTGCGCCACCTCGCTGCAGTATCCTGCGCACCGTGTCGCGGGATATGCCAAGCTCGCGGGCGGCCGCGCTCTTGTTACCCCGGTTGCGCTTGAGCGCCTCAAGCACGGCCTGTCGCTTGCGACCGAGCATGTCCACCGAGCCGCTCCCCTCTGCCGGCCTGCTGTGCGCGGCAGGCTCCCCCCTGGCCTGGGGCTTGAGATATTCGGGCAGATGCTCGGTATGGATCATTTCCCCCGGACAGAGGATGAAGGCGTACTCGACGATGTTCTCCAGTTCGCGCACGTTGCCGGGAAAGGCGTGACGAAACAGTATCTGATGGACGTTTTCGGACACGGCGCGGATGTTCTTGCCCTTGAGGGAATTCTGCTGGCGGATGAAGTGGGAGACAAGGAGCGGGATGTCCTCGGGCCGCTCGCGCAGGGGGGGGATGTCGATACGCACCACATTGAGGCGGAAGAAGAGGTCCTGCCGGAACCCGCCCTTTTCGACCATGACCTCCAGGTCGCGGTTGGTGGCGGCCACGAAACGGACATCGGCGGCCACGGGCCTGACTCCTCCGAGAGGTTCGTAGACCTTCTCCTGCAGCACGCGCAGCAGCTTGACCTGGAGCGGCTGGGGCATGTCGCCGATCTCGTCGAGAAAGAGGGTGCCCCCTTGGGCCAGCTCCACCCGGCCGGGCTTGTCCTTGCGGGCGTCTGTAAAGGCCCCGGCCTTATACCCGAACAGCTCGCTTTCGAGCAATTCGCCCGGCAGCGCACCGCAGTTGACGGCCACAAAGGGTTTGTCCCGGCGCAGGCTCTGGGTATGGATGGCCCTGGCGAAAAGCTCCTTGCCCGTACCTGACTCGCCGAGCAGGAGCACGGTGGAACTGGACTGGGCGATGGGCGGCAGTATCTGAAGGGTGCGGATCATATGCGGGTTATTGGTGCGGATGTCCTCCACCGAATACCGCTCCTCCACCTTCTGCATGAGCTGGTGGATGGGGGTCAGGTCGCGAAAACTCTCCACGCCGCCGACCACTTTGCCGTCCTTGTCGCGCAGGGGGGAGGAGCTGAGACCGATGGGTATCTTCTCGCCGTCTGCCCGCAGCAGGAAACCGGACTTGTTGCGCACCGCAAGGCCGCTCTTCAGGCACGGACGCATGGGGCATGCGCCATCGCAGACGCTGGACGCGAAAATCTCCCAGCATTTCTGGCCCACAGCCTCGTCCGGGGGAATGCCGGTTATCTCGCCCGCGGCCTGATTGAAAAAGGTGATGTTCCAATCAAGGTCCACCGTAAAGATGCCCTCGGCCACGGAATCCAGCACGGATTCGAGCGGAATGTCCCGCGGCAGCCTCATCTGCGTCACCCAAACCTCCCTGGCGGGCCGCCGCGCACATCCCGCAACCATTCTCCCGCCACTCCCACATAGCAGAGTGCAGCAAAATACGCCAGCTTGTTTCGCCGCGTTTTCCGCGCAAAGCCGCGTCCGGCATTTTGCGTTGACAGCCGAAGCATTGGCGAACTAGCGTCTTATCCTCAAGGCGATCAGATGGTTCCACGCCGTATTGCGCCGCCATGCGTTCCGGGATGCGGCTTTGCCGTCTCCACCCTCTTGATGCCGACAACGGAGGCAGCATGAACGATACCCAAAGACTGACCCAGCTCATCGTGGAATTCTATGAGCGCCTCTCGTCATGGGAGCATTGCGTGGTGCGCGACACAGGCGTGACCCCGACCCAGATGCACGCCCTGGAGATACTGGGCAGCCACACCGCCCTGCGCATGAAGGAACTGGCCGAGCGCATGGGCGTGACCACCGGCACCCTCACCGTGCTGGCCGACCGGCTCGAAAAGGCGGGGCTGATACGCCGCAAACCTCACGAGGAGGACCGCCGGTCCATCCTGGTGGAGCTGACAGTGCAGGGTCACGCCCTGTACCGCCAGCATGACGAACTGCACACCCAGCTCACCCGCGACCTGACTGCGGGACTCACGGACTCCGAGCGGACCGCACTGAGTGCAATGCTTGAGAAGATGATCAGGGAGTTTTGAAGACAGACGTTCCTCAGGCCCCCTTGCCGGGACCAAGGCTTGCGCTGATGAATTCGTCCAGGGTCTCGGGATCGGACTCGCCGATGAGCCGATCCACCTCCCGGCCGCCGGAAAAAAGAAGAAAAGTGGGAGTCCCCCTGACCAGGAATCGCTGCATGGCGGTTTCCAGGTAGTCTTGGGAATACAGATAGCAGTCAAGTCGGCCGGCGTACCGTCTGGAGGCATCGTCGAGCAGGCGCGACTGCTCCCGAAAGCGCTCGTTGCGCTTGAGAAAGGCGACGAGAAAGGGCCGGGTGCCGCCGCTCAGTTCCAGTTCGAATGCCTGGGGTTTTATCGTCTTGACCATCACCGCGCCTCCGCAGGCCGCCGCTCCGAACAGGGGCGACGACTGTGCTCCGACACTACCAGCACTCCCGGCGCTACGCATCATATCGTCGCATTAGAGACGTTATAATTTGAGAAGGGCCGGACCAGGATGCTCAGTCGGCCAGCCCCCAGGCCTTGAGCCTGCGGTAGAGGGTGGCCCGGTGGATGCCGAGCTGCCGTGCGGCCCTGGCCTTGTTTCCGCCGCACCGTTCCAGCGCATCAAGCACGGCCCGCCTGTCCGCCCTTCCGGGGCGCACCAAAGGCCAGCTTCCCTCGCCGGGAAGGTCGGCATCCACCGTTCCCGCACCCCCGCCCGGTGTGGTCGGGAATCCGGCCGGAGGCCCGCCGAACATCTGGTCCACAAAATCGCGGCGGATGTGCCGCAAGGCGATCTCCCCACCCGGAGCGAGAATGCAGGCATGCTCCAGGGCGTGGCGCAGTTCGCGGATATTGCCGGGCCAGGCGTAGCTCATGAACAGGTCCATGACCTCTCCCGACACCCCGTCAAAGACCTTGCCGAACTGATTCGAGAAGATTTCGAGGAAGTGGTCCACCAAAAGCGGGATGTCCGCCTGTCTGGCCCGCAGGGGCGGCAGGGCCACGGGCATGACGTTGAGGCGGTAGTAGAGGTCTTCGCGAAAGAGCCCCTGGCGCACGGCGTTGCGCAGGTCCGCATTGGTGGCGGCGATGATGCGAACATCCGCCGTACAGGTGCGCGACTCGCCCACCCGCTCGTACTCCTTCTGCTCGAGAAAACGCAGCAGCTTGAGCTGGATGAGCGGCGAGATGTCGCCGATCTCGTCCAGAAACAGGGTGCCCCCCTCGGCGGTCTGGATGCGCCCCGCCTTGTCACGTATGGCTCCGGTGAACGCGCCCCGCACATGACCGAACAACTCGCTTTCGAGCAGGCTCTCGGTCAGGGCAGAACAGTTGACCTTGACCAGCGGATGCCCGGCCCGCGACCCGCCATAGTGCAGGGCCTCGGCAGCCAGCTCCTTGCCGGTGCCCGATTCACCCAGGATGATGACCGTGGAGTCCAGCGACGAGAGCTGCTCAAGCAGCCTGTACATGTCCTGCATGGCCGAGCTGCGGCCAATGATGCCCCGAAAGCCCTGCCGCTCGTGGAGCCGCTTCTCAAGGTCGGCAATGCGCGAGATGTCGCGCACCACGAGGACAGCGCCCGCGTGGCGCTTGTCGTGATCGATGAGCGGTGTGCAGTTGAGTTCGGCCGTGCGCACACCGAGACCGGGCACGGCAAACTCCGCCTCATAGCCGTGCACGGAACGGCTGGTGCGCAACACCTGCGACAGCACGCTCTGGCAGGCGTTGCCCGGCACGGGCAGCAGTTCGGAAAAAAGCGTTCCCCGGGCGTGCTCGCGGTCGATGCCCAGGAGTGTCGCGGCGGCGCTGTTGGTGGCGATGACCCGTAGCTCGCTGTCCACGGTGATGATGGCGTCGGGTATGCTGCGAAAGGTCGCCTCAAGGTTGAGGCGGTACTGTTCCTTCTCGGCCATGGCCAGACTCAGGGCATGCTCCGCCTCCTTGCGCTCGGTGATGTCGCGGCCCACTGCCTGGATCTCCACGACCTGGCCGCGATGGTCGAGCACTGCCCGATTGGTCCAGAGAACCCATCGCCCGTCCCCGTCGTGACGGACCACGCGCTGCTCGCGGTCGAACACAGGCCTCTCAGGCCCGGCCTCGCGCAGCCAGGAGCGCACGTCGCGCCGTTCGTCGTCGGCCAGGGCCGGGAAAAACTCGTGGCCCACGACCTCGTCCCCATCCACGCCAAAAAACTTGGCATACGCCTCGTTGACAAAGGAGAGTGCCCCGTCGGGCGTATAGCGGCAGATCAGCTCTGTCTGGTCCTCCACCACGGCGCGATAGAGCCGCGCCCCCTCGCGCAGGGCCTCTTCCACAGCCCGGCGGCGGGAGATATCCGACACGCAGACCGTGCAGACCTCGCGGCCCCCGTGGCTGAAGTGGCTCAAGGCCATCTCGGCCGGAAACTCCGTACCGTCCTTGCGCCGATGACTGGTCCCGGACAACCGGGACACGCCCGAACGGATCGCCTCCATGACCGGGCCCGGCTCCACCATCAGATCGGCAATGTCCATGCCGATAAGGGCTTGGCGGGCATGTCCGTAAAACCGTTCCGCCGCTTCGTTGCCGTCGAGGATGACGCCGTCGGCGCGGTCGAAAACCAGAACCGCGTCGCGCACCGAGTCGCGCACCGCTCCATAGAGCAGACGGCTCTCCGCCAACTCGGCCTCCAGGCGTCTTTGCGGCGTCATGTCACGCCACAGGACCACGAACCCCGAGGAAGCATGTCCCTGAAACACGGGCCGAAACAGGATGTCCAAAACCAGCCCGCCCCGGCAGTCCTCCAGGCGCTGGGGCAGAAGGACGGTGCCGGCCCTGGCCAGGGCCTCGCTGTGGCGGTGCGCCGCACCTGCAGGCAGGAGCGAAAGATAAGGAGCCCCCGTCACCTCGACAGCGGGCCGACCAAGCATGGCCGCGCCGCGCTCGCTGGCGGCCTCCACCGTGCCCTTGGGGTCGAGCAGAAAGACAGCTCCGTCCACCGCTTCGAGCAGGGAGCCGAGGAAACCGGATGTGCGGACCAGGCTCGCGGTCAGGTCGCGCTCGCGGACCTTGCCCGCTTTGAGATCCAGCCCCAGGCAGGCAAGCATGGACAGGCGGCGCCCGTCCACCGGCCTGCGCAGATAGGTCATGGCCCCATAGCGAACCACCACCCCGCCGGGATCGTCCATGTCCCGATCCACCAGCAGAACCAGAGGGGCTTCGCAGCCATTGTCCCGAGCCATGCGCAAGAGGTCGTAGCCGGGTCCGCCGTCCAGGTCCAGGGCAGCCAGGATCATGTCCGGCTCAAGGCGCTTCAGCAGGGATCGCGCCTCGGCCATGGTTTGTACGCACTCCACGCGGTATCCCTTGGCTGTCAGGGTGTCCGTGACAAGTCTGCGCGTCCCGAGGTCACTTTCGGCAACGAGAAAAATGGGGTTCACAGGCGATTCTCCTGAAAAACTCCATACATCACTTGGCCGGTTATCACCAGCCCCAAGGGCCTCAGGCAATGGCCCGCACATCGTATTGATTGAAGATGTCCAGTTTGCGCTGTCCATTTTGATCGCAAGGGTGTATGAGGGAAACGTGGAGGACCGTTCTGTTCGCAACCGCACACAGGAGGAGCGTCATGTCTTCGTTCACTGAAACCGACCTGCCCTTGGAACTCAACGACGGCGAGATCGTCACCCTGGCCGACGGCACCTCTGTCCGCTTCGAGTCGAGCGGCGAGGCCAAGGACATCATGATCAACGACGGATTTGCACCGGCAGCCACCCTGTTCCCCGGCAACGAGCATGTGTTCGAGGCAGGAGGGAACACCTACCGGCTGTCCTGTGAGTTCGGCAACTCCATGAAGATCGAGCGGGTCTGATCCGAGCCCGGCAGACGACGCGTCCGGGGCGCCGCGGCCAGGCCCTGCCGTGCGCTCCGACGCGGACTCCGGCGTCTCGCCCGACGTCGCCCCAAGTACCGCGCACTGGCAATGCGCCCGCTGTCACGCCCGGGGCGGTACCGCGGAAGAGGATTATTGCCTTTACTTTTTTCGCCAGCTTGGTACTCATGGAGGTCCCGCCCCCGGGCGGGACCAGGAGCTGACAGTCCTGGCAGGGAGGGGAACATGGCCAAAATACTCGTCGCCGAAGACGACAGGATTTCTCAGAAACTGGCGGTCAGGATCGTCGAGGATCTCGGGCATTCGGCCTTTGTCAGCCCCCACGGCCGCCATGCCTACGAGTCCCTCACCGCGTGCAACGATTTCGACCTGCTGCTCACAGACATCATGATGCCCGAAATGGACGGCCAGCAGCTGATCATGACCCTGCGCGGGGACCAGCAGTTCGCCCACCTGCCCATCATTATCATGTCCGCCGTGGTGGGCATGGCCGAAATCTCCAGCCTGCTCAAGCTGGGCGCCACCCTGTTTCTGGCCAAACCCCTGGACCGCAACGAGCTTCAGAACTACATCAACCGCTGCCTGGGCAGACCGGGAAGAATGGCCGCCCGCGGAGCCGCTCCACGAACCAACTCAAACCCCTGACCAATGCGCATCCTCATCACCCACAACAACTTCCCGGCCCAGTTCAGACATATCGCGGAGCACCTGGGCCGGGTTCCCGGCAACACCATCGTCTTCGCCACCAAGACACCCCGCGAGGAATGGACCATCCCCGGTGTGACCAAGGCGGTCTTCGCCCCAATGGGCGAGCCGTCCAAAACCCATCCCCTGGCGGGCGGGTTCGACGATGCGGTGCGCCACGGCGCCGGGCTGCTGCAACTCTGCCTGGGCCTGAAAAAGCAGGGTTTCGTGCCCGACGTCATCCTCGGCCATTCGGGCTGGGGGCAGACCCTGTTCCTGCGCGACGCCTATCCAGACACCCCGTTCATCGGCTATTTCGAATGGTACTATGCGGCCGACAGCCCGGAGACCGCCTTTGACGCCCGAGCCCGCACCGAGGCCGAAAAGGCCGCCATCCGGTTGCGCAACACGGCCATCCTGCACGATCTGGCCTCCTGCCGCGCCGGAGTAGCGCCCACGGCATGGCAGCGCTCGCAGTTCCCAACCGAGTTCCAGCCCAAGATCATCCAGGCCCACGACGGCATCAATACCGTATATTTTTCCCCTGCCGACGACGGACTGCTGCCCATCGACCAGCTCGATCTGCCCGGCACGGACCTGACAGGGGCCACCGAGCTGGTCACCTACTGCTCGCGAGGGCTCGAGCCCTATCGCGGATTTCCCCAATTCTACGAGGCCCTGCCCGCCATCCTCGATGCGCGGCCCGGCTGCCATGCGCTCATCGTGGGTGAAGACCGCGTCTGCTACAGCCCGCGGCTCCCTGAGGGACAGTCCTACAAATCCCTCTTGCAGGAAAAGGTGGCTGTGGACCAAAGCCGCGTCCACTTCACCGGCCCCCTGCCCTACGGCTGGTACAAGCGGGTGCTCCAGGCATCATCGGTGCATGTGTATCTGACTTGGCCCTTTGTCCTCTCCTGGTCGTTTCTTGAAGCCATGTCCTGCGGGGCGCTGGTCGTCGGCTCGGACACCGAGCCCGTACGCGAGGTGCTGCGCCATGGCGAGAACGGCCTGCTTACGGACTTTCGCTCGCCCTCGCGCATCGCCCGGACCGTGATCGAGGCACTGACGCGCCAGCGTGAGATGCTCCCGCTCCGGGCAGGAGCCCGGCGGACCATCCTGGACCGCTATTGCCTAAGCAAGTGCCTGCCCGTGCACCTGGGCCTGCTGGCCCAGGCGGCCAAGGACGGCCCGGCCCGCTTCGCAACTCCGGCCCACTCGGTCGCCAACTGACCCCTCTGCCCCGCCCCCTGCAACCCACAACCAACGGACCTCTGCCATGACACACACAGCAAAAATCCTTACCGCCTCCCTGCTCCTTGTCCTGCTCCTGGCCGCACCGTGCCGGGCAGCCGACCCCGAAAACACCCTCTTCCTCGACCTCGACTACGGCCGCGTGGTCATCGAGATGCGCCCGGACCTTGCCCCGGCCCATGTGGCACGCATCAAGGAGCTGGTGCGCTCGGGCTTTTACAACGGCCTTGTCTTTCACCGCGTCATCGACGGCTTCATGGCTCAAACCGGCGACCCTTCCGGCACCGGCCGCGGCGGCTCCGGGAAAAACCTCCGCGCCGAATTCTCCCGCCAGCCCTTCGTGCGCGGCACGGTGGGCATGGCCCGCGCCCAGAGCGAACACAGCGGCGACAGCCAGTTCTTCATCTGCTTTGCCCCGGCTCCCTACCTTGATGGCCAGTACACGGTCTGGGGCCAAGTCACCTCGGGCATGGAGTTCGTGGACAAAATCCGCAAGGGACAAGGCTCAAGTGGCATGGTCGGCACCCCGGACCGTATCGTCCGCATACAGGTGGCCGCCGACGTGGCGGCGAAATAATCACGCCCGCACCGGAGAAAACGACAAAAGGCGCACCTCCCCATGGAGGTGCGCCTTTTGTCGCGCATGGCCTTTGGCGGATCAGTTGTCCACCCTTGACGAGAGATTCCCACCAATCAATATCGCGTTATCCAATCAGGCAACTCCGACTGGACCTCTCCCGCCGCGGAATCGCCCTCTTTTCTCACGGCCAACGCAAGCCTGTCGCAACACAAGGTGGTTCGTGCGGTCAGAGCTTCGAAAACGGATTTCCCGTGTTTCGAGTTGGCAAGATTTGTCTCCTTCTTCATGGTGGTTAGCCATGTGCAGGGAATAATCAACCAAGCAAAGAGCAAATAAAAAAGGTATGACTTGAGTTTCGGATAAACGCCATCCACATCTATGGGCTTCATGTTAAGGGCATGAAAATAATAAAGCGCGACAGGCAGATGCACAGGATGATTGTGGTAGGCAAAAGAACAGTCCATTGGGACATCAAAACCGATGAATTTCCATTTGACCTTGAAAAGACCAGTCAAAAAAAAATGAATCCGTGACTTAATGCTCATGATGTTTGGGGTGGTCATAACAAAAATTCCACCCTGTTTCAAAACCCGTGCAACTTCTTTATATACCGCGACATGGTTGGGAATATTCTGTACCGTCTCTGAAATAATCACACAATCAAAGCTCTCATTTTCAAAGGGAGTTTTCTCTGTAAGATCAACGCCATTAACGATTTTTACGTTTTTGTTTGCGTTCTTGTACACAGAATAATTGGTTCCGGTCACTTCGTATCCAACCTCCTGCAAAGCGGCGCAAAGAGCGCCATCTCCGCAGGAATATTCGAGGATCCTTTTCCCGACAGGACAATGTCCAGTGACCAGCTCGTATACCTTCGCCCGGGTATATCCAAAGTGAAAACTATCTACGTCCTTCATATCGTCACAGCTGTTCAACATGTATCAAACCTCAAGAGCACTTGTTGGAGTGTACGCCCGCCGATCAATACGCATGGCCTTTGGCGGATCAGTTGTCCAGATAGATGAAGCGCTTGATCTTCTGGGTGGGGGTCTTCTCAAAGGGCTCCACCTGCTCCACCACGCGGGCGAGGCGGGCGAAGGTGGAGACCTTGGAGTTGGTTTCCTGGCGCACGGCCTCGAGAACGCCCTGGACCTTGGCCCTGACCTCGGACTCCATCATCTTCTTGACCCCGAAGACCTCGTCCAGAGTCTCGTAGTTGAGATGGATGCGGGCCGAGAGCTTGCCCGCCGCGTCGTAGACCATGGATTCCATGACGTGGTCGCAGCCGTTGATGATGGACTCGATCTCTTCGGGATAGATATTTTCCCCGCTGGAACCGATGATCACGTTCTTGAGACGGCCCTTGATATAGAGGTAGCCGTCCTCGTCGATGAGGCCGAGATCGCCGGTCTTGAGCCAGCCATCCTCGGTGAAGGTGTCGGCCGTGTCCCGCGGCGCCTTGTAATACTCGCGCATGACGTTGGGCCCTTTGGCGTATATCTCCCCCTCGCCCGTGGCCGGGTTGGGGTCGGCGATCATCAGCTCGATGCCGGGCAGCGGCGGGCCGATGGCCCGGAAGCGCTGGCGGTCCGGCGGGGCCCCAGCCAGCAGCGGCGAGGTCTCGGTCATGCCGTAGCCGATGGCGTAGGGCACTTGGGCCTCCCCGAGGAAACGCTCCACTTCGGGCGACAGGGGAGCGCCGCCGATACACATGCAGCGCAGACTGCCGCCAAAGGCCTCAATGAGTTTTCTTCCGGCGATGCGGGAGACCTGGCGCCGCGCCGCGCCGATCTTCATCAGCCCGCCCATGACACCCTTGCCCGAGAGTTTGGGCTTGATCCGGCTCTTGTAAATCTTCTCGATGATCAGGGGGACCACATTCATGACCGTGGGCCTGACCTGTTCCATGGCGGGTAGCAGGGTCTTGGGTGTGGGCGGTTTCCTGAGGTAGTGGACCGAAGCCCCGCAATGAACCGGAACAAGCAGGCCCACCGTGCATTCATAGGTATGGGCCATGGGCAGCACCGACAGGAAGCGGTCGGTCTCGAACACCGGGATGGTGGCGACCCCGGCCAAGACGTTGGAGACGAGGTTGCCGTGGGTCAGGACCACCCCTTTGGAATGGCCTGTGGTGCCCGAGGTGTAGAGGATGGCGGCCACGCTGTCGCTGGTCAGGCCGGAGTCCCCCTTGCCGGTCTTGCGCTCAATGAAACGTCGGGCGGCATCGCTGAACTTCTCGAACTTTTCGCGCCCCAGCTCCACCGCCTCTTCGAAGCTGGTGCGCTGCTCCTGTTCATCGACCACGGAAAAGTCGTCCATGACCACCACGGTCTTCAGGTTGGGGAAAGAGCCTTCCTCCACCTTGTGCAGGTAGCGGTTCGAAGCCACAACCACCTTGGCCTCGGAGTGCCTGAGGATGTGGTGGACCGCGCTGACATGGAACTCCTGCAGGATGGGCACGGCGATGGCTCCCGAGGAGACGATGGCAAAATAGGTGATGGCCCAGTTGGGCATGTTCTCGCCGATGATGGCCACCTTGTCGCCGGGATTGACGCCATTTGCCGCCAGCAAGGTGGTCACGGCGTGGGCCAGATCAATGAAGCGGGTGTAACTGATGGGCTCCTCGCCGACATAGCTCAAGGCGGGCCTGTCGGGAAAACGGCCGGCTGCCGTCACCAGCAGGTCCTTCAGGGTCATGGTTTCGGTGTTCACACTCTCCTCCAGGTGGGGGCTGCCTCAGGGCGCCCGCATCCATACCACGCCGGGCGCAGGGGTCAAGCCCGGGATTTGGCCGACCGACGCGGCACAAGACTCGACAGCACACGGACCAGGTCGGTAAAGTCCACGGGTTTGGCCAGATAGTCGTCCATGCCCGCGGCCAGAAACTTCTCGCGATCGCCCTGCATGGCATGGGCTGTCAGGGCGACGATGGGCAACTGCGCCTTGGGGCCGAGGCTCTCGTCATCCCGAATCATCCTGGTGGCGGCAAGCCCGTCAAGGCCGGGCATCTGGATGTCCATGAGGATAATGTCAAACTCCCCGGAACGGAGCCTGTCCAGGGCCTGTTCGCCGTCTTCGGCCGTGACCACCCTGTGGCCGAGCTTTTCCAGCATCCGCAGAACAGACACCCGATTGACCGGCTCATCCTCGGCCAGAAGTACGGTGAGGGGTTTGACGCTCTCAGGAACCGGCACCACCAGATCGCAGGAACGCGACACCTCGTCCGCCTCGCGGACCCTGATGTAGAGGTGGATGCGCGTGCCCTCCTCGTCACTTTCCACATACACTTCGCCGCCCATGAGCCCGGCCAGCCGCTTGACGATGCCAAGGCCCAGGCCGGTGCCGCCGTATTTCCTGGTATGCGACCCGTCCACCTGGGAAAAGGCGTTGAAGACCGTTGCGAGCATGTCTGCCGGGATGCCGATGCCCGTGTCGTTGACCGCCAGAAAGAGGCGCATCTCGCCCGGAGCGTCAAGGGGCTGCGTCCATGCCTCCACAGTAACCCGCCCCGAGGGGGTGAACTTGACCGCATTGCCCACGAGGTTGAAGAGTATCTGGCGAATGCGCGCCTCGTCGCCCACAAGCATCGGCGGCACGGACTCATCCACCTCCACGGCCATGAGTAGTTGCTGTTCGGCGGCCTGAACCGTGAAATTCTCAAGCACGTCCGCCACCACATGGCGCAACGCAAGGGGCTCGCTCTCAAGGGAGAGCATCCCGGCCTCCATCTTGGAGAAATCGAGCACATCGTTGATGACGCGCAAGAGGCTGCGGCCGGAGTTCAGCGCAGTGTCCACATAGTCGCGCTGCTCGTCGTCGAGACGGGTGCCGCCCACCAGCTGGAGCATGCCGAAGATGCCGTTGAGGGGTGTGCGTATCTCGTGACTCATGTTGGCCAGGAATTCGCTTTTGGCCCGATTGGCCGACTCGGCCGCCTCCTTGGCCCTGATCAGCTGCTGGCCGGAGAGCTTGCGTTCCTCCTCCACCCTGATGGTGGCGGCCACTATGCCCATGAGTTGCCTGTCATTCTCCGTGGGGTCGAAATCCCCCCGAAACAGAACATAGAGTGCACCCACGGCCTTGCCGTCCAGGAAGACCAGCTCGCCCGCAAAGGTGGACGGAGCCGCTTCGCCCGCGTGCGGCGTCTGCGCGGCATAGGGCGAATCCGCAAGATCTTTGACCAGAAACACGCCGGGCTTGCCCTCTGCGATCATGGCGGCGAAGACTCCCTCGTCAATGCAGCCGGCGCTCAGGGCGCAGGAGTTGGTGCCGCGGATGCTGGCGCAGCCGCTGGCACCGGAGCCAAAGCGGTTGTAGCAGCCCACCTGCCCGCCCAGCAGTTCGCGGATCAACCCGCACAGGCTCGAAATATTCTCGTCGGGATCAGCGGTGAATCCCAGAACGCAGGTGTTGATGCTGGCCAGACGGTTTTCGGCGCGTCTGCGCTCGGTGACATCGTGGGCGATGCCGACCATGCGGCGCGAGTCGCCGTCAGGCCCGCGATGGAAGACCCGACCGCGGGAGGCGAGCCAGCGCCACGAGTCCGCATCGGTGCGGACGCGATACTCCACCTGAAAAACCGGGGTGTCTCCGGCCAGGCTGCGCTCCACCTCGTGGCGCACCGTCGCCGCATCATCGGGATGGAGACGGCCGTACCAGTCCTCCAGACGGCGGGGCAGCCTGTCAAAGCCGCACTCCAGCAGCCCGGCCCAACGATCGCTCAAAATCAGCAGGTCCTCGGCCACGTCCCAGTCCCAAAAGGCGAGATCGCCGCCGCGCACAGCCAGATCGAGCCGTTCGTCGGTCTCGCGCTTGGCCCGGTCAGCGGCCACTTGATCGGAAATGTCGAGTACGCAGACCAGGTCATGGCCAACCTCGCCCAGATGAACCACACTGACGAAAAGCTCCACGTCGCGTACGCGGCCGTCCGCCAGCCGATGACGGGTTATCAGGCGTTTGCCGCCGCCCTCCCTCACGTCGTCCAGACCGTCCGCAAGGTGTTCGGGCCTTGAATCCGGGCGCAGACCGTCCAGGTCCATGCCCACCAATCGCCCCATCGGATAGCCGTAGAACCGCTCGGCCGCAGGGTTTGCCTCTCTGATCCGCCCGCTGGCCGATTCCACGAGCATCAGCGGCATATGACTATCGATAAACATGGCCCGGTGCCGCTCAGTGCTTTCCCACAGGGCGCTCTGGGCCCGCTTGCGGATCTCTGTCTCCTGCTCCAGGGCCTTGCCGGTGCGGTCCGCTTCAAAGGATTTCTTGAACAGCCTTCGGCCAAGCCAGATGATGGCCACGGTCAGCAGAGCCAGCACGACCGAGGCGACCCATAGGGCGACAGCTCCCGCCCCGGTTTTTTCGCCCGTCGGCGAAAGCCAGCGCCGCATGGCCTGATGATAGGCAGACCCCCGGTCCACGCGGAGCGCTCCCAGTTCGGCGTCCATGGCGGCCAGCAGTTCGGCTGCCTCGGACCGGGCAGCCAACCTTAAGCTCACCGGATCAAAAAACACGAGCGTGTCCTGCACGCCCAGTTCCCGCTGATGCCGCAGCCCGAGAACCCGGTTGGCCACAGCAGCGTCCAGATCGCCGCGGCCCACGGCAGCCAGGGCCTCGCGGCAGGTGTCGTACATGCGCAGCGTCAGGCCCACGCCATGGCTTCCCACCAGACGCTTGAAGGCGTCCACATGGGAGCAGTCGCGACCAAAGCCCACGTTCCTGCCGTCAAGATCCTTGATGCCCAAGACGGTCAGGTCGCGCACATACACCGCACCCCAGTCGGCAATGATGGAATTCCCGGAAAAGATCACATTCCCGTCGCCGTAGGAAAAGGGCAGCCCCGCGCAGAGGTCCGTTTCTCCTGCAAGGAGTCTGCCCCGGCACTCTTCCCGGGTGCCCGGCACGAAAACCGTCTCGCGCCCAAGGGCCTTGCCCACGGCCCGCACAATGTCCGGCACAAGGCCCTGGGCAGCGCCGTCAGGGCCGGTGAAGGCGAGGGGGGAATTCTCGTAGTAGCCCACCCGGACACTCCCCTCTCCGGCGGATGCGGGAAGGTGGACGGACAGGCAGAACAGCGCTGTCAAAAAGAGGATACGGATTGCCATGGAGCCCCCATTGGCTTCGGCCGGGCCTGCACGATGCTCGCCGCCGGGACGAAGGCCGCAGCCAGGACACCGATACCTGAAACCGTCCGGCAAATCCATTATTAGATACGGACGGGAACAGCCGGGCCAGGGAGCTATCCGAAAAACCAGCGGCCAGCGGCCACCAGCCCCATGCCCAGGGCCACGGTGCCAAAGAAGCTGCGCGTCTTCCAGGCGAGAAGAAAGGCGGGAAGCGCCGCCCAGAGAAAGAGATTGTCCAGGCCGAGGGCGAATCCCCCGTCCGGGAGCAGGAGCGCGGGAAAGAGCATGGCCGAAAGCACGGCTGTGGGCACGTAGGAGAGCCAGCGCACCACCGGCCCGGGCAGGGAGCGCGAGGCCAGGAGCAACACAGGGGCCACCCTCGGCCCATAGGTAACCAGAGTCATGCCGACAATGGTCAGGAAGACTGCCGTTTCATCCACGACTCCACTCCCGCTCCAAAGGTTGCGCCAGCAATGGTGGCGACGATCACGCTGAACCTGTCGGCCCCGGCCTGGATCAGAACCATGGCCGCCAGTCCGCTGAACCCGGCCACCAGGACGTGCAGCCCGTTGCGCACCTGCATGGTCAGGAGGGCGATGAACATGGCGGGCAGGGCGTAATCAAGGCCCAGGGGCCTGACATCCGGTATGGCCGCCCCGGCAAGGTGGCCCAGCCAGGAAGCCAGCACCCAGGCCGCGTGGGCTGTGACGTTGATGGCGAAGCCCACGGCGCGGCCCGTCTCGCCCCTGGCAAAGCGGGAGGAGTGCACGGCAAAGGTCTCATCCGTGACCTGATAGGCGAACAGTCCGAGTTGGCACCGGCTCCACCCCTTGAGCCCCGGTGCCAGGGAAGCTGTCATGAGCAGGTGGCGCAGGTTGACCACAAAGGTGGTGACCACAATGGATACCGGCGGCATGCCTGCGGCAAACATGGCCACCGCAATGAGCTGGGCCGAGCCCGCGTAGACCAGCAGCGACATGAGCGCGGTCTCAGCGGCCGAAAGCCCCGTCTTGTGGGCCAGCACGCCAAAGGCCGCGCCAACGGGCAGATAGCCCATGACAATGGGCAGCGCCTGCCGGACGCCCGGAAGCCATGCGGCAAAGCCCGCCTGCGGCTCCATGATTTCGCTGTTCATCTCCTGGCCCTCCCCCATACCGGCGTCTTGTCCTGCCATGGCCTTGCAGTAAAAGGGAAAAACTGCCATCAGTACAGACACAGACAACAAGATTTTCATACGGAACAGATTTTTCCGCAGAGTCCTGCCCAGGGGGCGCCATGCACGACCAGACAACATCGGGCGACCACGTCCCGCACGATACCGCACCAGACGGCGGGGCGTCCTACCGCTATCAGGCTGTGGAGCGCCACATCATGACCATGGTCGGGTCCGGCGCCCTCGGCCTGGGCGACAGACTGCCTTCCCTGCGCACCCTGAGCGCCAACCTCGGGGTGTCCATTTCCACGGCCAATCAGGCCTATGTGGAACTGGAGCGCAAGGGAGTCATCGAATCAAGGCCACGCTCAGGGTTCTTTGTCCGCCGCCCGGCCGTCCGGCTGCCCCTTGCGGAGCGCACCGAGTCCGGCCACCACGACGGCCCCCGTCCGGTGACACGCAGCGGGCTGATCCAGACCGTGCTCGAGGCCGTGGGCCGAAGCGACACCGTGCCGCTTGGCGTCATCGCCCCCGGGCCTGAACTGCTGCCGCGCAAGGAGCTTTCACGGATCACGGCGGCAGTGGTACGCGATGACCCTGTCCGGGCCATGGGCTACGCGCCCATCCCCGGCGACCCGGAACTGGTGCGTCAGATCGCCTTTCGCTCCATGGAGCACGGCATGAACACGGCCCCTGACGAGCCGGTGGTCACGGCCGGGTGCATGGAGGCGCTCTATCTGGCCCTGCGCTCTGTCTGCCGCGCAGGCGACGCCGTGCTCATCCAGTCGCCCACCTATTACTGCTTCCTGCAACTTCTCGAAACCCTGGGCCTGAGGGCCGTGGAGATTCCGTCCCACCCCGAGGGCGGCGTCCGCCCGGAGGAGCTTGACCGCGCCCTGCGTACCTTCGCCATCGCGGCCTGTGTTCTGGCCCCCAACTTCAACAATCCGGACGCCAGCCTGACCCCGGACGCAGCCAGACGCGAGATCGTGTCCATGCTCGCCCGCCGGGACATCCCGCTGGTGGAGGACGACGTGTCCACGGACCTGCACTTCGCCCAGGCGCGTCCAGGCACCTACAAGCAATACGACAGGGCCGGGCTGGTCCTGCTCTGCTCCTCCTTCTCGAAGACCCTCTCCCCTGGCTATCGCGTGGGCTGGATGCTGCCCGGCCGGTTTCGCCGCAAGGTGCTGGAGATCAAGGCCACCACCAACGTCTCCACCTCGACCCCGGCCCAAATGGCCATCGCCGAGTATCTTCGCCAGGGCCGCATGGAGCGTCACCTCAAACGGCTGCGATCCGCCCTGGAGCGGCAGATGGACACCATGCAACTCCATCTGGGCAGGCACTTTCCGCCCGGCACCCGCGTCAGCCATCCGTCAGGCGGGGCCGTGCTCTGGGTCCAACTGCCCGGCGGCGTGGACTCGGTGGAACTCTTCTTCCGCGCCCGGGCCAGGTCCATCGGCATCGCGCCCGGGGCCATCTTCTCCACTGGCGACGCATTTGCCGGATACATCCGCCTCAGTTGCGGCGCACCCTGGACCGACGCCCTGCACGACGGCATCCGCACCCTGGGCCAGATGGCCTCGGCCATGCTCGGCGGGGAGTGACGGCGACATCGCGCCGCCCAGCGCCATCCCCCCGGTCCGCCGAATGTCCGGCGAATTTTCCCTTTACCGCGCCGGGACGCAGGCGTAGCCTCCCTTCCTGGCGCAGGAAGCCAGCACCGCAACAACCGCGAACCGGACCACGGGCATGACCTCACGACCCCCAAGCGACATCACTGCCGGGCTTCTTGCCGCCCTCGCCGCATTCATCGCCTGGGGGCTGCTTCCGGTCTACTGGAAGGCGGTCCAGGACGTGGCTCCTCTCGAAATTCTCTGCCACCGCATCCTCTGGTCACTGGTCTTCATCGCCGCCATCCTGTCCTGCAAGCATCGCTGGGCCGAGACCTTCGCCCCCCTGCGCTCGCCGAGAAACCTGCTCATCCTGAGCCTGAGCAGCCTGACCATCGCCTGCAACTGGCTCATCTACATCTGGGCCGTGAACAACGGCAATGTCCTGGCCACCAGCCTGGGCTATTACATCAACCCGCTGGTTAACGTCCTCTTTGGGTTCCTCTTCTTCCGCGAACGGCTCAACCCCCTGCAGACCACGGCCATCGGCCTGGCCGCCCTGGGGGTGGCCAACTCCGTGATCGGTTACGGAGAATTCCCCTGGATTTCCCTGACCCTGGCCGTGACCTTCGCCTGCTACGGGCTGCTGCGCAAGATCGCGGCCGTGGAATCCCTGCCCGGCCTGTTTCTCGAAACCATGGTCCTGGCCCCGGCCGCCCTGCTCTATGTGCTGCACCTCCAGGCCGCTGGCCGCAGCGGCTTTCTGGCCGGCAACTCGCACATCGACCTGCTGCTGATAGGCGCAGGCGCCGCCACGGCCCTGCCTCTCATCGGTTTCGCCTTTGGTGCGCGTCGGCTCCGCCTGACCACCGTGGGGCTGCTGCAATACATTGCGCCCTCCATCGCCTTCTCTCTTGGCATCTTTGTCTACAACGAGCCCTTCGGCCCGACGCACCTGCTGACCTTCGCCCTGATCTGGAGCGGGCTGGCCCTGTACACCATCGACTCGATCCGGGCCATCCGCCGCCATCGCCGCACCCGGACCATGGTCGACCGCACCCCCGAAGCAACGACAACGGTGCCGACCGATCCCGCGCCCAAGGGCCGGGAGCCCTGACACGCTCCGCTTCCCCTCAACGTCCATCGCGATCCACGATGAAACCAGAAGTCCGTTCCCCTTTTGCCCGCCCCAGGAGGAGCAATTGTCGGAAAGGCTTTCCTGGGTGTCTTAAATTGCAAGATGGTAGTCTGTTTAGCTGTAGGAAGAAGCTAGCTCAGACGACTACACTTGATTAAATTCGACAACATAGCCATTAGGGTCTAAGCACTTAAAAAAGGATTCAGCCTCTGCCGTGGTTAGGCTTGTCACTATTTTGAGATCAGACTGTTCGATGTTTTTAAAAACAGCTTTGATATCCTCAACCATGAAGCAAAGCACTAGTGATGGTGTCTGCTCGCCATTTTTGTTTTTTGCATTCTTGTAGACTGAAAGACCATTCTTAAAGCGAGCATAATCGTTCGTCTTCTTCTTCACTTCAAGACCAGCTCGATTTGAATAAAAGTCAATAGTTTCTTCAAAAAGTGAGGTGCCTATTTTAACACCAATACGATTAGAAACAGACTGTGGCCTTGCAATATCTGACTTTCCATGAGCAGTAGTAGCATAATCCAAAAGGGTTCTCTCTTTTTGAGGCTTCCGAGAAAACTTCTTTATGTACAATTTCTGGCTATCATCAGTAATAAATTTATACCTAACTACGCTATACTTTGCCGTCTCAGGTGCAATCTCGACACCTTCTAGCAATGTAGCTCTCCTACCATCAGGTAATATGACTTTCTTATCTGCGATAAGGGCAGGAAGCTTGTTATAAAAAGACGTCAACATGCTTTCCGTAATAGGTGGCGGAGTTTTATCGGTTGCCCCTGGATTATTAACAATTTGTTTGGAAATCCTTCTAATATATTCGCGATCTTGAACATATTCTATATATCTTGCTGCCCACTCTTCACCAAAAAGAGCACCATACAGCCCTCCAGCCATTGAGGCAATCGTATCTGAATCTGCACCATCAGCTTTCGCAACTTTCAACAGCCCTTGTTCTGGGTTTATCGCATTTGAACTTACAATGAACACAGCAGACATAGCAGCGACTGTACCAGCTCCATTGATTCGCTTATCATAAAAACCAATTTTACCAAGTACATCGCCTTCGACTAGCAATGCTCCCTTTTGTATTTCGCTTTTTATGAATTCTAGGTTGCGTACAAAGCTATCTAGAGATTTGTTCCACAATTCTTGATAGTTTTTCAAAGCTTGATTCGCAGCATCAAACCATTCACCATAAAGATCATTATCGCTAGGTATCGCCCCCCAATCAGACACAGAAGAAAGAAGCGTATCGACTAATTCACCATACTCTAATGTCTTAAAGACCTTAACCCCATGCCAAACAGCATACCCATATGCTAAAGCACCAATAAGAGCTAATGGGTGACCATGTGTAGTGATGCCATTACGAAAGATATCATTCGCAAGTAATCTAAATTCAGCATCAACTGCCCTATCTATGCAATGAGGAAGGATTCTCATTGCCACGCCATTGCCACCTGCTTGAAAATATTGATGCCGCTGTTTATCCGCCGCTTGCCAAGGCTGTCTTCCTTCCAGCCAAAGCTTAGCTGCTCGCTTGGTTGCCCCTCCACCACCGCGCTCATACTTGGTCCAAAATGGAAGTTCAACTAATGAAAATGCATCAAACCATTTTTTACCATACTGAAGACTTCTGGCAGTTGCTAAAATCAGTTGAGTGTCATCACTATAGTCCCCAGCGCCAATAACTTCTTCATGATTGTAGAACCTACCACCAGTTCTTCTAGACCAATCGGGAAAAGCGTCTTTGCCAGTATACGAAACCTGAACAGTTCCAGCACGCAACTCGTAAGGCCATCCAAGGGAATCCCCTATCGCCGCCCCAAGAAATGATCCGCATGATTTAGAATTTATATCTATTGTGAGGGTATTGCTCATCTCATTCTCCAAATAGGATTTCTCGAGGTCTCTCGCCTGCTTGAATCATCCTACTCAACTCGTATTTATCAAACAAATCAGGAGCTACGTAGAAAGGTACATCCAAAACTTGTTGGTTTATTCGAATTCTTGCTAATTCGTTTTTAGCTTGCGTTTCATTCACTACGCAAATCCCCTGAATATCCTCTAATGGAATCTTGCCTTTGACGAGGACTTCTGCCTGTTCGTCTGTTGGGCATGCACTTATCCGAGTTGCACCTCGGACGAAATTTTTTCCATAGGATCCCACCACGACATCTTCATACAACCACGAAAAGCCGTCAACGCCTTCTCTCAACAATCGTCCATACTGTGTTGCAGCATTTCGAGGACAAAAAAGTGTCCCTTCCTGCCACAGATAATGCGGAGAAATTAGGAGGACCAGCCAATCTGAAAACAACTTTTCTTTCCCTTTGGCTTTTGAGAGATACCACGCATTCGGATATTCTATTGAACAGCAAATCGATTCTGGATGCCCGTCGAGTCGATCTAAGTCCGTAGGATTATAAACCTTTCTAACATCACCAGCCAACAACTTTGTTGGCAGCACCCCAGCCCTTCCTTCTAGCATATACGGAAGATTTCTTGACGGTGTAAAATGGCACAAACGGCTAATCCCTAGCTCTTGCACCTTGTCCTTGACCAAACTACTCATCATCAAACACTCCATATAAACCTTTATTTTCAGGCATCAATGGGGTTAGCTCATCATAATATATAGCCAACAACACCCGCTTTGCACGAGTTACTCCGACATAAAATAATCGTCCATCAATCGCCATAGCCTCTTCTTCACCGAATAGAGATACCGACTCTGAGTTCGGTAAATCCTCAAGTGTGCAGAAAGGCATGATGACTGTATCAAACTCAAGCCCCTTGCTCGAATGAAACGTTCCATAGCGAATTCCTGGTCCATCAATCCACTCATTCATATCTCGCCGCAATCGCGTACTCCCCGCCGGCAGCAGAGGTTCCAAAATACGTTCAACACTTCTCGTTCTGTAGAGAATTGCAACACTTTGCGTTTGGGCCAGCCTCGCCCCTAGGTCGGTAGCCAATTTCGCAGCTCTATTTAAATCAGAACACCGAACCAAAGTTGGGAGTGGACCATCTGCAGCAGGCGTCTTCGGCTCAACAATGTCGGGCACGCCTTCAAAAAACGGCATTCTCGACACTTCCAATGCCAGCCGAGCTATCTGCTTTGAATTTCGGTAGTTTTCTTCGAATTCCCAGACTTTCGCGATTTCCAAGCCTGCACTTCGCCAACTCATCCTGTTCCCATAAATTTGTTGAGCGACATCGCCAAAAAAAGTGATCGTACCATCATCAGGAACCATTTTAACTAAAGAACGAATCATTTCTGGCGACAAATCCTGCCCCTCATCAATCACGATATGTTTATACAGACGAGGAGAATAATCATTGTCTAGTTCATCCGAAACAGAGCATGATAGATCATCCCAATCGTAATCCTTATCATGGTCACGCCTTCTGCTTACATACTCTTCGTACACTTCAAACATTAACGGGCGCTGGGCTCTTCTCATACGGAAATGCCCCCGACCTTGCCTTTCGGCGGCAACATAGTCTTGTAATGTCCGAAGACCGTGTTGACTTATCCACTTAACTTCTTCGACAAAAAAATCGGCGGACCGATTCAAAAGCGGAAGATTTCCATGCTCAGCCCTTTTGTCCGAAATGACTTGGTTGAGAATCCTCTCCCTTAAATCGTTGCTTGCAATAGCTCCATATCGCATTTTGCCGCGTGAATTGAGATATCCTCGAGCAACCTTATGATAATTTTCTACAATGATATCATTTGGAATACCAACAAGTAAGGACTTCAAATAGGTTACTAGCGTAACATTGAATGTTACCAACAGGGTATTCCCACAATGATCAGTATTGGGGTCAGACAAGAATAAGGCGCGCAAAATCGCCATCGTAGTTTTACCGCTACCAGCAGTCCCTAAAATTGCGAAATGACCTTTGGCTGGCAAGTAGACAACCTCTTTTTGTCTACCTTCTGGTTTTGGCAGTGACATGTTGCCTCCAAAGCATATTGGATTTTCAAATTTTTGATTTAATAGACGACTATCGAAAATCCAATTACCATGAGAAAGGATGCTCAGCAACAAACACGCGGAACCTTGCGCGACGGCCCGTAGGCGACGGTATGAGGTTTCCGAAAGCACGAGCCACAACGCTTTTTCCCCTGATTCCCTGATGGCCCCGGACGGCCCGTTTCCGCCCCTCCCGGTGTCGCGCCCGCCGGGCCGTTGCCCCATTTGCGCACCCGCAGCATTAGTGGTGGCGCACAAGCGGAGGCTTTGCTAACGTGAAAGCATCAGAAAACCCCAGGCAAAGCGAAACGGCCATGGACACCGAAAGCGAAGCCGGAACGCCTTCCGGCCAGGATACTGGCGTCATCCTGGTGGCCGACGACTCGGACACCAACCGCGCCCTCATCGCCCTCTACTTCCGGGGAACACCCTGGCGGCTCGATTTTGCCGCAGACGGACACGAGGCCGTGGCCCGATTTGCCTCGGGATGCTACGCCCTGATCCTCATGGACATCCGAATGCCCGACATGGACGGCTACGAGGCCACCCGCCGCATCCGCGCCATGGAGACCGAAAGGGGCATTGCGCCCACCCCCATTGTGGCCGTTACGGCCGATGCCTTTCCCGAGCACCAGACCCGGTGCCTGGACGCCGGCTGCACGGACTTCCTGGCAAAACCCGTGCGCAAGGAAACCCTGCTCGGCTGTGTGGCCCGCCACACCCGCCTCTGAGCGCCCATCCCTGACCGCCAGTCCCTGCGGCAACCTCGCACGGGCCACGCAAAAAGGGCCGCCCCGTCACCGGAGCGGCCCTGCATTTCCGAGTCTCCCGACCAATCAGCCGAGGAGTTCGTTGACCTTTTTCATGACGGCAAAGGCGTCGCCCACATAGAGTACGTCGCATTTGCCCTGGGCCCAGCCGCACCCGGCATCGGTGTTGATGGCCCGGCGCTCGCCGATGAACCGCCAGCCGACCACATGCGGCTCCTCGCCATGGCAGCAGGTGGCCAGCCCCTTGGCGTGGCGGGGCGAAGAGCCGGTCTGCCCCACCTGGTGCATGTGCGTCAGGAACGAAATCACCGCATGCCCCTCGCCAGAGATGTCCACCAGGGACTTGGAAGAGCCGAGGGAACTCTTGGTGGCGTTCAGAAAGGTCAGAATGGTCTCCTCGGCGGCATCCACATGGACCGCGCCGTCGGCTTGCTTCTTGGTCCAGCCCGCCCCGGCCACCAGGAGCACCCTGGCATCGGGCCGGATGGTCTGCTGGTCGGCCGAAGGGCATTCCAGGCCGGACACGGTGGTACGTGTCGCCACATCCACGGCCAGCGCCTCCACCTCGGCCTTGCCCGCGCCGGAGAAGGGCTCGGCGCAGCCGGAATCGAGGGTCAGCACCCAGGGCCGCTCGCTGCGGGTCAGGGTGCCCTCCATGCGCTGACGGTAGAACCAGCGCCGGGCCACGGGCTGTCCGTCTGCCGCTTCGAGCCCCGAGAGATGCGTGTCCACCCGGCCGCCCAGGCGCACGGCCAGTCCGGGCAGGGCGCGGCTGAAGCGCGAGGTGGCCGGAGCCACGACGATTTGCGCATCGCATGCCTTGGCCACGGCCTCGGCAGCGGCCAGATCAGAGGCGTAACGCCCGTCAGCAAAGGCGGGGCCAGACACGCCGTATATCCTGGCGCCGCATTGCGCCACGGAGTCTGCCGCGGCAGTCACCTCCGCGCCGATGATGCCCACGACCAACGTGTGCCCAAGCCCCCCGGCCAGCGCCGTGGCAGCCGTGAGCGCCTCAAGGGCGGACTTGTGCAGAGTGCCGTCGCATTCGGTGTGTGCAAGAAAAAGAACGGTATTCATATCGGATACTCCCCCTATGCCTTGAGCCATTCGACGATTTCGCGGGCCATGTCGTCCACCGGCACGTCCTTGACCACACGGGTCTCGCGGCGCTGCTGGGGCACAGCCACTTCCGAGAGCCTCAGCCCTGAGCCGGAAAGATCGGCGGGCTTGGCCTGCATCAGGGCGGGCATGTTCTTTTGCATGTTTTGCATACCTGTCTGCGGATTGTTGGGCGGCTCGGGCAGCTCGCCCGTGGCCCAACCGAACACCGCCGGAGCGCCGGATACCACCGAGATCTGATACGCGCCGCCTTCGATGCGTTCCTTGACCTCCATGGACCCGTCGTCGCGCACCGCAAGCTTGTCCACACCCTGAAACTGCTCGGTGACGCCGAGGATCTCGCCCACCATCTGCATGACAGCGCCGGACCCCCGCGAGGCGGACTGCCAGCCGCCGAAAAGCAGCAGCTTGCCGGTGTCCAGTCCGGCGATGCCCTTGATGGATTCGGCCAGCACCCTGGCGGTCTCGAAGCTGTCGGTGAAGCCCGAGGCCGGGCCGTCGGCCACCACCAGTTCAAAGGGAGCCTTCTGACTCACGGACATCATCACCTGCTGCAACTTGGCCTTGGGCGCCAGGCTCACCAGCCAGACGCGACTGCCGGGGTTGGCCTTGGCCAGGGCTGCAGCCTCAAAAAGGGCATGCCCGGCCCAGGGATCAAGCACGGCTGGAAGCATCATCTCGTTCTTGAGCGCCCAGCCGGAAGGGCCCTCGGTCGGGGCCAGTGTCTGAAGCGGGTCGGGCACGATGCTTCCGCAGACCACGATATGCAATTCGCTCATCAGTTACTCCTTGGAATGATTCCACAACCCGGTCACAGCCAGGCTGCACGACAGGACCATCCGAAATGGTTCAAAAGCGGTGTGCATTGGCGCACCCCGTGCGTATAGCCTAATTCTCCACGGAATGCAGCCCGCCCGAACCGGCCAGGAAGCGGACGTTGGTACGCTCCTTGTCCTTGGGGTCAGACTTGCTGCAATTCCAGATACATGCTCCGCAATGGACACATTTCTCGCGGTCAAAAAGCGGGACGCCCCCCTCGGGATTGACGGAAATGGCCTGTCCCGAGCACGCCTCGATACAGACCCGCTCGCGGCACGCCTCGCAGGTGTAGGGATCGGCAAAGCGGACATGGTCGGCGTAGCCGGGCGCGGCCTGGACCTTGCCGCCCAGGAGCAGCGCATCCTGATGAGAGACGAGCAGGGTGCCGTCCAGGGGTATCTGCGGCCAGCCCACGCGGTCCATGAGGGCATCGTGCAGCGACTTGCCCTGGCGGGCGCACTCGGCCCTGATCTCGCCTATCTCGCCATGGGCGATGTAGCCCTCGTAGTAATCCTCGATGGTCGGGATGCGGTCCTGGGGCTTGCGCGGAGCGCCGGGCATGTTCAGCAATCCGCCGGTAAGGCCGCTGAGTCCCATGCCGATGAATCCTTTGACCACGGACGAGACAAACCCGTCACGCGATTTTTCGGCCACCCTGGCCTCGGCCTCGACCCAGGAGGCGCGGCGTCTGGAGACATAGCTGGCTTCGAGATTCTCCCGAGTGAAAGGCTTGCCCGCCTTCATCAGCTCCAGCACGGCCTCGCCGAGCATGACGCCCGTGGCCCATGCCTCGTCCACGCCCGAGCCGGTGAGCACGTTGGTGGAGCCGGAGCCCTCGCCGATACGCGCAAACCCGTCGCCGCAAAGGACAGGTTCGCCGCGCCGCCCCGACTCCTGCAACGATTTTGCGCCCCAGGAACGCAAAGCGCCACCCTGAAGCCGCTTCCACAAATAGGGGTGGAGCATCCAGTGCTGCATGTAGCGGTAGGCGGTGCGGACCGGATTGTCGAACCAGGAAGGAACGAAGATGCCCAACGAGGCCACATTGCCCGGATAGACATAGAGGAAGCCGAATATTTCCGGCTCGGGGTAGCCGATGGTGTGCAGCACGGTGCCGGGCTGCCAGTCGCACCCCTCGGGCAGGTCCACCACGCACTTCATGCCGATGGCCCATTCGCGCTGATGATTGCCTTCCGGCAGGCCCAGCTCGCGGTCCAGGTGGCGACCTACCGGCCCCACAGGGCCGTCGGCCACCACGGTCAGGGCGGCCTTCATGTCCATGCCGGGCATGGAGCCGGGGGTGAGTGCGCCGTCCTTGCCCACGCCCTGATCGACCATGCGTACGCCCCGGACCGCCCGGCCCTCCACAAGGGGTGCGGCCACCGGGCTGCCCGGCCAGATCTGGGCCAGGCCCGTGCCCATCAGGTTCGCCCCGACCCACTGGTTGAATTGGCCTATGGAAAAAATCATGCCCGGATGCTTCTTAAGAAACGGCGGCACATATGGCAACTCGAAGGCCTCGTCCTCCATCCAGCGGGACAGGGCCTTGTCCGCCAGCCGGAAGGCCGTCGGCCTGCGGCTGGCACCCACGGGATCGCCCAGATAGACCACTTTCTCCTCCACGACCTCGTGGGCCATGGGAATCTGGGTCAGGTCAATATCGGGAAACGATGCCCTGATGGCGCGCCCCTTGGTGACCACACCGGACACGCCGAACCCGATGTCGTCGGCGCGTTCGTAGCAGATGACCTGCGGTGGCATGCCGGGCATGGCCGCGCTCTCCACGGCCGGGGTGCCGTCCTCGTTCATCAACCCACGCGTCAGGGTGGTCAGGAACCCGCCCGCGGCCGGGCCGAAGCCCACGCAGACGATGTCCGCCTCCATCTCGGCGCGGGGAATCTCAGGGGTGTCCGGGGAATCGCTCATGGTGCCTCCGATGGTGACTCCGGTGTTGCCTCCGGCGGCCAGGAAACCTGTTGGCAAAGGTTCCCCGGACCCTCAAAGGCTATATGGTATGCGCTGCGGCGTTTCGGTTCTGGTCACATTGATCAAGAAAAGAACGGGAGGGAAGCGCTGTGTTACGCTACCCTCCCGCATTGTCGTTACCCTATGGGATAATCCAGCGCCTCGGGAATCATGACCTCGGTGAGGGCGTTGCCCGCCCGATCCCTGGCCTTGCGCGACCCGGCCATGCACATGTCGATCCTGGCCTTGAGGGCGCGGAATCCGGGCAGTTCGTCGCGGCAGCAGTCGCCGTGGTCGCCGGGCAGACTGTCCGGGGCGTTGCACTTGCATTCGTTGAAGCCGTAGACCAGCTCGGTGCAGATGCGGGCCACCTCGCCAGCGGCACGGGCGGCCTGGACATGGCAAAGATCTTTATAGAATCCGGTCAGATCGTCAATACCGTCGGCCAAGGTGGGGCTCATGGGTCCCTTCTCAATGAGTTCCATGACGTCGCAGGCCAGGAAGTAGGGGCCAAGCAGCCAACCCAGGGCGTCGGCCATGGGGAAGGTCACGCCTTGGCGCTTGCTGTGGAAAAGCTTGCGGCCGTCATCGTCGGTGGCGTTTTGCAGATGATTCAGGGTCCACTGCCAAAGCTCCATGGCCGAAGCCAGGACAAAGCCGCCCAGGCCGGGAACGTCGCGACCCGCCCGCTGCATCTGGCGCACCCAGGCGCTCATGGTCGCCTGGAAGACCTCGCTGGTCATGGTCATGGTCAGATGACGCCGCTGCACGGCCTCGGGGCCTTCGTAGGTGGCCTCAAGCTGGGTGTCGGCCCATTTCTGCATCAGGAAACCGGGGCAATCCTCGGTGATCCCGTAGCCGCCGACCATGGCCACGGCCTCGCGCATCATGGTGGCGCCGACTCCGGTGTTCCAGAGCTTGACTCCGGGATTGAGCACCCCGGCCAGGGCCTCCATATAGG
Organism: Pseudodesulfovibrio alkaliphilus; assembly: GCF_009729555.1. Taxonomy (NCBI): domain Bacteria; kingdom Pseudomonadati; phylum Thermodesulfobacteriota; class Desulfovibrionia; order Desulfovibrionales; family Desulfovibrionaceae; genus Pseudodesulfovibrio; species Pseudodesulfovibrio alkaliphilus. Next base: position 412,225 of record NZ_WODC01000001.1, read on the forward strand.
CGTACTGGACCAGGGTGTCCGCCCTGAGGGCGTCGAGACGGGCCTGATCGCGCTCGGCGGCCGGGGCGTATTCGAGGTCGATGAACTCTTTGACCTGATCGTGCATGGTACGCAGGACGGCCATCTGCTTGCGCGGGCTGGTCACGCCCTGGGCCTCGAAATGGGCCTCCTTGGCCTTTTCAATGGGATCAAAGGCATCGGCCAGCCTGGAAGCCGCAAAGGCCAGGGAACACCCCGCCTCGCCCGAGGCCCATACATCAATGAGCCGTTGCAGGGCGTCCTCGTTGATCTGGATGCCCTTGTCGAAACGGGGCGAGCCTTCCTTGCAGGAATCGCCGCCCCGAAAACGGTTGCGGTGGTAGCGGATGACCGGCTCCACGGCCGAGAGCAGCTTGGCCGAGGACATCAGGCCCACCGGGATGCGGGTGCGGTGAAAGACTGCGCCGATGATCTCGGAGTGGTTGTATTTGGGCACGATGACGCCGTCCACCACGTCGTAGCCGCCGATGATGCGGCTGGCCGGAACCTTGAGGTTGAGCACGGGATCGCGGGTGGAGGAAAGCTGGTGGACCATCTTGAGGGTGGGCGCACCCCGGTCGAAGAGCCCTTCGTCCGAGTCCTCGAGAATGACCATGAACGAGCCCTTGATGCGCTCGTCGGCCGACTCAACGGCCGCGGTGACGAAATTGGCGAAGTCCATGTTGGTGATGAACCGGCCCCGCTTGTCGATCTGGAGGACCGGCTCCTGGCCGTCCCGCCACTCGGCCACGGTGGCTTTGCCGCAGAGTACCCCGGTGTCAACGCCCACATAAGGCAGCGGTTCGGTCAGGGCAAACGCCCCGCGCCAGATCTCGCGGTCCTCGCCCGGCTGCGGCGGCACACATTTGGCCATGTAGAAATCGCGCTGCTCTGGCGTGCCCTTCTCGTGGATGGGGGCCAGGGCCAGGTTGGAGGCCAGGGAGCAGGTGGCCGCGCCCGCGTCCACCCAGGACAACTCGAAGGCGACCAGTGACAGGGCCAGATTCTTCGGCCCTTCGATGAAGCCGCCCTGATGGGGGTCCATGAACAGCGCGGTCAGCCCCGACTGGTCGAAGGCGGTGAGCAGCTCGTTCTTCTGGTCGGTCCACTCGTGGGTGTTTCTGGCGCCGTCCGCCACCAGCCTGGCCACCACGCTCCGGGCGATGGCCCGGGCGGACTGGACGGACATCTGAAGATCGAAACGGTCGGAGAAACGCCACATGATCTGGCGGACGTCGTCTCCCGGGAGCGTACGCAGTGTATACATTGAACCTTTCCTGAGTTTGATTTTGTGCCGGAATTCTGGACTATATAATAGTAGTTGGGCACGATAGGGGAAGTTCCACCATGAGTCAAAGTGTTTTTGGCTCTCAAACACCCGTTTACCCCGCATCCTGCCTTGATTCCCGGACTTTCCCGCCTCGCCGGTCCATCCCCCGCAGGGCGTGCTCCAGATTGCCCGGAGCCGCAGTCGGCCGGGAGTGGGCCCGCCTGGAAGACTGTCGATTATAATGCCCGCAAGCCGCGACTCCTTTGACTTCCGCACCTGTTGGCGGCACAGTGGCTATGCCCGTACCGGCTCCAACGCCATGAACCAGCACCTAGCGAACATAGCCAGCCTCGCCGACGCCATCCGGCTCTGCCGCGCCGCCCCCTTGCCCGCTGACACGCCGGATCTGGCCGGGATCGCCGCCGAATTTGCCGCTACGGTCGCTAAACTGGGGCCGGACAAAACCTCCCAGGCAGGCCCGATGGCCGACGCGGCCCTCAACCTCTTCCGCATCGCCCGTTCGTCGAGCGACGGGGCCACTCTTCGCGCCTGCCTGTCCGGCATGCTGGCTGCAGGCCGCTTCGGCAGGCTCTTGGCAGGTCGGGTAATCACAGGCATGACCGTGTCCCTGCACGAAATGGCCGCAGTGGTCGCACAGCTGCCGACTTACTCCCGGCTGGCCCTGGCTCACGAGATGCTGTGCGACATGCGGACCATACCGGACAAGCCGCTCTTCTCCTGGCTCGAGGGGCTGGTCCGCCCCCTTGTCGAGACCGAGCCGGACGGGCTGATGCCGTTCCTGGCCGACTTGGCCCGCGAGGGCGAAATCCTGGCCTTCCCGGTGCGTCAGGCGCTGGCTGACCGCGGATTCGAGCAATGGCTCGAGTCCCGGCTGACCTCAGGAGCGGAGGGTACGGACCTCGACCGTCTGTGCCTTGCCATGGCTGCCCTGGATTCGCCGGAACTGGCCGCCAGCCTGATCCGCGCCATGGCCGCCGGGCTCACAAGGCCCACGCCCACTGCCCTCCGCACCGTGGCCGCCCTGACCGAGGCGGACAACCGCGCCGCGCTCGACATGTTCCTCAAGACGCTCGCGTCCTGCAGCCGCACCCGCTGCGACGTTTCCCTGGCCGGGGCCTGCCTGGACGGCATCATCGCCCAGGACAATCCGGCCACAGGGCGGCTCATGGCCACCATCCGCCAAAAGAAACCGTCCCTACGCCGGGTGGCCGACAGCCGTGTGCCCCTGCTGGGCGACACCACTTTCGCTGCCTACATCGCCGCCCTGCCCGCAGACCAGCGGGCCGGGGCCGGGGCCGACGGTCTTACCGCGCTCAGGGCCGTGGCCCCGGATTTCGTGGAGAGCGCCGGGCGGGGGGGCGCCATCAGACGAGCCGCCAGTCCTTCGCACCCTTCCCAGCCTGCAGAAACACAGCCCGATGAGACCAAGCCCGCCACTTGCCCCAAACAGGGTCTTCTGGCCCGGCTCCTCGGCCCCAGACGAAAGACCCTGGACACGATGCTGACCGATCAGCGCAACATCCGCGACATGGATCTGGCCCGCTCCCGGGTCCAAGGCCGGGAACTGGACGGCAGGGAACTGACCGGGCTGGACCTCTCGGACTCCACCTTCACATCCGTCACCTTTCTGCGGGTCAAGGTGGCCGGTTCCCGGTTGACTGGCAGCGTATTTTCAGGCTGCTCGGCCACCGGATGCGCTTTCACGGCCACGGATTTTTCCGGCGCGGACATAACGGACGCCGCCTTCACAAAATGCACCTTCACGGACTGCGATTTCACGGGGGCAGCCATCTCGGGCTGCACCTTCACCGGCTGCCGGTTTCAAACCAGCGCATTCGGCGGGGCCGCGCTCCTGGACATGCGCCTCACCAGGACCGTGTTCACGGCCTCGGCCCTGGCCGGCTCCACCCTGCACGGGGTACGCGCCCGTTCGTGCCGATTCGAGGACACTGACTTCACAGCCGCGTCATTTACGGACTGCGCCATGGCCGGACTGGAGTTCTCGAACTGCGTCATCACAGCCGCGAACCTTGACGGATGCGCCCTGCACTCCGCGACCATGCCCGGCACCACCGTGACAGGCTGCCGGGTCCAGGCATCGGACATCCCCCACTCCCTGTTCCTGGGCAACCGGCTCGACCGGCTGCCCAAGGCAGCCGACAGATTCGCTTCGCAGAACCTTGAAAACGCGACCGACGCCGGGGAGGACAGCCAGCCGGACAATGCCGTAGCGATCTCGCACGACTGGTCCAGAGAATTGACCTTCATGCGGCGCGAACGGAGCATCCAGATGGCCAACCGCAAGCGGTTGGCCCGGGCCGTGGGCCGTCTCGCCCCGGAAAAGCGGGCCTATCTGCACATGCTCCCCCATCTGCTGGCAACCGACCTGTTCGAGACCCGTTTCGGGCTCGACAATGTGCCCGCCTGCGAGATCTGGGGCTACTCCCCCACACTGACCGCCATCGAACTGTGCCGTCAGTTCTTCCCTGGCACAACCCCTTCGGGGACCAGGGCGCGGCTGCGCATCCTTGCCGTGTACGCCATGGGCAGCTTCGGCACCGTTGCCCAGACCGCGCAATCCGACATCGACTGCTGGGTCTGTTATGACGGAGAGGCGGACCCCGGAATCGAGGCCGGACTGCGCCGCAAACTCGACGCCCTGGGCCTGTGGGCAGAGAGCGAGTTCGGGCTTGAGGCGCACTTCTTCCCCATGCGCATGGACGACGTGCGCGACAACAGGTTCTCGTCGGGCGACGAGGAAAGCTCGGGCTCGGCCCAGGCGCTGCTGCTCAAGGAGGAGTTCTACCGCACGGCGGTACGCATCGCGGGCAAGCACCTGGCATGGTGGGTGACACCGGCCGGGGCCGACATCTCCACCCACGATGCCTGTGTGCGGGCTGCGCAACGCTATCCGGCCATGGGCCGCCCGAGGCTCGAGGACTTCGGCCACCTTGCGCCCGTGCCGCCGGACGAATATTTCGGCGGATCGCTGTGGCAGATGGTCAAGGCGATCCACTCCCCCTTCAAATCGGTTCTCAAGCTCGGGCTGCTTGAGACCTACGCCGACCCGGCCGCATCGCACCTGCCCCTGTGCGACCGCATCAAGCGCAACCTGTTCATGAACCGCCGGGGGATACGACGCACCGATCCCTACGCCGGGCTCTTCAGCACCCTGCGCACCTACTACACGGATCGCGGCGACACCAAGGCCGCGAGCCTGCTCACCGAATCCTTCCGGCTCAAGGCAAGCCTGCGCGACATGGAATTCTTCCTGGGCGCCCCGGCCCGGATGGAGGACGCAAGCCTCGTGGCCACCCTCTTCGGCCGGGAGTGCTCCGAACCCGAACGCCGCTGCCAGTCTGAAGCCTCCTGGACCTTCGGCAAATCCCTGAAGATGGGCGACGCCGTGCGCGACTACATGGTCTCCACCTACCAGCGCATCCAGGCGAGCCTCTCGGAGGGCGCCCGACGGGACGTGCGTATCAACCCGGAAGACCTGACCCGCATGGGGCGGCGCATCGCGGCCAATTTCTCGCCCAAGCCGCACAAGGTCATGCGAGTCCCCTTCATGGATGCTCAGGGCGGAGCCTTCGCCCTGCTCCACTTCTCGGCCAGGAAGGCTCCGGGCAAAAAAACCGTGTGGATCACGCGGGGCGGCTCAAGGGCCGAGGCCAAAAAGCCCTCCTCCGCCCTCCATATCCTGCACACGGGCGACGATCCGGCGCACATGCTCGCCTGGCTGCTGGCCAACCGGCTCCATACCCCGCGAACCCTGCTCCAGGGAGACAGGACCATGGCTCCCCTCTCCCTGGCCGACCTTCAGAAGCTCATGCCCGCAATGCACGAATTCTTCCCCTATGCGCAGACCTTTGAGCCCGACATCAACGAAGGGCTGACTCCCGAGCGCGTCAACCGCGCCTTCTTCATCTTCAACCTCACGGCCGCGCCGGATCAAAAGCGCATCGAGCAGGTCTCGGTGATCTATTCCACCAACTGGGGCGAGATGTTCTGCCGCACCTTCCACCACCCCGGTCCGATCCTGGAGCGCCAGCCATCCCAGTTCCTGGCCGAGGCTCTGAACCAGCCGGTCACGGACATTCCTCGGATGGCCCAGTTCCTGCCCAAGGGGTCGCAGTGCAAGCGGATCAATCTGATCTGACGGAGTCGAGCACCCAGGGCCCCTGCCCGCGGGCGGGCAGGGTCACGACGCCTTGCGCGGCAAGAGCAGAGAGAGGAAAAAACCGGCCGAGGCCACGGCGATGATGGACGCGCCCGAGGTGATGTCCGCCTGATACGAGACCGCCAGCCCGACAACCGTGAAAAGCCCGCTGAGCAAGGCCGAAAGGACCATCATGGCCCCCAGGGAACGGGTGCGGCGCTCGGCGATGAAAGGGGGGATGGTCAGCAGCGCGATGACCAGGATCAACCCCACCACCCGGATGACCATGACCACGCTTAAGGCCACCATGGAAATGAGCAGGCAATAGAGGGCATCCACAGGCACACCACGGGCCCGGGCGAACTCCTCGTCAAAGCTCATGGCCAGGAAGCCGCGATAAAAGGCGAGGACCAGGCCGGCCACAAGACAGGCCAGACCGGCCATCACCCAGAGGTCGGAACGCGGAACGGCCAGGATGGAGCCAAAGAGGTAGCTCATGAGGTCCACGTTGTAACCGGGGGAGAGGTCGAGCAGGATGATGCCAAGGGCCATGCCAGCGGCCCAGATGACACCGATGACCGTGTCGGCCCGCTCCCGGACGCGCAGGGTGACAAGAGCCATGACCAGTGCCGCGCATAGGGTAAAGCCCGTGGTCACGGGCAGCACGGGCAGGCCCAGGAAAAAGGCCAGCCCCACCCCGCCGTAGGAGGCGTGGGCGATTCCGCCGGAGATGAAGACGATGCGGTTGACCACCACCAGGGTGCCGATGATGCCGCAGATGAGGCTGGCCAGCAGCCCGGCCAACAGCGCGTTGCGCATGAACTCGAAGTGGAGCATTTCCATCACGACTCGTCCCCCTCGCGGTGACGGCCCAGCACCCGGTGAGGCACATCGCCGTGGGTCACCAGCTCCACAGGGCAGCACAGCTCGCCCTCGCCGCCGTACCCCATCCTGAACATCTCGCCGGTCAGCTCGGGAGCCTTGTGAAAATGCAGGCTGCGGTTGACGCAGGCCACGGACTTGACCCCCGAGGCCAGGGACGAGATGTCGTGGCTGACCATGACCACGGTCATGTCGCGATTCAACTCGGCAAGGAGCCGGAAAAGGGAGTTGCGACTCCTGGAATCCACGCTGGCCGTGGGCTCGTCCAGCAGGAGCAGTTCGGGATCGTCCACCACGGCGCGGGCGATGAACACCCGCTGCTTCTGCCCTCCCGAGAGGTCGGCCAGGGCGCGGTGCGCGTGGTCGAGCATGTCCACACGCTCCAGGGCGCGGCGGGACTGCCGGGCCTCGTCCTGTCCGCCGCCGAATCCGGCGATGCGCTTAAGGCCGGTGCTGACCGTGCCCATACGCACCGCGTCGAGCACGGTGATGGGAAAAGAGCCGGAAACATGCGTATGTTGCGGCAGATACCCGATGCTTCCGCCCGCTTCCCCCGCGGGAACGCCCAGGACGCGCACCGTGCCGCTGTCGGGCTTGAGCAGGCCAAGCATGACCTTGAGCAGCGTGGATTTTCCGCCCCCGTTGGGGCCAAGCACGGCCAAGAAATCGCCGCGTTCCACGGTGAGCGAAACATACTCCAGCACCGGAACGGAGCCGAAGCGCAGGGTCAGCCCATCAATTTCTATAACATTTTCAGCCACAAAATACTCCCGATGGTTCATGACCCGTCAACGACTCCAGGCTAGCACGGCCCCTGCCTCATGCCAACCAGGCATATGCCCAGGCCCCGGCAGGAAGAGCCAGGGCCGCAGCATAGAGGGCTCCGTCCGCCAGGGGGGAGGGCAGGCCGGTACGGCTGGCGCCCACTCCGGCCAGCCCGCCAAGAAGCAGGCCGGCCGCAAAACCGAACAGATGTGCGCCCAGATCGGTGTTCTCCCCGGTACCAAGCATGGCCAGCAATCCCAGCCCGGCTGCCACCGGCACCAGGGCCGATCGCAGGAGACGGGCTGCACGGCGAGCCAGGGGTTCGCCGTTCAGGCCCAGACCATGCAGCCCCCCCCCAACGGCGAAGGGAGCGATGGCCGCCAGCACCCCGGCAGCGCCGAAGGTGGCTGTGGAAAAACCGATAGCGTTGTGCGGCGCGGACAGGACCATGGAGTTTATCATATTGCCCAGGCCGCCCGAGAGCATGGTCAACAGCCAGGCAAGCCCGGCCCCCAGACGCCGCGAGGCAAGCCAGACAAAGACCCCGCCGATGACGGCGTTGCCCAGCACATGGGCTCCGTCCCCGTGCAGGGTCAGGGCCGTAAAGAGCCGCCACCACTGGCCCGAAAGGATGCGCCCGGCATCGGCGCTGCCCAGTTCGAGCCACAGGGCCGGGTAGACCCCAAGCCCCGGATAGGCGCGGTTGTATGCCCAGAAAAAGAGCACCAGCAGGGCCATGGCCGCCAAGGTGGGCTCCGGGCCGCTCACAGGCCGCAGATCGGGCAGTGATGCCGGATGCCGACCCGGCGCGTTTTCCTCAAGATACAGGCGGATTTCGGCGGCCGCCCGCTCGGCGAACCACGCCTGCACCTGGATCGAATACCCCTGCCCCTGATCGGGCCGCAGTCGCCGCTGACGATGGGGAATGTGGCGCGAGGAGAGGACCAGGGACCATTGCCGGGCCGTGGCGTGATCCAGGGCAACCGCTTCCCCGTCCAGAACCAGGGGGGCCAGTTCGGTCCAAGACGGCCTGACGGCCCGGCCCAGAAAGCCTCGGGGTATCTCGTGGCTGTGCATGTCGGCATAGTAAGGCAAATCCCGGCCGGGTCAATGCGCGTGCGCCCTTGCGTCCCATGGCCGGGCGGTCTATGAACCGGAAAACCGCAACCGGAGACCACCATGCGCCCCAACGCCTTCGCCCCAGTCCTCGCCCTGATCCTTGTCGTGTCCCTGCTCGCCCCCCTGCCAGCGAGCGCCGATGACGACCTCGACATCATGGTCGGCCAGATGCTCATGGCCGGGTTCCGGGGCTTCGCCGTGACCCCGGACAGCCCCATCGTCCGCGACATCCGCGAGCGCCACCTGGGCGGAGTCATCCTCTTCGACTATGACGTGGCCATGAACAGCCCGGACCGGAACATCGACTCCCCGGCCCAGGTGGCCCGGCTCACGGCCGATCTGGCCGGGTACGCAGCGATCCCCCTGCTCGTGGCCGTGGACCAGGAGGGCGGGCGGGTGCAGCGGCTCAAGCCAGGGCGCGGTTTTGCCGGATCGCCCTCGGCCAGGGAGCTGGGAACCCTGGACGACGCGGCCATCGAAGCCGCCGGGGCCGAGGTGGGGCGGACCCTGCGCCGGGCGGGGTTCAACCTCGATTTCGCGCCTGTGGCCGATGTGGATGTCGATCCCGACAGCCCGGCCATCGGCAGGCTCGGGCGCAGCTTCTCGGCCAACCCTGCCCGCGTCGGCCAATGCGCCGGACTCTTTCTGGCCGGTCTGGCCAGCCAGGGCGTGACCGGCTGCCTCAAGCATTTCCCCGGACACGGCAGCGCGGGCACGGACAGCCACCTGGGCGTCACCGACGTTACCGCCACCTGGAGCCGCGACGAGCTCATTCCCTACCGCATCCTGATCAACCGGGGTGCGGCCCGGATGATCATGACCGCCCACATTTTCAACGCCCGGCTCGACCAGGACCATCCGGCCACCCTCTCGCGTCCGGTCATCACCGGCCTGCTGCGCCAGGAGCTCGGCTTCGACGGCGTGGTCGTCACAGACGACCTGGACATGAAGGCCATCACCGACCGCTACGGCCGCGACGCGGCCATCCGGCTGGCCATCGAGGCCGGGGCGGACATCCTGCTCATCGGCAACAACCTGACCTACGACCCGGACGCGGTGCGCCTCGCCCACGGCCGGATCACGGCCATGGTCCGCGACGGAATCATCGCCGAGGCACGGATCAGGGAGTCCTTTGAGCGGATACTGCGGCTCAAACAGAATCTGCCCGAATAGCCGCGACAAGACGCCAGCCACGCACAAGGCCCCGCGCATCACAGGATGCACGGGGCCTTTTTGCATTGATAGACATGGGCAACGCCCGCAGGAGCCCTCTACCAGAGCCACCCGGAAGAGCCGGTGGTAAGCCGGACGGGGCGCAGGGACTCCTCCATGGTCAGGTCCACATCGCTGCCCGCAAGCCTGACCCCGCTCACGCGGCGCAGAAAGGAAAGATAGGAGAAAGCCTGCTCGTCCAGGGCCGGGCCACAGGACGTGCCATCATGGGTCAGATCGTCAATATGGAGTACGCTCCCCTCAAGGACGTAGCTGCCGCTGAAGGTGCCGCAGCCCGCGCCGCCGCTCACGCTGCCGTCAGGGAAAAACTCGATGGTCAGCGGCTCCTTACCCACCACCGAACGGCCGGACAGGGACCCCACGGTCCATTTTTTGCCCACCAGGGCGCTTCTGACCGCTTCGGGGTCCACCGGGGCTGCTTCCTTGGAGCCGCATCCTCCGGCCATAATGAGGGCGGGCACAAGGACGAGGGCAAGGGCAAGGGCGGCCAGCTGGGGCATTGGACGCGTCGCATTGGGCATGAACTGTCTCCTTGTTGATTTCTGCCCCCAAGTGGTACCAGTCGGCGCAACCCATTGGCAAGAAAAAGGCCCGGCCCCCCTTCGCCGGGCCGGGCCTGAGTGGGCAGCGGGAGGATTACTCGACCACGGGGCAGCGCTTCAGCGCCTCCTCAATATCGCGCTGGGGCAGCTCGAAGTTGGTCAACAGCCCATGGTTGAAGGCATCGTAGGAGGCGAGATCAAGCAGGCCGTGGCCTGAGTAGAGGAAGACGACGACATCGTCGGGCCCGGCCGTTTTGGCCGCCTCAATGGCCCCCTTGATGGCGTGGGATGTCTCGGGCGCGGGCAGAAACCCCTCGGTCTCAAGGAAGAGCCGGGCCGCCTCGAAACACTCGGTCTGGAAGTAGGCCACGGGCTCGCACAAGCCCTCGGCCACCACATTGCAGACGATGGGCGCGTCGCCGTGATAGCGTAGGCCGCCAGCATGGATGGGCGCGGGCATGAAGTCGTGCCCCAGGGTGTGCATCTTGACCAATGGAGTCAGCCGGGCCATGTCGCCGTAGTCGTAGCGGTATTCCCCACGGGTCAGTGTCGGACAGGCCCGCGGCTCCACCGGAATGAAGCGGACCGGGTCGCCCGCCAGCTTCTTGGGCAGAAACGGCAGCACCAGCCCGCCGAAGTTGGACCCGCCGCCCACGCAGCCCACCAGATGGGTCGCTTTCTCGCCGATCATGTCGAGCTGGGCCTGCACCTCAAGGCCGGTGATGGTCTGGTGGATGATGACGTGGTTGAGGACCGATCCCAGGGCGTACTTGGTGTTGTCGTGGGTGGCGGCGTCCTCCACCGCCTCGGAGATGGCCAGCCCAAGCGAGCCCTTGCAGCCCGGATCGCGGGCCAGCATCTCGCGGCCGGTGCGCGTCTGCTCGGAGGGCGAGGCGAAGATGGTGCCCCCGTAGGAGTTGATGAGCATCTTGCGGTAGGGTTTCTGCTCATAGCTGACCTTGACCATGTAGACCACGCACTCAAGCCCGTACTGGGCGCAGGCAAAGGACAGGGCCGTGCCCCACTGGCCCGCGCCGGTCTCGGTGGCCAGCCGCTCCACGCCTTCCATCTTGTTGTAGTACGCCTGGGGCACCGAGGTATTGGGCTTGTGCGACCCGGCAGGAGAGACGGACTCATCCTTGTAGTAGATGCGGCATTTGGCGCCGATGGCCTTCTCGAGCCTGTCTGCCCGGACCAGGGGCGAGGGCCGCCAGAGCCTGTAGATATCCTGCACCGCCTCGGGAATGTCGATGAACCGCTCCTGGCTCATCTCCTGGGCTATGAGAGAGTCCGGGAAGATGGGGGCCAGCATGTCCGGGGTAATGGGCTTGTGGGTCTCGGGATTGAGCGGCGGGGCCAGGGGCGTGGGCAGATCCGGCATGGGATTGTACCACTGTGTGGGCATCCTGTCCTGAGGCAGAAAGATCCTTTTGAGCATGAAACTCCTCCAAACTGTTGCATATGGTCCCCGGGCGGGCAATGACGCCGGCCGGGCACGAAAAAGCCGCCGGTTCGGCAACCGGCGGCTCCACAGGCCCTTGACCGCGCACGGCGAATGGCCGCCGTCGGCAGACGGCGGGCACGCCCGGACGCGGGCTCAGGACCGGGGCCGCTTGACGTTGCGCCACCCGCGTCCGCAGAAATAGGAATGCGATATGGGTGTGTTCATGGCTTTCTGGGTACGCTCAATGGCCCGTCCGAGTCAAGCCGGGTCAGGAAGCGGTTCCGGGAACCATCTCGGGCAGGATGACCCCGGCCGGTCCGTGCAGGGCGAAATCCATCAGCCCGGTGCTGGGCGTGGGCTCGGCATTGATTTCCACGGTGACGGCCCCGTGATCCCTGGCCAGCTGGTGAAAGGAGGCCGCAGGCTGGACAAGGCCGGAGGTGCCCACCGAGAGAAAGACATCCACGTCCCGAAGCTGGGCCACTGCCAACCGCAACACCCCGGGCGTCAGCGGCTCCCCGAACCAGACCACGCCAGGCCGCAACAGATGCCCGCAGACCGGACACTCGGGCAGGGGCGGCAGCGCACTGCGGTCCTCGCGGGCGTGGGTGCAGACCGTGCAGCGCACCTGCCACAGACTGCCGTGCATCTCCACCAGCTTCCGACTCCCGGCCTGACCGTGCAGCCCGTCCACGTTCTGAGTGATCAGAAGAAAATTCGGAATCAGCCGCTCCATGGCCGCCAGGGCCAGATGGGCGGGGCCGGGCTCGCACCCGGCCACCAGGGTTCGCCGCCAGTTGTAGAATTCCCAGACCAGCTCCGGGCGGGCCGCAAAGGCGTCTGGCCGGGCCAGATCCTCGGCGCGATGGGTCTTCCACAGCCCGTCCTGACCGCGAAAGGTGGGCACCCCGCTCTCGGCCGAAACGCCCGCCCCGGTAAGCACCACCACTTTCCTGCCCGGATCGAGCAGGGCCTTGACCATTTCGATGTTCGCCTGCATCTCGTCCCTTACCGGCTGTTGAAAAACGACTATCTACAGTATTCATGTTCTTGTGACCGTCTGCGAGACCGGGTAGCGGCTTGCAATCCGGCCGAATAAACGTCATAGTCCGCTTCCCGTTTTACTCAATCCCAACCGAACATCCGCTGTTTCATCTCGCGAAGGAGGACGCTTTGGCTGAAAAGACCATCTACTACATCGAAGGTGACGGCATCGGCCCCGAGGTCTGGAAGGCCGGACGCCCCGTACTCGACGCCGCCGTGGCCAAGGTTTACGGCACGGCCAACTCCCTGAACTGGGTCGAGCTGCTGGCCGGCGAGCGCGCCTATGCCGAGACCGGCGAGCACCTGCCAAAGGCGACCATGGACGCCCTGGCCGGGGCCGAACTGGCCATGAAAGGCCCGCTCCAGACTCCGGTGGGCAAGGGGTTCCGCAGCCTCAATGTCACCCTGCGCCAAGTCTTCGACCTCTACGCCTGCATCCGCCCCATCAAGTACTTTAAGGGAATCGAGTCCCCCGTCAAGCGGCCCGATCTCGTGGACATGACCGTGTTCCGCGAAAACACCGAGGATGTCTACGCGGGCATCGAATACCAGTCCGGCAGCGCCGAGGCCAAGAAACTCATCGAATTTCTGGCCGACGAACTGGGCGCAAAGGTGGACATGAGCGCCGGAGTGGGCATCAAGCCCATCACCCCGGCCGGGTCCAAGCGGCTGGTCAAGCGCGCCATCGACTTCGCCCTGGAACACGGCAAGCCGTCGGTCACGCTGGTCCACAAGGGCAACATCATGAAGCACACCGAGGGCGGCTTCCGCGCCTGGGGCTACGAGCTGGCCGAGCAGGAATACGCTGGCAGGGTCGTGCGCGAGGGCGAGGACGGCAGCGGCGTGGTCATCAAGGACCGCATCGCGGACGCCATGTTCCAGAACGTGCTCATGTACCCCGAGCAGTATTCGGTCATCGCCACCACCAACCTCAACGGCGACTACATCTCCGACGCCCTGGCGGCGCAGGTGGGGGGCCTGGGGCTGGCCCCTGGCGTGAACATGGGCGACACCCTCGCCTTTTTCGAGCCCACCCACGGCACGGCCCCGACCATCGCGGGCAAGGACATGGCCAACCCCGGCTCGCTGATCCTCTCCGGGGCCATGCTCCTGGAGCATATCGGCTGGACCGAGGCCGCATCCCTCATCCACGCGGCCATGGAAAAAACGCTTCAGGACGGCAGGGTGACAGTGGACCTCGCGGCCCAGATTCCCGGCGCAACCCAGGTGGGCTGCCGGGAGTTCGGCGAGATTCTGCTGGCCAACCTGTAGGGCTGTTGAAAAACAACGATCTGCTTCGTTGCTCAAAAAGGTCAAGGCCTCGCGTACCTGAAGTACGCTTCGGCCCTGACCTTTTTTCGTGCTTCGCATCTCACCATTTTTGAACAGCCCCGGCATTGAGATTTTCAGAGGATTACTCGTTGGAACGACCAGATCATGAACAAGGGCCGCCCCCGAGATGACGGGGGTGGCCTTTTCGTTGTTCTCAAGGCTGGCTCCACAGCCTTGGGCGGGCCGCGAACCCGCGCCCTGTCGCGGTTTCCGGCCGATTTCGACCGGGATTGTTTGACCAGCCGGAAAACCTGCGGTAACTTCACGCATTACCATGACCGCACGACTCCGCCATATGGGCCGCTTCATCCGGGCCGCGCCCTGGCCCTACATGACCGGGCTGGCCTCGCTCCTGCTCGCCTGTGCGCTAGCGGGACTGGGCCTGACGCACCTGGCCCAGACCAACCCGGCCCGGGCCGTGGTCCTGGGCGGATGGGGCGCGGGCTGGCTGGTGGTGGGTCTCTTCGCCATGGCCGACGGGGTGTCCCGCTACCGCGAATACCAGCGGATCAAGGCCATGCTCCTGCGTTTCGGCTATTCCGAGCGCATCCTCGAACCCCTGGCCCGCTCCCGCTGCCAGCGCGATGCCGCCCTGCTGGCCGCCCGCGAGGCCGGGCACGGCGACTGCGCCCGCGCCTACTTCACCGCCCTGGGCTACCGCTGGTACCACATCCTGCCCGATTCGGTCATGCGCAACCCGCTGGCCTTCCTGCGCCCGAGCTTTCTGCGCTCGTCGTTTCTGCCCGGCAAAAAGGGGGGGCGCCGCGAGGCAGCGGACGCCAAAGCAACTACCCCGGCCGCCGCGCCGGAGCTGTCTGTCCACACCGGCCACCTCCGGCCCGACGGCGTGGCCCGGCACGGAAAGCAAACCGAAACGCAACTCTCGACTCCGCGGTCGAGATGCCTCCCCAGCGTTCAGATGCCGTCAGAATGCGCTCCGGGCACAGAGGGCTCCCACGCCTAACCTCTCCCCCCATCTCCCCAGGCACAAACAAAAAGGCCCGCCATGACGGCGGGCCTTTCGTGTTTGGGGGCTTGGGAGGCGCTACTTGATGAAGAGCATCTCCTGGTAGCTGGGCAGGGGCCACAGGTCGTCGGCCACCACGCACTCAAGGGCGTCGGCCACCTCGCGCACGGCGAGCATGGCGGGCAGGATCTTCTTGGTCTTGTAGACCGCCTCTTCTTCCACGGACTTGAAGCTGGCTTTCCCCATCAACTTCTCAAGGGCTTCGGTGTTGGCCTGGAGCTTGCGCAGCTTGGCGGTGATGTCCTGGAGAATGGCCGTGGTCGGCTCGATGCCGGCGGCCTTCATGCTGGCGGCGGTGGCGGCCAGCTCGCCCTGGTAGCGGATGGCCGCGGGCAGAATGATGGTCCTGGCGATCTTGCACACCAGCAGGGCCTCGGTCTTGATGGCCTGGTTGTACTGCTCGTGGTAGATCTCCACCCGGGAGTGCAGCTCGGCCTCGGAAAGGACGCCGTACTTGCCGAACATCTCGACCACGTCGGCATCGCCGATGCAGGGCAGGCAGTCGGCGGCGGTCTTCAGATTGGGCAGGCCGCGCCGCTTGGCTTCCTTCTGCCACTCCTCGGAGTAGCCGTCGCCGTTGAAGATGATGTGGCCGTGCTTCTTCATGATGGCCTGGATGACCTTCTGGCAGGCAGCACCGAGCTTGGAGGCGTCGCCCTTGGTAATCTTCTCGATCTCGTCGCAGACAAAGTCGAGGGATTCTGCCAGCATGGTGTTCAGGGCCACCTGGGCTCCGGCGATGGATTGGTTGGAACCCACGGCGCGAAACTCGAAACGGTTGCCGGTGAAAGCGAAGGGGCTGGTTCGGTTGCGGTCGCCCGCGTCCATGGGCAGCGGGGGCAGGGTGTCCACGCCCACGGTCAGGCAGTCCTTGGTCTTGCATCCCTTGAGGCTGCCCTTTTCGATCTGCTCGAAGATGTCGGTCAGCTGCTCGCCGAGGAATACGGACATGATGGCCGGGGGGGCCTCGTTGGCGCCCAGGCGATGGTCATTGCTGGCCGTGGCCACCACGGCCCGCAGCAGTTTGCCGTACTTCTCCACGGCACGGATGGTGGCCGCAGTGATGGTCAGAAACTGCATGTTCTCGTGCGGGGTGTCGCCGGGATTGAACAGCGAGCCCTGCGAGGGGGTGGAGAGCGAGAAGTTGAGGTGCTTGCCTGAACCGTTGATGCCCGCAAAGGGCTTTTCGTGCAGCAGACAGGCCATGCCGTAGCGCTTGGATACGGACTTCAGCGTTGTCATGAGAATCTGGTTGTGGTCGGTGGCCAGGTTGGACTGCTCGTAAATGGGCGCGATCTCGAACTGGCCGGGGGCCACCTCGTTGTGGCGGGTCTTGACCGGCACACCCAGCTTGTACAGCTCACGCTCCACTTCGAGCATGAAGGAGAGCACCCGGCGCGGGATGGCGCCGAAGTAGTGGTCGTCAAGCTCCTGGCCCTTGGAGGGCTTGGCCCCGAACAGGGTGCGGCCGCAGACCATCAGGTCGGGCCGGGCGAAGTAGAAGTTGCGGTCCACCAGGAAGTATTCCTGCTCGGGCCCGGCATTGGACACGACCATCTCGCCGTTGTCGTTGCCAAACAGGGAGAGGAAGCGGCGTCCGGCCTTGTTGATGGCCTGGTTGGCGCGCAGCAGCGGGGTCTTCTTGTCCAGGGCGTGTCCCTTCCAGGAGACGAAGGCCGTGGGGATGCACAGGAAGGTGCCGTTGGGATTCTCGATGATGTATGCCGGGTTGGTCACATCCCAGGCGGTGTACCCACGGGCCTCGAAGGTGGCCCGCAGACCGCCGGAGGGGAAGCTCGAGGCGTCGGGCTCGCCCTGGATGAGCAGCTTGGGATCGAACTCGGCGATGGCCCCGCCCTCGCCGTCCGGGGTCAGGAAGCCGTCGTGCTTCTCGGCGGTCAGGCCGGTCAGCGGATAGAAGACATGGGTGTAGTGGGTGGCGCCCTTGGAGAGCGCCCATTCCTTCATGGCCGCGGCCACCGGGCCGGCGATGGCGGGGTCCATCTTCTCCCCGGCCTTCTTGGTCTTCATCAGGGACTTGTACACGTCCTTGGGAAGCATCGCCTTCATGACCTTGTCGCTGAAGACGTTGGACCCGAATATCTGCGCCGGGGAGGTCTCGGCGAAGTTCAGCGGCTGATTGGTGGGTTTGTAGTTGGTCACCGCAGCGATGGCGGTCTGACGTGTCTGGTATCCGCTCATGAATGACTCCTTATCAGGCAAGTGGAAGATGTTTCCGGACAGAGCCGGACCAAAGGGCAGCCTGCCCCGACTGTCTTGCCCGCCCCTCTACCAAGGAACGTGCCAAACAGAGAAAATTCATCAAGAACAAATAGTTAAACAAAATCAGCCAGCATGGCCTCTGACAAAATAATACGAAAATGTATCACAATTGCTCTTCCTGCCGCTTTCAGGTTTCATTTTTGTGAAACGAAACGTACTTTTCTTCCAACGCTTCGAAATAAATGCTTAATATTATCACATTAATGAGAAACCGGCCTCTGCGTACCGCTGGCAAGACCGCTACCAGTCCCCAAGGACTGGCACGGATCGGTCATGCCGCGGCATCTCTTTGCATTTTTACCAAAAACGTCACAAACGGCTTTGCCATACCTGAGTGCGCCGGAAGGATGAAGGATCAGGGGGGATCAGAAGGGGGGCGGCGACGAGAACTCCATGGGCTGGCGTGTGGCCGGATGGCGGAAACGCAGGGTCGAAGCGTGGAGCCGGAGCTGCCCCGGCCCAGTGCCCGTGCCATAAAGCCGGTCGCCGACGATGGGAACCCCGAGGCCCTTGGCGTGAGCCGCATGAAGGCGGAGTTGATGGGTCCGGCCGGTCAGAGGCATGAACTCCACACGGGTGCGCCCGTCCTCGACGCCGAGCTTCCGCCAGCGGGTGACACCCGGCTTGCCGCCCTCGGGATCGTAGACCTGGCGGGGCCGGTCGGCCGGGTCGAGCCGGAAGGCCAGTTCGATGACGCCAGCGTCCTGCGCCACCACCCCGTCCAGCAGGGCCACATAGCGCTTGCCCACCAGCCGCTGCATGAACTGCCCGGACAGGGCGCGGTGAGCCCGTACGGTCAGGGCCATGACGATGAGGCCGGAGGTATCCTGATCCAGACGGTGGACCGAAGGCTGGTCGAGACACTCCGGGAACAGAGCCTTGAGGCGGCTGACCACGCAATCCTGGTTCTCCGGCCCGCGACCGGGCACAGAGAGCAGACCGCCGGGCTTGTCCACCACCACGAAAAGCGGATCGCGGTGGAGGATGGAGAGTCCTTCCGGGATGCGGATCATGCCGGGTCGAGCCCGCAGAGCATGTGGCCGAGAATGCGGCCGCATTTCTGGGAACAGGAGGTGTAGACCCCGCCGTGTCTGCGGGTGCCCGAGCGGTTCTCGCGGCCAAAGTAGAACTCGGCAACGCCCAGAGGGATCAGGTTGTGGCGGGCCGCATAGCCCAGCAGCTTGGGTGCGCAGCAGTCTCCCGTGCCCGCGGGGATGCCGCTTTGGCCAAGCACGATCTCGGGCAGGGGTTTCGCCTCGTTGCGGAAATTGGGGATGCGATAGAGGGCGTGGATGTCGAGCATGAGGGCCCGCGAAATCTCCGCCCGTTTGGCGGCCAGGACAGCCCGTCCGGGGTCGCCCTCGGGCAGACGCTCCATGTCGCGGCCAAGCCGCTTGATCAGCCGCTCCACCCCGGAGCTCATGGCGGCCAGTTCTTCGGTATTCACCAGAGGCGGCACCCAGCCGGGCACATGCCACACGCCGTTGAGCTGACCCGAGAACGCCTTGAGAACTCCGGTGCGCCCCTGTTGATCGCGGCAGACGAGGACACCGAACATGTGCCCGCGGGCCTCGCCGAAGAGGGATGCGGTGGAGAGGGCAGGGTCCGCGGCCTCGGCATTGACGTGCATATCCACCCGCCCGGCGCTGGTCAGGCTATGCAGCAACTCCCTGGCCTGGGCCAGGGCAGGCCCCACGGGCAGGGAATGGGCCCTCCCGCACCGGGCGCAAAACCCGGAGCAGGCGGTACGCCCGTCGCCCTCGACAGATATTTCGATTGGTTCCATCAACATATAAACGTACAGTGACCCCACCGCTGTGTGCGATGGGGCCACTGTACACCGAAGGCAGATGGGAACCAAGTGCAAAATCTACCTGATGTTCAACCCCGCTGATCCCAGGAACCGGACGGAGAGAATCTCGTACTCGATGCGGCCTCGCGGGGCGTCCACCACGACCTCGTCGCCGGCCTCCTTGCCAAGCAGGGCGCGGCCCATGGGCGAGAGCACGGAAATGGAGCCGTTCTTGTGGTCAGCGTCGTCCGGGCCGAGCAGGGTGAACCGCTTGGTTTCCTCGGTCTCAATGTCTTCGATCTCCACAGTGGCCCCGAATATGGCCCGCTCGCCTCCAAGGGTGTCGAGGTCGAGAACATCGAAAAGCGGCATGCGCGAGTTGATGTAGGTGATGCGGGCCTCAAGCATTCCCTGGCGCTCGCGGGCGGCGTCGTATCCCGCGTTTTCGCTCAAGTCGCCCTCCTCGCGGGCCTCCTTGATGGCCTGAATGATGGCGGGCCGCTGCGCCCGAAGCTCTTCGAGTTCCTGTCTGATCTTTTCAAAGCCTTGTTTGGAAATGGGAATTCTGTCCATTGCGTGTTTCCTTCCTGATTATGATAAGGTAAAAAAAAAGAGCAGATGCGCGGCTACTCGTGAAAGGGACCGCGCCCCTGCGTTCGTCGTCTCGTGTGCGTGACAATTGAATACATAGAACATGAACGCACACTGGTCAAGCCATGAAGACGCCAATTCCACATTCCTCAGTTGACACGATCGGGCCGAGTGTTTCACAAATACCACTTTGCGCGGCGGGAAACAGGAAGGTTCCCCGCCTTTCCCGCAGCCTGCCCACAGGCCGGGAAACCCAACCGCCAGACGCCTGCCCAGACGGCGGGCAACCACAAATGGAGGATTCGATGTCCAAGCTACGCTCACTGCTTTTCGTGGCGCTTTCCGTGGTGTCCATGGCCGTGCTGCTCGCCCCGGGGCCGGTTCTGGCCAAGGAGTTCACCATCGGCCTGATTCTGGTCGGCCCTTACAATGACAAGGGATACAGCCAGGCCCAGTACGAAGGCGGCAAGTATGTCGAGGCCCGCATGCCCGGCGCGAAAATGATCTACCTCGACAAGGTCAACCCGGCCGACAGGCCCGGACTGACCGTGCCCCAGGTGGTGGACGATCTCGTGGAAAAGGGCGCCGACCTGATCATCGCCGGGTCCGACGACATGAAGGACGGCATTCTCGAAGCCGCGGCCATGCACTCCGACAAAACCTTTGTCCACATCTCGGGCGACGCCGCCTGGACCGGGTCTGCCCCGGCCAACCTCGGCAACCTCTTCAGCCGCATGGAATATCCCAAAATGATGGCCGGATTCGCCGCGGCCATGACCACCGAAACCGGCAAGATCGGCTTTCTCGGCCCCCTGATCAACGAGGAGACCCGCCGTCTGGTGGCCGCCGCCTACCTCGGCGCGGCCCACGCCTGGACCACGGTGCGCGGCCGGGACATTAAGGACCTCTCCTTCAACGTCAAGTGGATCGGCTTCTGGTTCAACATCCCCGGCGTCACCGCCGATCCGACCCAGGTGGCAGGCTCCTTCTTCGACACCGGATACGATGTGATCATTTCGGGCATAGACACACCCGAGGCAGTGGCCGTGGCCAGACAGAAAAGCGCCCAGGGTGCCAGGGTCTTCGCCCTGCCCTACGATTATGAAAAGGCCTGCGAGGGCCAGGGTTCCATCTGTCTTGGCGTACCCTACTTCAACTGGGGGCCGTCCTTCCTGCGGCTGGCCACCCAGGTGCGCGACGGCAGCTACAAGCCCGCCTTCGAGTGGGACGCCCCCTACTGGGACGCCATCAACGACCACGACAAGTCTCCCGTTGGCTTCATGCCCGGCGAGGGACTCAGCGCCGAGGTCAAGGCCAAACTCGACGCGTTCGTGGCCCAGATGGGCTCCGGGCAGATCGACCTGTTCACCGGACCACTCAACTACCAGGACGGCTCCGTCTTCCTCAAGCCCGGCGAAAAGGCCACGGACAAGCAGATCTGGTACATGGAGCAACTGCTCGAGGGCATGAGCGGACTGTCCAGCGCCAAGTAGCAGATGATCGTCTTACAGGACATTCACAAGCATTACGGCCGGGTTCGGGCCAACGACGGCGTCAGCCTGACCTTCGAACCCGGCCGCATCTACGCCCTGGTGGGAGAAAACGGCGCGGGCAAAAGCACGCTGATGCGTGTCCTGGCCGGGCACACCCGCCCCACCTCGGGCACCATCGACCTGTGCGGCCGCACCGTGGCCTTTCTCACGCCTGCCCTGGCCCGCGATCACGGGGTGGGCATGCTCTACCAGGATCCTCTCGACTTTCCGGCCATGCCCATTTGGGAGAACTTCCAGCTGGGTGCGCCAAGCCGGACAAAACGACAGGTCGTCGATGTCATCGGCGAACTCTCCTATCGGCTCGATGCCTGTTTCCTGCCCGACGAAGCGGTCTCGTCCCTGACGGTGGGCGAGCGCCAGCTCCTGGAACTGCTCCGGCTCCTTGACCTGGGGGCCACCGCATTGATCCTCGACGAACCGACCACGGGCATCACCCCGGAACAGAAGCGCGACCTCTTCGACCTGCTGATGAAGCTGGCCCGCGAGGAAAACCACACCATCGTCCTGGTCACCCACAAACTCTCCGAGGCCCTGGAAATGGCCGACGCCATCCTGGTCATGCGCCAGGGGGCCCTCGTGGCGACACTGACCCCTCCCTATGACGAAAGGGAGCTGGTGCGGCGCATGTTCGGCGAGGCGGCCAACGCCGCGGCCGTGGGCGCGCCGGAACCGGCCGAGTCGGATACGCCTCCCAGGCTGGCCCTCGAGGATGTGGTCATGGCCGGACCCAAGTACTCCATGGGGCCGATGTCCTTTTCTGCCAGACCCGGCGAGTGTGTTGGACTGGCCGGGCTGGACGGCAGCGGCCAGGAGCTGTTCCTGCGGGGCCTGTGCGGGCTGGACCGAATGCCCGGCGGCTCTCTGACCCTGGACCAACGGACATACGCCGACAACGACTTCGCCGCCTTGCGCCGGGCAGGCGTTCACTTTGTGCCTGCGGACCGGCTGGAGCTGGCGCTGTTTCCGGCCCTGACCCTGCGGGAGCACATCGCCCTGGCCTTTCCGGGCCGCCTGGACGAGATGGACGCCTTCTACCAGAGCCAGTGCGTGGAACGGTTCAACCTGCGAGCCCACCCGGACACCCTGGCCAGCGAGCTTTCCGGCGGCAACCAACAGAGACTTCTGCTTTCCCTCATCCCTGACGATGCCTCCCTGCTGCTCATGGAGCATCCCACACGCGGCCTTGACGCCGGATCGGCCCGACAGGTGTGGACTCATCTCAACAGCCGCTGCCGGGCGGGGGCGACCCTGATCTTCTTCTCGCCCGACCTCGACGAGGTGCTGGAGCACAGCCACCGGGTGGTGGTCTTCTACGACCGGGCCATGGTCGCCGTGGTGGACCGGGCCAGGGCCAGCACCGAGGTCGTGGGTGCGCTCATGGCAGGCAAGAGCCCCGCGGAAGTCCTGGGAGACAGACAATGACCCGGCCCTGGACACGTTTTTCGGCGCTGGTCGAAGCGGGCTGGCTCGGCGCGGCCCTGCTCCTGGCCCTGGGCCTGACCGTCCTGGTCACGCTGCCTTCGGGCGCCCCTCCCCTGGAGACCATTGCCGTGCTTCTGGACGGCGGCCTCGGCTCGATGGCCAAGCTGGGCCGGGCGCTGGCGGGCTGGGTGCCGCTGACCCTGTGCGCCGTGGGTCTGCTCGTCACCTTCACGGCCCGGCTCTGGAACATCGGCGTGGAGGGCCAGGTGGTCATGGGGGCCATCTTCTGTACCGCGGCCCTGCGCCCCTTTGCCACAGGCGGGGTGCCCGAGATACTCCTGGCCATGGGGGCGGGAGTCCTGGGTGGTGCCCTCTGGGCCCTGCTGGCGGGACTGTTGCGCGTCTTTGGCCGGGTCCACGAGATATTCTCCGGCCTGGGTCTCAACTTCGTGGCCCTGGGCGTGACCCTGTGGCTCATCTTCGGCCCGTGGAAGCGACCGGGCGTGGCCTCCATGTCCGGCACCGCGCCCATCGACGTGTCCCTGTGGCTGCCCCGGCTCGGCCCCATGAGCGTAAGCTGGGCCGCCCTGGCCCTGGCACTGTCCGCCATCCTCGGGGTGGGACTGCTGCTTCACCGCTCGTCCTGGGGGCTCAAGCTCAGGGCCGTGGGCGAAAATCCCAAGGCAGCCACCCTGTTCGCGCTGGGACCGCGCCGCCGTCTGCTCCAGGCATTCATGCTCTGCGGCGGGCTGGCCGGACTGGCCGGGGCCATCCAGGTGCTCGGCGTCTACCACCGGCTGCTGCCCTCCATCTCGTCGAGCTACGGCTACACCGCCCTGCTGGTGGGCATGATGGCCTCCTTCCGGCTTGGTCCGGTACCCTTCATCTGCTTCTTCTTCGCCGTGCTCAATGTGGGGTCCATTCAGCTGCCTCTGCAAATGGGCCTTGATTCGTCCCTAAGCGGCGTCATCCAGGGGATCATGGTCCTGTCCGTTTTCATCGTCCACGGCCTGCGCCTGTGGCTGCGCCAAAGGAGGGAAACGGCATGACCGAAACCCTGGCCCTGGCCCTGGCCGCCGTACTCATGGCCGCCGCGCCCCTGGTGCTGGCCACCCTGGGAGAGACGCTCACGGAAAAGGCGGGCGTCATCAACCTGTCGCTCGACGGCTCCATCCTGCTGGCCGCCATGACCGCCTTTGCCGTGGCCGTGACCTTTGACAACCCATGGCTGGGCATGCTCGGGGGCATGGCCGTTGGCGCGGCCATCGCCGGGCTGCTGGGGATCATCGGCATCTTCATGGGCCAGTCGCAACTGGCCGTGGGCTTCATCCTCACCCTGCTGGCCCGCGATCTGGCCTATTTCCTGGGCCACGCCTTCTCGCGCCTGCCAGGGCCCGATCTGGGGCTGTGGACCATTCCGGGGCTGGCCGAGGTGGTTGGCATCGGCCCCATTCTGGGCTCCCGCTCGCCAGTGGTCCACCTGAGCCTCGTGGCCGTTTTCCTGTGCTGGTGGTGGATGTACCGCACCGAGGCCGGTATGCGGCTGCGGGCCGTGGGCGAATCCCCTCGGGCGGCCTTTGGCCGGGGTATCCGGGTACGGCTGGTCAGGCTGTGGTACTGCCTTGCGGGCGGCGCCCTGGTGGGCATGGCCGGTGCCGCCTACTCCCTGGCGGTCAAGCCGGGCTGGGGTCGCCCCCAGGGCTGCGAAGGCGCGGGCTGGATCGCCCTGGCCATCGTCATCTTCGGGGGCTGGCATCCGGTTCGCGCCGCCCTTGGCGCGGTCCTCTTCGCCGCGCTCCAGGTGTCGGGCATCTATCTGCAGGAAATTTTCCCGTCCATTCCGGCCCCTGTCTTCCAGGTGGCCCCGTTCCCCGTCATGATCCTGACCCTGCTGGCCGTGAACATGGGGCGCGTGGGCTGGATTCAGGATCTGGTCCGCCGCCACCCCTTCCTCAGGCGCTTCTCCCGGGGCTGGTCCTTTGATCCCCCGGCGGCCTTAGGCCAGGACTTCAACCCGAAAAAGGGACTGTAATCGACACAGCCCTGACTGGTTACAACAAATGTGAACACATAGGTTGTTCAGAAGTGGGGGGAGATGCCAGGCGCGATAAAGGTTCAAGGCCGAAGACCTTGAGCCCTTGGCGAATCTTCGAGCCTTGCGGATCAGGAGGGCAAAGAGGTACTCCTGGTGCGCGAGGGTTTGATTCGCCCCGTCAGAGTCCGCCTGCAACGACGGCAGATCGCCGTTTTTCAACAGCCTGCCAACCCGACAAGGAGGTGTGCATGAGCAAACCCAAGGTCTTCGTCACCCGGCGCATCCCGGACGCGGGCATTGACCTGCTGGCCCAAACGGCCGAAGTGACCGTCAACCCCGAGGACCGCACCCTGTCGAGAGCCGAGCTGCTGGCCGCGGTGGCCGACTGCCAGGGCGTCATCGGCCTGCTCACCGAGCGGATCGACGCCGAGTTCTTCGACGCCGCGCCACAGCTCAAGGGGTACGCCAACTACGCCGTGGGCTACGACAACATCGACGTGGCCGAGGCAACCCGCCGCGCCATTCCGGTCTCCAACACCCCGGGCGTGCTTACCGACGCCACGGCCGAATGTGCCTGGGCGCTGCTCTTTGCCGCGGCCCGGCGCGTGGTGGAAGCGGACAGGGTCATGCGTTCCGGCGACTGGCAGGGCTGGGGGCCGCTCCAGTTCCTTGGTCAGGGCGTGCGCGGCAAGACCCTGGGCATTGTCGGCGCAGGCCGCATCGGCACGGCCATGGCCCTGATGTCGCGGGGTTTCGACATGCCGGTGCTCTACACCAGCTCCTCGGGAAGGCGCAACGCGGTCCTTGAAGACCGTCTCGACGCACGTCTGGTTCCCTTTGAAACCCTGCTGGCCGAAGCGGATTTCATCTCCATCCACGCCCCGCTCACGCCAGACACCCGGCACCTCTTCAACGCCGCCGCCTTTGCCCGGATGAAGCCCACGGCCTGTCTCGTCAACACATCACGCGGCCCGGTGATCAAGGAGGACGATCTGGTGCAAGCCCTCAAGGACGGCGTCATCGCGGGCGCGGGGCTCGACGTGTTCGAACGCGAACCGGCCATGGCCGACGGACTGGCCGGGCTGGAGAATGCGGTGGTCCTGCCGCACATCGGCTCGGCCACCATAGAGTCGCGCACGGACATGGCCACCCTGGCTGCCCGCAACATGCTGGCCATGCTGGCCGGACAGAGGCCCGAGACCTGCCTCAACCCCGACCTCTTTGCCGCCCCGGCCGGTAGGACATGGACATGACCACTGTCCATGCCGCCCGGCGTGACCACCTGCTGGCCATCGTCAACCGGGCCATTGAGGCCGTGGCCCCGGAAGGAGCCATGCGCAAGGCCGTGACACGCGACGGGGATGTCCTGACCGTGGGCAAAGAGCGCTACGACCTCAACGACTTCGAGCGCATTCTGGTCCTCGGCGCGGGCAAGGCGAGCGCGGCCATGGCCCGCGCCCTGGAGGATATTTTGGGCGAGAGAGCCCTGGCCCGCTGGCTCCACGACGGCTTGGTGGTCACCAAGTACGGCCACGGCTGCGCCCTTGGTCGCGTGCGGGTGACAGAGGCCGCCCATCCCGTGCCCGACGAGGCAGGGCAACGCGGGGCCGAGGCGCTCCTGCATCTCGCGGCCACGGCCACGGAGCGCGATCTGGTCTTCTGCCTCGTCTCGGGCGGGGCCAGCGCCCTGACCCCCGCGCCCGTGCCGCCAGTGACCCTGGCCCACAAGCAGGAGACCACCAGCCGCCTGCTGGCCTGCGGGGCGACCATCGACGAGATCAACGCCATCCGCAAGCACCTCTCGGCCTTCAAGGGCGGGCATCTGGCCAAGGCCCTGGAACCGGCCACGGTCCTGACCCTGATCATCTCCGACGTGGTGGGCGACAGGTTGGATGTCATCGGCTCCGGTCCCACCGCGCCTGACGACGCCACCTTTGCCGACTGCCTGGACATCCTCGACCGCTACGGACTCGGCGGGGCCGTGCCTCCCGAGGTGGTTGCCCTGCTCCGGGCCGGGCGCAACGGCAGCCTTCCCGAGACGCTGGGCAGCGACGATCCCTGCTTCGCCCGCGTGCGCAACCTGATCATCGCGGGCAACGCCCAGGCCCTGGCCGGAGCTGCCGAGGCGGCCCGCGAGCTGGGCTATTCGCCGCTAGTGATGGAGCCGGCCATGCAGGGCGAGGCGCGGCAGGTGGCCTCGGATCTGATCTGCGCGGCCATGGGCATCTGCGGCGGCAACGGCCCCAAGCCTCCGGTGTGCCTGCTGGCCGGGGGGGAAACCACCGTAACCCTCCGGGGCAACGGCAAGGGCGGCCGCAACCAGGAGATGGCCCTGGCCGCAGCCATCCGACTCCACGAATCCGGCCCGGAGAGCGGCCGCATCAGCATGGCCTGCGTGGGCACCGACGGCACCGACGGCCCCACGGACGCGGCAGGCGCCCTGGTCCTGCCCGACACCCTTGGCGACTGCGACGCCACAAACCTGAGCGCCGCGCTCCGCCACCTCG
This sequence comes from Pseudodesulfovibrio alkaliphilus, assembly GCF_009729555.1. Taxonomy (NCBI): domain Bacteria; kingdom Pseudomonadati; phylum Thermodesulfobacteriota; class Desulfovibrionia; order Desulfovibrionales; family Desulfovibrionaceae; genus Pseudodesulfovibrio; species Pseudodesulfovibrio alkaliphilus. The sequence goes on from NZ_WODC01000001.1 coordinate 439,264, forward strand.
CGGACAACGACGCCTACACCTTCTTCACCGCCACCGGAACCATCGTCAAAACAGGCCCCACGCGCACCAATGTCATGGACGTGGCCGTCATTCTTGTGGACCCGGCCTAAGCTCCCTTGACCGCATGAAAAATACCGGCGCACAGGGGGCTGTGCGCCGGTATTTTTCATGTGGATCGGATTCGGGCCGATCAGCGGACCGGAAAATCGAACCAGGTGTCCGGGAAGGGTTCGTTCTCCAGGGTGAAATGCCACCATTCCTCGGCCAGGGGGCGGAACCCGTGGCTGACCATAATCCCCTGAAGCAAGGCGCGGTTGGCCCGCACCTGGGCGGACATGGCCGGGCTCTCGGGCCAGGAGGGTGGGCCGAAGAAGTCAAAGGGCGTGCCCATGTCCAATGCTTCACCCGTGCCCAGGTCAATAATGGTCAAATCCACGGTGGACCCGCGTGAATGACCGGAACGGGCCGCAATGTAGCCATCGCGGAACAGATGGGCCTTGTCCACGTCCGGGTAGAACTCCGCCTTCATCCGCGTGTCGCTGAGGTCTTCGGCCCAGCGCACGAAATGGTCCACGGCCCGTTGGGGCCGGTAGCCGTCAAAGACCTTGAGGCCCAGGCCGAACCGGGCCAGGGTGGCCTGCACCCCGGCCAGGGCGCGGGCCGCCTGCACCGTCAGGATGACTCGGGGGGCTTCGTACCCGTCCACCGGATCGCCCAGGAAGTTGTGGCTGGTGAAATAGCGCACATCAAGGACCACCCCCGGAACGACCTCCTCCACATGGCAGAACCCCTCGGGCAGCCCGGCGGCCCAGGCGGGAGCGGCCAGCAGAAGAAGCAAAAGCAGGGACGGCAGGAAAAAGCGCATTCCGGGAGCACGGGACATGGCGGCACTCCTGTGTTTCAATCGGTTCGACAGTCGGGGCGGACTATTCCCGCCGTGCTCACGCATACCTGAAACCGCGCAAGCGGACAACCCAGCACGGAATAATTTCTGTCAGGAGATGAGGCCGCCTTCGGGCGACCAGGGGATCACATGGAGGCAAAGGCTCCGCAGGAGAGGGCCAGGGCCACCCCGGCGGCGCGGGCGCGACCGGAAGTCCTGAGGCACTGTTTGACCATGGCCTCCTTGAGCACCCCCTGAAGGCTGCGCAGCAGATGGAGGCTGTTGACCGAGTATTCGGTGGGCGGCTCAATCAGAGCATGGGGGGCGAAACGGATTCTGCGACGCAGGAAGTCGAGCACGGGCTCTGCGGGAGCCATGACCTCATCGGTGCAGCCGACGATGAACTGCTCGCCGGGATAATGGGCGTCACTGCTCACGGCCCAGCCCAGCCCCTCGCCCCGGTCGGCCATGGGCAGATCCAGGGTCAGGTCGAGCTTGTGCTGGGTCTTGCCGAAGAGCTGGCCCGCCCCGCAACCCGTGAGTTGCGAGTCAAAGGTCAGGGCCGAGCCGTTGTGGATCTCCACGTAATCGGACACGGCCAACAGCCGGAGATAACCCCGGCGAGAGAGGATGTTGCCCGCCGAGGTGCGGCCCAGGTGAAAGGGATGGGGCACGATGGTCAGGGCGCCTGTGTGGGCGGCGATACGGCCCACGTCGCGCACGGACCAGCCAAAGGTGGGAACATCCCCAAGGCCCCGGCGCAGCCCCGCCTCGTCGTCGAAGAGAAAGATGATGTCGATGCCCTCGGCCGACACGGCCTCCACGCCCGGGATGACCGAGGTGCGCAGATCCGCCGAGGCCTCGGCCAGTCGCTGGTAGGCCTCAAGGGGCTTCTTGTAGGAGTGTTCGGTGGACGCCACAAAGTCCGGGCCGCACTGCCGAAGGTGCCGCCGAATCTTACGCAGCCTCAGGGACTTGCTCCTGGCAGGCATGCGGTGGATATTGGCATGAAAGTGAAGGTCGAATGTCAGCATGGACTGGGTATTCCGAAGCTCCTCACGGCTCACGGGGCAGGTAACGGATGCGCCTTGCGGTGCGTGGTCTGCCAAGTTGACGCCCGGTGCAGAATTTAACCACTCCCCCCGCTTTGTCAAGCAAAGTCGGGCTGCGCCTCTCGCCCCGCCCGAAACAATGATTCTCATTGCCCGCGAATGAATAATGCCGCATGGTGAGTACGCTTGCGCCAAAAGCGCTCCACCGATTCCAGTGAACGAGGATGGCTCACCGTGAAACGGCAATTCCTGATACGCGTTCTGATCTACTCTGCCGCCGCAGCCCTGCTCTGCGTCCTGCTCCACAGCCTGCTGACCCAAGGGCGCAGGAACGACCAGCGGATTGCTCTGTCCCTCCGGCTGGCCACCCTGCGCACCAGTATCGAAAAGGAGGTCATCAGCAACCTCCTGCGCATACAGGGCGTGGCCACCTTCATCGCCACCACGCCCCGCCTGGACGACGACGCCTTCAGCCGTTTTGCCAGTGAAGCCCTGCGGGATACCGTTCTGCTCAAAAACATCTCGGCCGCACCGGATTTCATCATCCGTTTCGTCTACCCCATGGAGGGCAACCGCCAGGCCCTCGGAGCCGACTACAGAACCCTGCCCGGTCAATGGGAACAAGCGCTGCGGGCAAAGGAAACAGGCGCTCTGGTGGTGGCCGGACCTGTCGCCCTGATCCAGGGGGGCACCGGGCTGGTGGGCCGCGCCCCGGTGATCATTCGCAACGGGGACCGGGAGCGCTTCTGGGGGCTTGTCTCGGCCATCATCGACGTTGACCGCCTCTACGATGCCGTCGGACTGCGCGGCTACAGCGACCTGAACCTGGCCATCCGGGGCGTGGACGGCAAGGGCGAGGAGGGAGAGGTCTTTTTCGGCGATCCTTCGCTCTTCGCCCCGGCAAGCGGGGCCGTGTTCATGCCCGTATCCTTTCCCTCGGGCTCATGGCAGTTGGCCGCCCTGCCCGCATCGGGATCGGCGGGCATTGCGCCTTCCCTGCCTGTGATGTACGGGCTGGTGGTCCTGCTCTATGGGGGCGGGCTGCTTCTCTCCTACCGGAACCTGCGCAAGGATCACGACCTGCAGCGCGTCGGCCAGGGACTGGCCGAGGCGCAGACCCTGGCCCACCTGGGCAGTTGGGAGATGGATTTCACCACCAAGGAGGTCCGATGGTCAGACGAGACCTACCGCATCTTCGGACTGGACAGGAACAGCTATGTCCCGACCATGGACGCCATATGGGATCTGGTCCATCCAGAGGACCGGGAGTCGGCCGAGCGAGCCTTTGGCGCCGCCATGGCCGAAGGTGCGGGGTACTCCCTGACCCATCGCATCGTCAGACAGGACGGCAGCGTGGGGCATGTTCTGGCCAGGGGCTCCTTCACCATCGGAAAGGACCGCTCCCCGGCCAGCGCCATGGGCACCCTGCTCGACATCACCCCCCTCAAGGAGACCGAGTCCGCCCTGCGCACCAGGGAGCAAACCCTGCACGCCATGAGCGACGCCTCTCACGATGCCATCATCATGGTGGATGGCGAGGACACCATTCTCTTCTGGAACCGGGCCGCAACAAAGCTTTTCGGTCATACCGAGCAGGAGGCCATCGGCCGCAAGCTGCACCCCATGGTCTCTCTCGAAGCAGACGCGGCGGCGGCCAGGCACTCGTTTCAGCGATTCGCCCGCACCGGCTCCGGCCAGGCGGTAGGCACGGTCAGGGAGTTCACCGCCGTGCGCAAGGACGGCACCACCTTCCCGGTGGAACGGTCGGTCTCCGCCTTTGAGCTGGACGGCCAATGGCACGCTGTGGGCATCCTGCGCGACATCACGCGGCGTATCGAGGCTCGCGAAAAACTCGAATCCTACGCCCGGCGCATCGCCCTGGCCTCCGAGGCCGGAGGCGTGGGCGTGTGGGAGTGGAACCCCCTGACCGACGAGCTGATCTGGGACGCCCGCATGCGACAGATTTACGCCATCAAGCCCGGCGAGTTCAGCGGACTCTACCGCGCCTGGGCCAGCCGGGTGCATCCGGAGGACCTGCCCGGCGCCGAGGACGCCCTGACGACGCTGCGCAGCCAGGGCGGCGACTGGAGACACGAGTTCCGCATCCTGCTGCCCGACGGCGGCCTGCGCCACATCCGGGTCGCGGCCAGAGCCCGCAAGGACAAAAACGGCCAAGTGACGAGCATCATCGGCATCAACAGGGACATCACCGAACAGCGGCTGGCCGAGCAGGAACTGACGCGGCTGGCCACTCGCGACAGCCTCACCGGCCTTTTCAGCCGGGGGCACTTCATGGAACTGGGCACCAGGGCCGTGGAACACGCCAGGCGCTACGGCGAGCCGGTCTCGGTGCTCATGTTCGACGCCGACCGATTCAAGGCGGTCAACGACACTTACGGCCACGACGCGGGCGACGCGGTGTTGCGGGCCTTGGCAGCCACAGCCGCCGACACCCTGCGTCAGGTGGACATACTGGGCCGTATCGGGGGCGAGGAGTTTGCGGCAGTGCTGCCCCAGGCAGACACCAAGCAGGCCATGCTCGTGGCGGAACGGCTGCGCTCGGCCATCGCGGCCCACGAGATGGACATCGGCACCGGCAAGCCGCTCTCGGTGACAGTGAGCATCGGCGTAAGCGTGTTCGATGAGCCCTCGGCCAGCCTCGAGACCATGCTCAAGGACGCGGATGCCGCCCTGTATGCTGCCAAGCAGAACGGACGCAACCGCGTCGAACGCGGCTGATCTAAAGACGCACCCTCACCCGTCCACAGGCACCAGAACCCGCAGCCGCTCGGGCAGACGCTGGGCCTTGGCGAAATTTTGCAGGCGCATCAATGCCGTCTCGGTTATCTCCGTTCCTTCGGCCATGATGTGGACCTCGTCCAGGCTCCACAGGGGTTCGTCGAGAATCATTCCCTGCCGCATGTCCCCAACGGGAATCTCCCGCCGGATGTAGCCGTCGCCCCCGGCCGTGCCCAGCTCCAGCACGCCGAGGACACGGGAATCGTAAACCCCGGACCGGGCTCTCAAGGCATCAATGGCGTCCCGTTTGTCCATGCCCTGCTCCACCAGGGCGTCATAGTCGAGACACGCCTTGAGGATACGCGCCTCAACGGGCAGCGCGGGCGTGTCGGACAGGGAGTCGTTCTGATGCAGGATGATCTCCGAAACACGCTCCATCCTGGGGATATGGGCCAGCATCCTGGCCGTGACGGCCGGATGGGCCTCAAAGGCCGTACGCTCGTCATCGGTCAGGGGCTCCCCGCGGAAGACCTTGCCCAGCACCGCATCGGTCAGGGTGACGCTCCCGAGCTGGCAGAGCATGGCCGCCAGATCAAGGCTCAGGGTCTGATTGAGGCCCAGACGCTGGGCCACGAAGGCTGCCAGTCGGCGGACCCTCTCGCTGCGGCCAAAGGCCGCCGGATTGACCAGCCCGAGAATGTCGGTGAGGACCTTGATGCTGCCGCGCAGGGTGCCGCGCAGCAGCTCGCGCTCGGCGATGACCAGGGAATACTGGCGTATGGCCGCCTCCAGGGTACGGATCATTTCGTCCATGGAGCAGGGTTTGGTCAGAAAACGGAAGACAGCACCGTCGTTGACCGCCGCGATGGCCGCCTGGAGGTCGGCATGGCCGGTGAGCATCACGCGCACGGTGTCTGGCGACACCGCCTGGACCTTGCGCAGGAAGCGGATGCCGTCCATGCCCGGCATCTTGAGGTCTGAAACCACCACCGCGTATGGCCCGAAGAGGCGGAAGCGTTCCAATCCCTCATCAGGGCCAAGGGCCGTGTCCACCTTGAACCGGCGACGCAGGGAGGCCCGGTAGGTGTCGAGAATGTTCTGCTCGTCATCGACGAAAAGCACCTTGGGTTCGCCGCTCATTTTCCCTCCATGTGGCGGCGACAGGCATCGCGCCAGACCGGATAGCGGTCAGTCTTTCCCACTCCCTCCAGCCAGTCGAGATCAATGGTGGGGAAGACGTAAGCGCCACCGCCCTGGTCCAGCTCATGCTGCAGGGAGTCGGCGGCGTGGACCACGAACCCCACGCAGAACTCATGACCCGCCACTTCCGGCGAATGGTGCTCGTTGATGGCCTCCACCACCTCCTTCCTGAATCCCCACAAACCGGCGAGGTAGGCCCCCACCTCGGCGTGGCTCACCCCCAGCTCGCGCCGCTCGATGGACAAGACCGGGCCCTTGCCCAGGCGGGCCTGCTCGATCACGGGCAGATACGTCTCGGACATCTGGGTGACAAAGACGAACTTGCCGATGTCGTGCAGGATACCGGCGATGAAGCACGCCTCGACAAAATCGTCGTCACCTCCTTCGAGCCGGGCCACCTCCTTGGCGCAGTAGGCGGCCTGAAGGCTATGGATCCACAGTCTGCCGATGGAGTAGCCGGGCACGCCCGAGGCGTCCGCCTCGGTGAGCAGATTTGCGCCCAGCACCAAGCCCTTGAGGGCCTCCACGCCAAGCAGGGCCACGGCGTGGGCCGGGGAGGTGATCTTTTCATAGAAGCCGAAAAACGAGGAGTTGACCACCCGCATCAGGGTGGCGGAAATGCCCACGTCCTTTTCCACCAGCTTGGCGATGCGCCGCAGATCCGGCTCGCCTTCCTTCAGCTCCCGCTCGATCTGGATGTAAAGGTCGGGCATGGCAGGCAGGGATTGCAGCCCGGTGACAACGGCGCGGACCGCCTCGTTGTCGAGGATGTGCCGCAAGTCCGTGACCCGGCGGATGGTGGCCACCACGGTCTCGGAGCTGCATGGCTTGCTTAGGAACTGGTGGGCGTGCTTGACCGACTTGAGCACCGCCTGCATCTCGGAATATCCCGAGAGGATCATGCGCACGGCTCCCGGCTGTCTGCGCTCCACCTCCTTGAGAAAATCCGCGCCGTCCATGCCCGGCATGCGCATGTCCGCAATGACCACGTCGAAGCGCTCACGGTCGATGTGTTCAAGGCCCTCCCTGGCGTTGAGGGCGAAGCGGCATGTCCACTCCTTGCGTCTGCCGTAGAGCAGTGTCCTGAAACCGTCCAGAATATTCTGGTCGTCGTCCACAAAGAGAATGTTTCGTTTCATTGCTCGATTCCTTGCCTGTTGCACCGGGCTCAATCCGTTGCGGGCAAACGGATGATAAAGGTCGAGCCCCTGCCCGGCTCGGATTCCACGTCGATGACCCCGCCGTGCCGTTCGACAATGATGTCGTGCACGATGGCAAGTCCCTGCCCGGTCCCCTTGCCCACCTCCTTGGTGGTGAAGAAGGGGTTGAATATCTTGTTTCGGATCTCGGGGCTGATGCCCGTGCCGGTGTCGGAGATGGAGATGATCACCTCGCCCTCGCCCCGGCGGGTGGCGATGGTGATGGTCCCCTTGTCGCCCGAATTGCCCACCACATCGCCGATGGCCTGGGCCGCGTTGACCAGGATGTTGAGAAACACCTGATTGATATCGCCGGGCAGGCATTGGACCATGGGCAGGGCATCGAAGTCCGTGACCACCTCGGCCACGTATTTCCACTCGTTCTTGGCCACGATGATGGTGTTTTCCAGGGCGGCGTTGATGTCCACGGCCTTTTTCTCGCCGTCGCCGGGGTGGGCGAAATTCTTCATGGCCCGGACAATGGTGGCCACGCGCCCGGTGCCTCCCAAGGCCCGCTCGCACGCCTTGGGTACCTCGTCGAGAACGAATTCGAGATCCGCCTCCTGGCCAAGGGCGTCGATCCGCTGGACCAGATCGGCCCGGAATCCGGCCTCGCGGCATGCCTCGGCCAGTTCGGCCTGGGCTGCCAGCACCTTGGTCACTTCGGCAAAGGCGTCCTGAACGAAGAGGACGCTGTCGCCCACGTACTGGATGGGGGTGTTGATCTCATGGGCCACCCCGGAGGCCAGCTCGCCCACGGATTCGAGCTTCTGGGCGATATGCAGCCGCCGCTCCAGATTCTTGCGCTCGGTGATGTCAAGAACGATGACCCCGATATGGTCCTCGCCCCGCAACTCCATGGGCACCAGATACCGGGCCACCGGAAAGGACTGACCATTGGTGTGCCGGGCGACACCCTCCACATAGGTGTTGTTTCTGATGACCCGGGGGCAGAGCAGATCCTCGAGCAGAGCCGCCGAGTTGGCAAACGCCTCGGCGCACGGCCTGTCCGCCAGTTGCCAGGGCGAAAGGCCGAACATGGCGTGGACCACGCTGTTGGACTTGACCACATGCCCGGTACGCGGATTGAGAATGAAGAAGGCCGCGCCGATGCCTTCCAGCAGGGCCGAAACCAGCTGGCCTGACTCCCGCGCCTCGATCTCGGACTCGCGCCGTTCGCGGATTTCGATGGAGAGTTGCACGGTACGCATCTTGAGATCGGCCGTGCGTTTCTCCACTTCCCTCTCCAACTCGTCGTGCATGGACCGAAGCTTGGCTGTGGGCACTATATAGAGCTTGTTGCCGACCACATGGATAATGAGCATGAGCAGGAGCGCCCCCACCCCCAGGGTGGCGACCATGCCTGCGGCCAGCGCCCGCGTCTGCCTGTCCACCTCGCCGCCGTGCAGCGCGATCTCCAGGGAAACTCCCCGGTAAGCCGTATCCAGCCGATAGGTGCTGACCGGCTCGGGAACCGAAGCCGAAACGATGACGGGCACGCCGTCAAGCAAAAGGGCCACGCCAACGGCACCGTCACTCGACAGCCACGCCTGGGCGGGATCGACGGGCACGAAGGCGCACAGCAGGCCAACCGGCTCCCCCCCGCGCAGCACGGGCATGGCAAGACGCCACAGGCTCCCTCCGTCTCGGTCCATCACCAGGGAGACCTCGCCGGAAGCGGCGGCCGACAGGGCATCAAAGGTCCGCCCTCGGGGCACCAGTTGCTCCGCCCGGCGGTCTGTGACGTAGACCGCATCGCCCCCGGCGTCCTGAAGGGTGAAGACCGCGCCGCGGTCCAGCAGGAACAGGGAGTGCATGACCCCCCTGACCCTGTCCTGCCCGATTTGACGGTCCAGCCTTTCGATCAGGACAGGCAACCGGGAGAACTCGCCCAGCAGGATCAGTCCGGCCGAATGGTGCGCCTCAAGGGCCTGACTGCGGAAATGAAGCTCGCACTGGGCGCGCTCGGTCTGCAGCCTTTGCGCCTCGCCGCCGATGAAGTGAAAAATGACATACAGCCCGACCGCGAGCTGGAACAGGAAAAAACCCACCACACCCCAGTTGAACAGCCTGGGCAGGGATATCCGTCCGCCCTGGCTCCCGCAGGCAGCTGCTCCGGTCTTGTCACGGTTGTCGAGATTGGTCATTGCCCACCCCGCCTCTCAGGCACCAGCACCTTGAAGGGCTGGCGAACGGACCCGCGCAGTTGAAACGCCTTGAGCTTGGCGATGATGCTGCGGGTCACCTCCATACTTTTGCGGCAAAGCACCAGCCCGGTCGCGTCCACCACCGGCTCGTCCAGAATGATGCCCGGCCATAGTTCATCGATGGTCATTTCCGCCAGGGAATAGCGGGCCTCCTTGCCCAGGCTCCCTTCCAGATAGTAGAGCAGTTCGGGATCGTAGCGGTCAATGTGCTCCTCCAGGGCGGCAAAGGCCGCGCTGGGCTTGCCCGTGTGCATCATGGCCGTGTCGTAGTCAAGGACCAGCTTGAGCATCCTGGAGCCGAGGGGGATGTCTTCCCCCTTGACGGAATCAAGGGGGACGCCCGTGCCGTCGTAGTTCTTTTCCTGATAGGCGATGATCTCGGCGACCTTTTCCATGCGCGGGATCTTCTTGAGCATCTCGGCCCCGAGGGTGGGGTGCATGGCGAAAAGCTGCAGCTCCTCGCCCTCCAGAGGCCGTCCCGCCTGGAGCTTGGCCAGGGTTCTGTCCGGCAGCAGAATGCAGCCGAGCTGGGAGAGCATCCCGGCCATCTCGAAGAGCCAGCCGTTTTTCAGGTTCATCCGCTCCACCAGATAGCCCATGTGGCGCTTGATGCGCTGGGAGCGGCCAAAGGCCTCGGGATTGACCAGGGAGACGATTTCGGTAAGCAGCTCCACGGTTCCCTTGAGAGTTTGCCGGAGCAGCACTTTTTCGGCCATCACGAGCCGGTGCTGGCGCAACGCCGCCTTGATGGCGCGCTCCAGATCATCCAGGGGACAGGGCTTGAGCAGGAAGCGGTAGAGCTGACCACGGTTGACCGCGTCCATGGCCAGGGTGAAGTCGCCATGCCCGGTGAGCATGATCCGCACCGTGGCAGGGGAAAGGGTCTGGACCTCGGCGAGCAGATCCATGCCCGACATGCCGGGCATTTTCTGGTCCGAAACCACCACGGCGTATTTCTCGCCGGACTTGATCTTGTCCAGGGCCTCTGCCGCGCCCTCGGCCAGGTCAAGGTCGAATTTCTTCCTGTAGCCGGCCCGGAAAGTCTTGAGGATGTTCGGATCATCGTCAACAAACAGCACCCGTTCAGGCATGCGGACCTCGCTCGCGACGCACCCGCCACAGGGCACGGTAAGTTATCCCACAGGGGGCGACCATAGAACAATCTGTGTCATTTTGGAATTATAAGTAACCCCTGACCATACGATTTTCGGCTATCGCCGCCAGTCCAGAGTTTGGCGTTGTCCCCGGTCGGGTTTGCCGCTATGGCTTGTCAGACCGGCGGCCATTGGCAGATAAGGCCGTGTGGGGACGCGAGGTGCAACGAGTCGTGCGAAAAATGCTTGTCATAACCCGTGACGGTGGCCAAACGGAACAGCTCGGGCTGGCGCGTTGCCAGGACCACGGGATGGCGTCGGCCCGGGAGGGGGCGCTTCCGGGCCGCAACCACGCCGGAGATATCGACACCCTGCTGGTGGACGCCGAGTCCCTGCTCCGGGGCAACGACTCGGTGGCCGACGCCCTCAAGGCGCTGTGGGAGCACTATCCGGCGGCGGCCATCGTGGTCATGACCGACGAGGCGCACACCCAGGTGGCCATCGACGCGGTCAGGGCCGGGGCCTTCGACTACCTGACCCACCCTGTGGGCTGCGAGGAGCTTGGGCTGGTCATGGACAGAGTCCATCAGTCCGATGTCATGCAGTCGGAGCTGGACTACCTGCGCGGCCAGTTCTGGAACGAGGAGGCGCTGGAATTCGTGGACACCCGCAGCCGGACCATGCGCGAGGTGTTCGCCAAGATCAGACAGGTGGCGGCCACACGGACCACCGTGCTCCTCACTGGCGAAACAGGCACCGGCAAAAGCCTGATGGCCAAGCTCATCCACGCCCACAGCAACCGCAACGACAAGCCCTTCATCAGCGTCCACTGCGGGGCCATCCCGGACACCCTGGTGGAGAGCGAGCTCTTCGGCCACGAAAAGGGCGCCTTCACCGGAGCGGTGCGCCGCAAGCTGGGCAAGTTCGAACTGGCGGGCGGCGGCACTCTCTTTCTGGACGAGATCGGCACCATCAGCCAATCCGCCCAGGTCAAGCTGCTCAATGCCATCCAGGAGCGGGTCATCCAGCGCGTGGGCGGCGAGGCAGACATCCCTGTGGATGTACGCATCATCGCCGCCACCAACGACGACATAAGTACGCTCTGCGACAACGGGCTGTTCCGGCGCGACCTCTTCTACCGGCTCAATGTTTTCCCGGTCTGTCTGCCGCCCCTGCGCGAACGCAGCGAAGACATCCTCAAGCTTTCAGAATCGTTCATCAAGCAGCTCAACAATCTGCTTAACAAGGAAATCCGGGGCATCCATCCCGACGTGCTCGACGCCTTCAGGGACTACCCCTGGCCCGGCAACGTCCGCGAGCTGGAAAACATCATCGAACGCGCCTGCATCCTCGAAACAGGGCCCATCCTGCTTCCGTCGAGCTTTCCGCCCGATTTCTTCTCCCCCCCCGGCACGGTCGTCACGGCGCCGGTCAGAACCGGCCTGCCCCTGCGCGAGGCGAGGCGGATCACGGTGGAGCGGTTCGAAAAGCAATACCTGACCGCCGTGCTTGCGGAATGCGCAGGAAGAATCACTGAAGCAGCCAGGCGCACGGGCGTCACCACCCGGCAGCTCAACAAGCTCATGAACCGCCACGGCCTGACCAGACGGCAGTTCCGCCCCCCTCGATAAGTCCCGAAAGTTCCCTTTTTGCCCAAACAAGAACAAATACTTCCTGAACAAATGTAACGCGCAGGAATAGATAACTTTTCCAGCCAGCCTTCCCACGCTTGCCCCCTGCTCGACCTCCACGATGCCGTGACAGCGGCCATCGCCAGAGCAAACAGGAACCCGCAGTTCCCTTTCGCTCCGCTCCCGCAAGCATCTTTAATCAATAATTTCAAAATATTGATGTTGTGGCACGGTGTCTGCTTTGGAGCCGGGGTCCGTCACGGCCCCCGAGGAGATCATGCAGCGCCACGCCGACGCCCCATCCGCGCACAGGGAAACCATCAGCGGATTCATCGTGCCCATGCAGTGGGACGAGCAGTTCCGCGTGACCGAGGTGCTCATCGCCTGCGAGGCCGAGCGGGACGTTCAAGTGGCCAACCTGGACAACTTTCCGGGTCTGGTCTCGCTGGCCCGGACCCGGGCCTTTGTCACCGGGACAGTGCGGCGCGTGGGCAACGTGGAAACCATCCATGTGGAGAGTTTCACCCCCGTGGAAACCACGGAGTACCGATAGTCATGCCGCCCCTGACGGACACGGCCGGACGGATGACGCCCGCCGATCTTTTCAACCCAAGCGCCGCCCGGACGGCATGACCACCATGGACAACCAAAGCATTGATCAGGATACCGGGCAGGCGGTCGAGTGCGAAGTACGCATCTTGACCGGCGTAGCCCCCGAGGATGTGGAATCCCTGCTCGACATGGCAGCCGCCTGCGGCATGTTCAACGACGATGAACTGAGTACCGCCGAGAGCATGGTCTGGGATTGCGCCTACCAGGGCGAGAGCGACGCCTGCCGCTTCATCCAGGCCAGGACCAACGACACAGGCGGCGACTCCCTGGCCGGTTTTCTCTGCTACGGCGCCCTCGCCCACTGGCCCGACAGCTTCGAGCTCATCGGCATATCTGTGACACCAAGGCTCCAGCGCCAGGGCATTGGCTCGGCCATGCTCGCCGAGATGGAGCGCCAGGTGGCGGCCAGGGGCGGCAGACGCATCCTGCTCGAAACGGAAAGCGCTCGAGCCTTTGAGGCCGCGCACTCCTTCTACGAAGCCAACGGCTACGACAGGGAAGACAGGTTCCTCCGGCAATTCATCCCCAAAGAAGGCGGACTGGTCTATCGCAAGGATTTCACATCTGAAGCGCCGGAACGCCAGCCCCAGTAAACGACACAGGGAGACCAATCGACGTGGCAGCAGATTTTTACGACGACACCATCTACGGGCAGATCCTGCCCGTGGAACGGGAGGACGACGACGAGTCCGGGCTCATGATCCTGGTGGACGGCGAGGAGGAGTTCCTCGTGGAGCCCGACAAAAACGGCCTGAAACTCATGGACCACATGGACAAGTGGGTCACGGCCCAGGGCGCCGTCACCGAAGAAGGCGACGAACTGCTCATCAGGGTGCGCGACTTCACCCTTGACGACGACTGGTCATACGGGGACGACGACAACTGGTGACGCCGTCCCGCCAACCCGGCCAAGGTGCACCGCCCGCAACCGCATCATCAAACGAGACAATACCGTGATCCACCCGAACACAGAAGTCCGCTTCGTCAACGCGCAAATCGGCTACGGCGTTTTCGCCACTGCAGACATCCCCCGCGGAACTATCGTCTACGTCAAGGACCGTCTGGAGATCGAACTTTCCGACAAGGATTTCAATGCCCTGGACGAATGCCACAGGGCCATTGCAGGCAAATACTCCTACATGGACGAGAACGGGGTACGCATCCTCAGCTGGGACCACGCCAAATACGTCAACCACCGCTGCGACTGCAACACCATGAGCACGGGCTACGGGTTCGAGGTAGCCATCCGCAACATCTGGAAAGGCGAGGAGATCAGCGACGAATACGGCCTCTTCAACATCGAGGAGGAGATCCCCCTGGCCTGCGGCTGCCCCAATTGCCGAAAAGCGTTGCGACCGGACGACATAGAGCGCTATCATGGCGTGTGGGACATGCAGATCATCGCGGCCTTGGACAAGATCACCGATGTCCACCAGCCCCTGATGGAATTCATGGACCCCGACGCCCGGCGCAGGCTCCGCGCCTACCTCTGCGGCGAGGAACCCTACACCTCTGTGCTGGCCCTCAAGTGCCGCCGAAGCGACATCGTAAGCCACGCCTGCGCAGATGGGCCGCTCCCGGAAGCCGTGGGCCTTCGGGGATAGCGCCATGCGCCTTCCGGCGGGCGACCCGGCTATTCCGGGCTGCCGGGGGAACCGGCGCCTGATCACGGGAGGCAACGCCCATGGGACTGATCCGCCTGCTGCTCGCCATCGCGGTGCTCAACTCCCACTTCACTGTATCCGGGCTGCCCATGGTCCGGGGACACGAAGCGGTGCTCGCCTTCTTCGCCATCTCGGGCTTCTACATGGCCCTCATCCTGGACACCCGCTACGCCTCGCCCGGACGGTTCTACCTCTCCCGGTTCCTGACCATCTACCCGCCCTATGTCCTGGCCGTGGCCGTGGCCGTCGGTCTGCTCGTGTCCTTTGACATCCACCCCATGACCTCCAAGGCGGAGCTTTCACGGCTGATGTCCGATCCGGCGGGCTTCCTGGTCATGACCTGGACGACGCTGGGCATCCTGGGCCAGGAGCTGCTCTTCTGTCTCTCCCACGCCCCGGAAGGCGGGCTCCAGTTCATTCCGGCGGCACGGGACTCCATCTGGCGAAACGCCCCGCTCATCCAGGGCTGGTCCCTGTCCCTTGAAATCATGTTCTATGCCATGGCGCCGCTCATGGTCCGCCTGCGATCGCGCACCCTGGTCGGCCTGGCCTGCGCAAGCCTGGCCCTGCGGCTGGCCGTGCCGCTGGCCGGACCGGAAAACGTCCTTTTCTTCAAGCGGTTCTTCCCCCTTGAGCTGTGGACCTTTGCGGGAGGCATCCTGGCGTACAGGCTCCGCAAGAGGCTGCCCGCCACGCCGCAATTGACAGACTACGCGGCCTTCGCCGCCCTTGTCGCGACCCTTCTCCTGGCCGGATGGACGCCCGAACCGGCCAAGCCCTATCTCATGCCCGCCGCGGTCATGGCGGCCATGCCCTTCGTCTTCCGCAGCTTTGGCCGATTCTGGTTTGATCGCTTCATCGGCAAACTGAGCTACCCCTTCTACCTCTTCCACTACAGCGCGGTCGCCGTGTTCGAGGCCGCGGCCGAAGCGCCCGAAGGGTGGGAGATCCTCCTGATCTCCCTGTCCGCCGCCCTGATGGTCCACACCCTGTTCGAACCGGGGCTTGCCCACCTCAAACGCCGGCTGCGCGGCCCTGCCCCGGACGGTCTCGGCCAGGACGCATCGTCCGCCACCCCGGCGCGGTAGCAAGGCTGCCCGTAGGCATCCGGGCCCGACAGCGCCGAAGCCCACCCGACGATCACCCTTGATCGACCCCCCTGAAAAAGGTATGCCCCAATGGGGGCCGCATGAAGTCGCATCGGCCCTTTGACGATTACCGGCAGCGAACGAGCAGGACCACAGCGTTTCAGGGCGGAATGTTCACCATGTCCAACACGGCCAAATCACGGCTCGGCAAGGGGCCGTCGTTTCGAATGGAGTTCTCCTACTCTCTGTGGTGGAACGCGCTGCTCATCACCCTGGGCACCCTGCTCGTGGCCGTGGGCATGAAAAGCCTGGCCGTGCCGCACGAGTTCATCCCCGGCGGACTCTTCGGGCTGGCAAGCCTGATCTTCTACGTCACCGGCCCCCTGAGCCCGGGCTGGATATACCTGCTGCTCAACATCCCACTCTTCATCTTTGCCTGGGTCAAGGTCAGCCGCCGCTTTTTCTGGTACAGCGCCTACGCCACCGTGACCACAACCCTGTTCTACGAGCTGGTGACCATCCCCATCCATGTGGAGAACCAGCTCTATGCCAGTGTGGCCTGCGGCGTCATCGTCGGATTCGGCGCGGGCGTGGTCCTGCGCTCGCTTGGTTCCAACGGCGGGCTGGACGTTATCGCGGTCTACCTTTTCCAGCGCTTCAACATCGGCATCGGCAAGGTCTACCTCGTCTTCAACGCGGTTCTGTTCAGCTTGAGCCTGTTCCGGCTGCCGCTCGACCTGATCATCGCCTCCCTCATCCTGGTCTTCATCACCGCCGTGGTGGTGGACAACACCCTGTCCATGTTCAACCAGCGCAAGGTGGTTTTCATCATCTCCAACCACGCCGATGCCATCAGCCGCGACATCCTCAACTCCCTGCGCCAGAGCGCGACCTTTCTGCGCGGCTTCGGAGCATACTCCCGCGAGGAAAAAAACGTGCTCATGACCGTGGTCAACAACGTCCAGCTCAAGAAGCTCGAGGAGATCACCTTCAGCCACGACGACAACGCCCTGTTCATCGTGGAGAATACCTTCTCGGTTCTTGGGTCAAGCTTTTCCCGAAGAAAAATATACTGACCCGAGAAAAACGGCTTCGGCGACCAAGACGGCCGCCAATCGCTACCGACATCCGCCACTATCCCTGCCCATCGCCCACAAAAACAGACTCTCCGACCAAATGCGCCCCCAAAGAACGGTCGCAAACGCCTTATCCGGCACCAATCGACAGCCAAAACAATCCCGGCTGCCAACATCAGATCAGCCGATCCGTGAGGCGGTCGTGAAAAAATACCATGGCGCTCCACGTTTTCTCTTGCCAGTCGCAGCCATTTCTTATCTAAATCAAAGATGGGACAAGTGCCTTTTGCGCGGGGATCAGCGGACAACCAAGGCACAAAACCTGACTGGCGGTCAGCATGATAAGAATTTCCAGGGACATATGCGTCAACACCGAAACGGCGACGCGCCGGGAATGGCTCGATACCAACGGTATCGGCGGGTATGCGTCGAGCACGGTCATCAACTGCCACACGCGCAAGTACCACGGCCTGCTCGTGGCCGCGCTGGCCAAACCGAGGGGTCGTTACGTCCTGCTCTCCAAGGCGGAGACCTCGCTGGTCAGCCACGACCGGGAATTCGTGCTGGCCACCAACAAGCATCCAGGGGTCTACCACCCCACCGGACACCAGTTCGTGGACTGCTTCGAGCAGGGGCTCTTCCCTGCCGTCACCTACCGCATCGGCGACGTACGCATCAGGGAGAGCGTCATGACCCTGCACGGGGAAAACACCGTGCTGCTGTGCTATGAACTCCTAGAGGGCAAGGTCAGCCCGGTTATGCGCGTCCGTCCCCTGCTCGCCTACCGGGACATCCATGCCCTGACAAAAGAGAACATGTTCCTGCAACCCAAGTGCTTTGTGAAAAAGAACGGGTGCGTCATAGAGCCCTACGAGGGCATGCCTCCCCTGCACATGGGTACCAACCGCGCCTCGGAGTTCTTCCCCGGCCCCAAATGGACGCGCAACGTCGAATATCTCATTGAGCGTGACCGAGGCTTCGACTACCAGGAGGACCTCTTCTGCCCCGGCATGTTCGAGACGCGGCTCACGCGGGGCAAGCCGGTCATTTTTGCGGCCTCGACAACTCCCCTGGGAAACCTGGAACGCCGTCGCAAGGCCGAAACCGCCCGGCGCGAGGCGCTTTTCGCCGCGTCCGGGGACCGCTCCAGAAGCGTTCACTGGCTCAAGTATTTCGGAGATCAGTTCCTGGTCCGCAACGCCTCTGGCTTCGCCTCGGTCATTGCGGGCTACCACTGGTTCGGCGAGTGGGGCCGCGACACCATGATCGCCCTGCCCGGGCTGACCTTCCACGCCGGGCGCAGGGAATTCGGCGAAGAGGTGCTGGCCGCCTACGCCGGACTTGAGCGCGACGGGCTGCTGCCCAACTACCTGGACCAGAAATCCGAGCACCTGGCCTACAACTCGGTGGACGCCTCCCTGTGGTTCTTCTGGACCGTGCAGGAATACCTCAAGACCGGAGGCAGCCGGGCCTTTGTGATGCGGCATGTCTATCCTGCCCTGCGGAGCATCGTGGCCGCCCACCTGGACGGCCGGGTGCCCCTGTGCGGCCTGGCCGACGACGGGCTGCTGTATGCCGGCAATGAGACCACCCAGCTCACATGGATGGACGCCCAGGCCTACGGCAGGCCGGTCACGCCGCGCCACGGGGCTCCGGTCGAGATCAACGCCCTGTGGTATAACGCGCTGCGCTTCTTCCTTGAACTGGCTGGCGGCGACGACGCCCTGGCATCCCGAGCCCGCGAGGCCGCAGCCCGGCTTGAAGCGAGCTTCATCGACCGATTCTGGAGCGCCGAGGAGCGCTGCCTCTGCGACGTGGTCAACGGGGAGCGCCGGGACCATGCCGTCCGCCCCAACCAGATATTTGCCGTGTCCCTGCCACACAGCCTGCTTGATGTGGCCCACATGCGCGCAGTCATCAGCAAGGTCCAGGCGCATCTGCTGACCCCCTGCGGTCTGCGCACCCTCTCGCCCCGGAACCCGGCCTACTCGCCCTTTTACCGGGGCGACGCCGACTCGCGGGATTCGGCCTACCACCAGGGCATGGTCTGGCCCTGGCTGGCAGGACACTTCGGCGAGGCCCTGCTGCGACAGGCCGAGGACAAGGCCGGAGCCAAGGCATTCCTGCGCACCTATTTCAAGCCCATCTTGCGCGAGTTTCCCGACAATTTCGGCATCGCCTCGGTGCCCGAAATCTACACGGGCAACCCCCCGCACCAACCCAGGGGCTGCATCGCCCAGGCGTGGAGCGTGGCCGAGGCCATCCGGCTGAACAAGCTGTTGAGGAACTGATCATGCGTGTACTCATGTTCGGGTGGGAATTTCCCCCATATATTTCCGGCGGCCTAGGCACCGCCTGCCTCGGCCTGAGCAAGGGGCTTGCCGGGCTCGGCACGGACATCGTCTTCGTGCTGCCCAAGCTCGAATCCGGCGAATCCGGCGGCCACCTGACCCTGCTGGGCGCCAACCGCGTCCGTGCCAGGATAGGCGTCTCCGAGATCCTGGCCCTGCGCGAGCGGGTCAAGGTGCTCGAAGTGCTCTCGCCATTGCGCCCCTATCTGACCGAAAAGGAATACAAAAGCCTCATCGAGCGCGACGAGTTCGTCTCCGCCCGCGACATTCTGGGGGAGATAGAGAACGACTTTGCGGGCGGCTACGGCGAAAACCTCATGGCCGAGATCGTACGCTACAGCGTGGTGGCCGCGCATCTCGCCGCCTCGGAGCGGTTCGACGTGATCCACGCCCACGACTGGATGACCGCCCCCGCGGGCATCGAGGCCAGACGCGTCTCGGGCAAGCCCCTGGTGGTCCACGCCCACGCCCTGGAGTTCGACCGCAGCGGCGATCACGTCAACCAGAAGGTCTACGACATCGAACGGGCCGGATTCGAGGCCGCGGACAGGATCATCGCCGTGAGCCACTATACCCGGGACACCATCGTCAACCGCTACTCCATCGACCCGGCCAAGATCACCGTGGTCCACAACGCCGTGTCCAAGGAGCGGCGTTTCGGACAGATGCGCCTTGCAAAACCCCTCAAGGAAAAGATCGTCCTCTTCCTTGGGCGCATCACTTTCCAGAAGGGGCCGGATTACTTTGTGGAGGCAGCGGCAAAGGTGCTGGAGCAAAACCCGGACGTGCGCTTTGTCATGGCCGGAACAGGAGACATGTTCCCGCGCATGGTGGAACGCATGGCCGAACTGCGCATGGCCCATCGCTTCCACTTCCTCGGCTTCGTGCGCGGGGCGGATGTGGAACGCATCTACGCCATGAGCGATCTGTATGTCATGCCCAGCGTGTCCGAGCCCTTCGGCATCACCCCGCTCGAGGCCATGGTCTACAACGTGCCCGCCATCGTTTCCAAGCAGTCTGGCGTGGCCGAGATCCTCGACAGCGCCGTCAAGGTGGACTTCTGGGACGTGGACCGCCTGGCCGCCGAGATCGTCGACATCCTCGGCAACGAGGAGCGGGCAGCCAAGCTTGCCGCACAAGGTGCCGAGACCCTCAAGAAGATCAAGTGGGAGATCGCGGCCGAGCATGTCCTCAACGTCTATCGGGAACTCGCCGGAGGTGCGCGATGATCTCCGTCTGCCTCTACTTCCAGGTGCATCAGCCCATGCGGCTCAACCAGAACTACTCCTTCTTCGACATCGGCGTGAGCCACGACTACCGAGACGAGGCCGCCAACCGGGAAATCCTGCGCAAGGTGGCCGACAAGTGCTACCTGCCCGCCAACCGGCTGATGCTCGACCTGATCAACGAATTCAAGGGAGCGTTCCGCATTTCCTATGCCATAACCGGCGTGGCCATGGAGCAGTTCCAGGAATTCTGCCCCGAGGTGCTCGAATCCTTCCGCGAGCTGGCCGACACGGGCTGCGTGGAGTTCATCGGCGAGACCCACTACCACTCCCTGTCCTTTCTCTTCTCAAGGGATGAATTCAGACGCCAGGTCAGGATGCACGAGCGGGTGCTCAGGGAGTTCTTCGGGGTCAAGCCCGTGACATTCCGCAACACCGAGCTGATCTACAGCAACGCCCTGGCCCAGGAGATAGAAAAGATGGGCTACCGTTGCGTCCTGGCCGAGGGTGCGGACCATGTGCTGGGGTGGCGCTCCCCCAACTACGTCTACCAACCCGACGGGTGCTGCAAGCTCAAGGCACTGCTCAAGAACTACCGCCTCTCGGACGACATTGCCTTCCGCTTTTCCAACCAGGCCTGGAGCGAATGGCCCGTGGATGCGAACAGATTCGCTGAATGGGTTCATGCCGTGGCCGGCAACGGCGAGGTGCTCAACCTGTTCATGGACTACGAGACCATCGGCGAGCACCAGTGGGCGGACACCGGCATCTTCGAATTCTTCCGCGCCCTGCCCAGGGCCGTGCTGGCGCACCCGGATTTCGCCTTCGAGACCCCGGCCGAGGCTGCGGCCAGACACGACCCCATGGCCCAGCTCGACGTGCCTCACTTCACCTCCTGGGCCGATCTGGAGCGCGATGTGACCGCCTGGCTCGGCAACCCCATGCAGGATCAGGCGGCGGAGCTGGCCTACGCCCTGGAGGACAGGGTGCTGGCCACGGGCGACGACGATCTCATCGCCACATGGCGCGAGCTGCTCACCAGCGACCATTTCTACTACATGTGCACCAAATGGTTCTCGGACGGCGACGTGCACAAATACTTCAACCCCTATGAAACGCCGCATCAGGCGTTCATCACCTACATGAACGTACTTAACGACCTGACTTTGACCGTGGACAGCAAACTCGGCAACAAGTGACACCAGGAGTGTGCCCGATGAAATCCAGCTGGCTCTTTGAAGTATCGTGGGAAGTATGCAACAAGGTCGGCGGCATCCACACCGTCATCAGCAGCAAGGCCGCAGAGGCCGTGGCCGCCTTTGACGGCCACTATGTGGCCATCGGCCCCCTGCTCGACCGGAACCCGGGATTCGAGCCCTGCGATCCGCCCGAGGAGTTTCTGCCCGCCCTGGAACGCCTTGCACAGCAGAATATTCCCGTCCAGGTCGGCCGCTGGGACATTCCGGGCAACCCATGGGCTCTGCTCGCCGGATTCCAGGGGGTCTTCCCGAGTCACGACAAGCTCCTCTTCCAACTCTGGAGCGACTTCGGCGTGGACTCCATGACCGGCGGCTGGGACTATATCGAGCCGGTCATCTTCAGCACCGTCTCGGCCATGATCATCAAGGAAATCAGCGACGAGCTGGGCGACGAAACCGATGTCTACGCCCACTTCCACGAGTGGATGTCCGGGGCCGGGGTGCTCCATCTCAAGAAGCAGGCCCCGGATGTGGCCACCCTGCTGACCACCCATGCCACCATGCTCGGCCGGGCCATGTCCGGCTCGGGCGTGGACATCTACGAACGTCTTGAGGAGATCGAGCCGTCCCAGGAGGCCAAGGCCATCGGGGTGCTGGCCAAGCACTCCATGGAATCCGTCAGCGCACGCGAGGCCGACTGCTTCACCACCGTTTCCGACATCACCCGGCGCGAGGCATCCAACCTGCTGGGCACCAACCCTGCCGTGACCACCTATAACGGATTCAACCTCGAAGGCTTCGCCAGACCCGCTGCCGTGGAAAAGGCGCGGCGCGGCGCCCGCGCCCAACTGGTGGACCTCGCCTCCCGCTTCCTGGAGCGCGATCTCAAGCCCGACAAAACCCTGCTGGTGGCCACCAGCGGCCGCTACGAATTCCACAACAAGGGCATCGATCTGCTCATCGAAAGCCTGGCCAAGGTGGACGAGGAGCTGGCCGGAAGCGAGTCGGACATCACCGTGGTCGCCTTCCTGCTCGTCACCTGCGGCTATGCAGGCTTCAGCGAGGAGGCCCGCAGACGGCTCAAGGACGAGCACTACAGCATCGAAAAATACGGCGGCATCGCCACCCACCACCTGGGCGACACCGACCGCGACGCCATTGTGGTCAAATGCCGCGAGACCGGCCTGGACAACGCGCCGGAAAACCGCTGCTGCGTGATCTTCATCCCGGTCTACCTCGACGGCAACGACGGCATCCTCAACCTTGAGTACTACGACGCCCTTGCAGGCATGGACCTGACCGTGTTCCCCTCTTTCTACGAGCCGTGGGGCTACACGCCCATGGAAAGCGCGGCCTTTTTCGTGCCCACCATCACGGCCGACAGGGCCGGATTCGGCCAGTGGGTCATGGAGCGCCACCCTGGCGGCCATCCCGGAGTCATGGTCCTCGATCGGCTCAAGGACAACTACCGCACCGCGGTGGGCAAACTGGCCAAGCTCCTGTCCGACTTCACCCGCTGGTCGTCCGAGGAGCGGGCGTTCCGGCGAGGCGAAGCCCGGCGCATCGCCGAGGAAGTCACCTGGAAAAACTTCTACCCGCACTATCTCGAAGCCTACAAGATGGCGGGCGACATCCGCACCGAACGGGTGGCCGGCGTGCAGCGCATGGCCGTGGCCCCAGGCAGGCTCTTCAGTTTCACTGGCGTCAACACCACCCAACCCAGGCTCAAATCCTTCTCCGTGATCACCGACCTGCCGCCGAGCCTGGCCCGGCTGCGCGATCTGGCCGCCAATCTCTGGTGGGTCTGGCACCGCGACGCCCAGGAGCTTTTCGAGACCATCGACAGCCAGCGATGGGCCCAGTGCGCCCACAACCCGGTCCAGTTTCTGGACACCATCGACCCCGAGCGCATCGCCGCCATCGCCAACGATGCTGCCTTCATGGCCCGCGTCGCCGAAATCCTCCGCCGCTTCGACGCCTACATGGCCGAGAGCGGCAAGGCGGACCACGGCGGCATCACCTGGAACAATCCCATTTCCTACTTCTCCATGGAGTTCGGGCTGCACGAGTCCATACCCATCTACTCCGGCGGCCTCGGCCTGCTGGCCGGAGACCACATCAAGGCGGCCAGCGACCTCAACCTGCCCTTCATCGGCGTTTCGCTGCTCTACAAGAACGGCTACTTCCACCAGCGCATCAACGGCAACGGCGACCAGGTGGTCGAATATCACGAGAACAACTTCGCCTCCATGCCCGTCAATCCGCTGCAACGCGGCGACTCGGACCGGATCATGGTCACAGTGGACCTGCCGGGCCGCACGGTCTTCGCCCAGATATGGGAGGTGCGCGTGGGCCGGGCCAAGCTCTATCTGCTCGACACCGATGTGCCCGAGAACTCGCGCACCGACCGCGATATCGCGGCCAAGCTCTACGAACCCTCGTCCAAGGGACGCATCGAGCAGGAGATCGTGCTGGGCGTGGGCGGAGTGCGGATGTTCCAGACCCTGGAGATCGCCCCGTCCATCTACCACCTCAACGAGGGCCACTCGGCCTTCCTGCTCTTCGAGCGCGTGCGCCAGCTCATGCGCCTCGAGGGAGTTGATTTCTCCACGGCCAAGGAGATAGTGCGCGGCTCCACGGTCTTCACCATGCACACCCCGGTGCCCGCGGGCAACGAACGATTCGAACGCTCGCTGGTGGAGAACTATTTCCGGGGCTATGCGGCCGAGATGGACGTGCCCTGGGACGCCCTGTGGAATCTGGGGCACATGTACGCCGAGGAGGCCGACCACCTGAACATGACTGTGCTCGCCCTCCAGCTTTCCTACCTGCGAAACGGCGTCAGCAAGCTCCACGGCGAGGTCTCGCGGCGCATGTGGATGGACCTGTGGCGAGGCTTCCTGCTCGGCGAAGTGCCGGTGGGGCACATCACCAACGGGGTTCACATTACCACATGGCTTGACGAGAGGGTCCGCCGCGACATGGAGGAGAGTTGCAACATCTCGGTTCACAAGACACTCATGGACGACATTGACTGGAACGTCATCGACGCCATCGACGACCGCCGCCTGTGGGACACCCATGTCGCCCTCAAGCACCGGCTCTACGAGGAGATACGCCGCTCCATCTCCAGCCAGTGGGCACGCGAGGGCGAGCCGCCCAACCGTCTGCACAGCTTCCTCGAAACCCTTGACCCCGGACACCTGACCCTGTGCTTCGCCCGGCGTTTCACGGCCTACAAGCGGCCCACGCTGCTCTTCCACAACCTGAACAAGATCAAGCAGATATTCAACGACCCCAGCCGCCCGGTCAATATCATCTTCGCGGGCAAGGCGCACCCGGCAGACACCATCGGCGCAAGCTTCATCAACCTCATCTGCCGTCTGGCCAAGCAGGACGACTTCCTTGGCCGGGTCATCTTCCTCGAAAGCTACGACATCAGGCTGGCCCGCCTGCTGGTTTCCGGCTCGGACGTGTGGCTCAACACCCCCACCCGGCTGATGGAAGCCAGCGGCACCAGCGGCATGAAGGCCGCTCTCAACGGCGTGCCCAATTGCAGCATCCTCGACGGCTGGTGGGACGAGGCCTACAACGCCGCCAACGGCTGGGCCGTGGGCCAGGGACTGGTCTACGAAACCCAGGTCAACCAGGATATCGTGGACGCGGACAACCTCTACGCCGTGCTGGAAACCGAGGTGGTACCCGAGTTCTACGACCGGGGCGACGACGGCGTGCCCCACGCCTGGATCAGGCGGATGAAGGAATCCATGAAAACCGCCCTGGCCCAGTACGGCACCCACCGCATGGTCCGCGACTACATCAGCGGCATGTACCTGCCCGCCCTGGCCCTGGCTGCGCGACGCAACAAGAACGACCACGCCCTGGCCAAAGACGTTGGCGCGTGGCATCGGCGCATTCCCGGCCGCTTCTCCACGGTCAACATCAAGGAGATCCGGGTGGAAGGTATTCACGGCGATGTCTTCATGCTCGGCAACACCCTGCGCATCACCGCCAAGGTGGACAAGGGCCAGCTGCTCCAGGAGGAGATGCTGGTGGAGATGTTGGTGGCAAACCCCTCCGAGGACGCAGTGATAGACTGCGTACCGCTCAAGCTCAAGCACACCGAAGGAAACACCCTGGTCTTCAAGGTGGAATACACACCCGCATCGTCGGGCACCTGCCGCTACGGGGTACGGGTCATCCCGGTGCATCCGGGACTTGGCACCAAGTACGAAACCCGTCTGGTCCGGTGGAGCTGATTCCCCGGCGCCACGCGCCGACAGGCTGACCACGTCCGGCCCGGACGCCCTCCCCCGCAGGGAGACGCGTCCGGGCCTTTGTACGCCGAGGCGCAATTCCCCTTGCCAGTCGATCCTCCTGGGATTACAGCGTTCACGAGGAGCAACCATGCGCAAGTACATGATCGCCACACCGGACACCGCGGCCCATGACGCTCTGGAGGCGATCCTCGCACCCGACGGCGAGGGTGAGACCTTCCGGGACATGGCCGCCCTGCGCTCGGCCCTGGCCGCCCGTCCGGTCGATGTGCTCTTCGTGGACTACGGTCTGCTGACCGAGGGCAGCGCTTCGCACCGAGACGGCATCAGCGCGGTCTGGCAGGGCCACCAGGACGTGGAGATCGTCATCCTCGTCCATCAGGAGGAAATCCGCCGCGCCGTGGACGCGGTCAAGGAAGGCGCCTCGGACTACCTGACCTATCCGGTCAACCCGGCCGAGGTGCAGATGGTTCTCGAGCGGCTGGACAAGACCCTCATCCTGACCAGCGAGCTGGACTACCTCAGGGATCAGTTCTGGAACGAGGAGGCCCTGCGCGTGGTCAGGACCAACAGCCCGGCCATGCGCGAAGCCTTTGCCAAGGTCCGCCAGATGGCCGGGACCAGGACCACGGTGCTGCTCACAGGCGAGACAGGCACGGGCAAAAGCCTCATCGCCAAGCTCATCCACTCCCACAGCGTTCGGCGCGACGCCCCTTTTGTCAGCGTCCACTGCGGGGCCATCCCGGACACCCTCATCGAAAGCGAGCTTTTCGGCCACGAAAAGGGCGCCTTCACTGGCGCGGCCAAGCGCAAGATCGGAAAATTCGGTCTGGCCGAGGGCGGCACCCTGTTCCTCGACGAGGTGGGGACCATCTCGCCCTCCATGCAGGTCAAGCTCTTAAGCGTTCTTCAGGACAAAACCATCCAACGCGTGGGCAGCGACCGGGACATCCCGGTGGACGTGCGGATCATCGCAGCCACCAACGACTCCCTGCGCGACATGTGCGAAAAGGGGTTCTTTCGCAAGGACCTCTACTACCGGCTCAACGTCTTTCCCATCGAAATCCCGCCGCTTCGCGAGCGCAGGAGCGATATTTTCTCCTTTGCCGAGGTGTTCATCCAGCACTTCAACGGCCAGCTCGGAAAGAACATCAAGGGGCTGCACCCCAAGACACTGGACGCCTTCCAGCGCTACTCATGGCCCGGCAATGTGCGCGAGCTGGAAAACCTCATCGAGCGTGCCTGCATCCTGGAGCAAGGCGAACTGATCACCCCGTCGAGCATTCCGCAGGACCTCTTCGGCCACTGTCTCCAAAGCGCCGGGAGCCGCACCGACATCTCCATCCCCCTGGGCCGGGCGAGGCAGAATGTGGTGGACGCCTTTGAACGCGCCTATCTGACCGAGCTGCTTGAGTCCACCCACGGCAAAATCAAGAACGCCGCCCAATGGGCGGGCATCACCCCGCGCCAGCTCCATAAACTCATGGCCCGCCACGGGTTGCACCGCCGCGATTTCCGCTCCCCGACAAAAAAAGGGAACTGACGCTTCACTGCACCCTGTTTCGGAACCGACGATTCTCCTTTCCTAAAACCCCCACAAATTCAGGATATTGGGCAGCAAAGCCCGGCACCGACCACTGCCGCGGACACCACGCACACGCCCGGCGACAAAAGGGGGAACTCGCAGTTCCCTTTTTCTTCCCCCTGACAATCCTATCTATTCCCTATTATTTCAAGATTATACACGACTGGCCCCAAATATGCTTTGCCCTGCCGATCGTGATGGACTCAAGGAGCAGACATGGGAGACCGCACACGCACATCTGCGCCAGGACATGAGATCGCCGTGGGCGTTCTCATTCCGCACGGCTGGGACGACAACTTCAGCGTCACCAGTGTTTCCCTGGCATGCGAGGGCGAGCGGGAAATCGTCATCGGCAATCTTGAGAGCCATCCGGGACTGCTCGTGCTGCTGCGCAGACGGGTCAGACTCACCGGGACCGTTGCCCGCGACGGGGAGGGGGAGACCATGACCGTGGAAGGATACAAACCCGTCGCCGACAGCGACGCAAACGGCCCGGAAACCAGAGGGACGACGAATGGAAAGATTCTGTAAGCTTCTTGCCCCCCTGCTCCTGGCCCTGGTTCTTGCCGCGGGACCAAGCGCGGCCCGGGGCGAAGCGGAGATGATGGAAATTGAGGCGGACATCACGGTGGAGGGCATCGTGGTCGTCATGGATGACGGCGTGTTTCTCGATGACGGTGTCAGGCTCTTCCTGCTCATCGACATGGAGGATGTCCGCCTGGAAGGGATGCTCGTGGAAGTGTTCGGCCAGTATCTGCTGGTAGACGAGATGCCCGCCATCAAGGTTCAGGAAATGACCGTCCTCGACGAGGGGGCAGCCTCTCCCGGCAACCGCCGCCCAAAGCCAGAGAACGACCGCAACGGCTGACCAAGCCATACCATTTCACCCAAGAGGACATGACAATGATCGAAATCGAAGCCTGCACCGAACAGGAGCCTCCCCTTCCCAAGGACATCCCTTGCGCCGATGGCACCTCCGCCTTCGGCGGTCTCTATCCCTCCCTGCGGGCTTTCCGCGAACACGTTTTTCCGGGCGTGACCGAGTCGCGATGGAACGACTGGCGCTGGCAAATAGCCAACCGCGTTCTGGACGTGGACACTGTCGAAAAAGTGCTCGGATATTCCAGGGCCGGTTCCATGCCCCTTGGCAAGGGGCTGCCCATGGCCGTGACACCCTACTATCTCGGCGTGGCGGCTGTGGCGGGCTCCACCGCCCTGCGCCGATGCATCGAGCCGACCATCCACGAATTCGTCATGGACCCAAGCGAGGCCGAAGACCCCCTTGGCGAGGAGGGGCACACCGCCGTGCCCGGCATCGTCCACCGCTACCCGGACAGGGTTCTCTTCCTGGTCACCGACTATTGCTCCACTTACTGCCGCTACTGCACCCGCTCGCGGTTGGTGGGCAAAGGCGGACGCAGGCACGATACGCGCAAGTGGAAACGCGGCATCGAATACATCCGGGCCAACCCTGCCGTGCGCGACGTACTCCTCTCGGGCGGCGACCCCCTGACCATGCCCGACGACAGGCTCGACTGGCTGCTGACCGAACTGCGCACCATCCCCCATGTGGAGATCATCCGCATCGGGTCAAAGGTGCCTGCCGTGCTGCCCCAGCGCATCACGCCGGAGCTGACGGCCATGCTTCGCAAGCACCACCCGCTCTTCATCAGTCTGCACTTCGCCCACCCCGACGAGCTGACGGCCCAGACCGTTCGCGCCTGCGCCATGCTGGCCGATGCGGGCATCCCCCTGGGCAGCCAGACCGTGTTGCTCAAGGGCGTCAACGACGAGGTGGAGACCATGAAGCGGCTCATGCACGGCCTGCTCAAGGCCCGTGTGCGCCCCTACTACCTGTATCAGTGCGACCCCATCCCCGGTTCGGCCCACTTCAGGACTCGCGTGGAAAAGGGGCTTGAAATCATCCAGGGCCTGCGCGGCCACACCTCGGGCTACGCGGTGCCAAGCTACGTCATCGACGCACCGGGCGGCGGCGGCAAGATTCCCCTGCTGCCCGAATATTACGTGGGCCGCGACAAGGGCAACGTGCTGCTGCGCAACTACGAGGGCAGGCTCTTCACCTATCCCGACCCCGAGCCGTCGGCCGTCATCACTGGCGCCGCGCTCACGGAGAACGCGCAATGAACATCGGCATGACCTACGACCTCAAGGACGACTACCTCAGGCAGGGATTGTCGTGCGAGCAGGCCGCCGAATTCGACTCCGAAGTGACCATCGCGGGCATTCAGGGAGCGCTCGAGGACCTCGGCCACACCGTGGACCGCATCGGCAACGTCACCGCCCTGGTCTCGCGGCTGGCCGCAGGCCACCGCTGGGACCTGGTCTTCAACATCGCCGAAGGGCTGCACGGGCTGGGACGCGAGGCCCAGGTTCCGGCCCTGCTCGACGCATGGTCCATCCCCTACACCTTTTCCGGCCCAGAACTGATGGCCCTGACCCTGCACAAGGGCAGGACCAACGCCGTGGCCCGCTCCCTTGGCGTACCCACGGCCGACTACGCAGTCGTCGCCCGGCCCGCTGACCTGGACGCGGTGTCCCTTCCCTTCCCCCTGTTCGCCAAACCCGTGGCCGAGGGCACCAGCAAGGGCATCAGCGACCGCTCGCTGGTCCGCGACGCCGCCGCCCTGCGCGAGGTCTGCACCGACCTGCTGACAACCTTCCGCCAGCCTGTGCTGGTGGAAACGTATCTGCCCGGCCGCGAGTTCACCGTGGGCCTTCTGGGCAGCGGCGACCACAGCCGTGTGGCCGGCGTCATTGAGGTCAGGGCCGTGGGCCAGGGCGACGCCTCGGCCTACACCTATGAAAACAAGCAGGACTGGACCCGGCGCGTGGCCTACGAGTTGGTGGACGACGAGGCGGCCATGGGCGCGGCCCGGCTCGCCCTGCACGCCTGGCGCGTCCTGGGATGCCTGGATGCGGGCCGCATCGATGTGCGCCTGGACAGCGACGACGCGCCCCGGTTCATTGAGGTCAACCCCCTGCCGGGCCTCAACCCCGAAAGCTCGGACCTGCCCATCCTCTGGCGCCTTGGCGGCCGCACCTACGACGCCCTGATCCGGGAAATACTTCTCTCCGCCCTGGATCGCGTCAGGAGAGCGGAAAACGCCGGGGAGGCCCCCGGAATGGCTGCCGGAGTTGCAGCCGGAGTAGCAGCATGAAACGTACAGCGGCAGTGGTCAGAAACCGGGTTCCCCGAGGCGCAGCCGGAGACGTGGCCGATGTCATCGCCCAGAGCCGGTTCGTCAGCCGCATGTTGCGCGAACTTGGCTGGAGCGTGGTCGAGGTGGAGCTTGGCTCCGACCTGGGCGAGGCCGTGAACACCCTCCAGGGCATCCGCCCGGCCGTGGTCTTCAACTTGGTGGAAAGCATCATGGATTCCGACGAGCTGGCCAACCTCACCCCGATCATCTTCCGCAAACTCGGCCTGCCCTTTACCGGGGCCGACAGCTCGGTGCTCTTCCTGACCAACGACAAACTTGCCGCCAAGCGGCACATGCTCTCCGTTGGCCTGCCCACCCCGGCCGGGGTGGACGAGACCGGGCTGAAGCGGGGCCGCTTCCCCGGACCCGGCCGCTACATCGTCAAGAGCCGTTGCGAGCACGCCTCCATCGGCCTGGACGATTCCTCGGTCATGGACATAACCGGCGCGGACCAGTTGCTGGCCGCCATGGCCGCCCGACGCCACCGCCAAGGCGGGGCCTGCATGGCCGAGCGGTTCATCAACGGCCGCGAGTTCAGCGTCTCCCTGCTTGAGACAGCGGACCACACGGCCGAAATCCTCGGCTCGGCCGAAATCGTGTTTCGCCACGACATGCCGGTCAAGATCGTGGGCTACGACGCCAAGTGGCAGGAAGGGTCCGAGGCGGACCTGTCCACGGTGCGCGGCTTCGCCTTCCGCAGGGCCGAGCCAGGGCTGACGGCCCGATTGGAACGCACCGCCCGAGACTGCTGGGACGAGATGGGACTCAGCGGGTACGCCCGTGTGGATTTCCGGGCCGATGCCCAGGGGGATCTTTTCATCATTGATGTCAACGCCAATCCCTGTCTGGCGGAAAACGCCGGATTCATGGCCACGGCCAGGGAGGCTGGGAGAAAACCTTCCGATGTCATCGCCGCCATCGTGGACGGTGCGCTGCGAAGACACATCGGCGAAAAGAAGGCGGCCTGACATGAGCGAGACGCAGCTTTTGACCCTGGACATCGTCTACGACGACCAGCTTGCCGTGGAAGACGTGCGGGCTTTGTGCGCCCTGACCGCCGAGACCCGGTTTTTTTCCGAGGAGGAAGTGCTCATCGTCGAGGAGCTGGCCTGGGCGGCCATCACCGGAGGCGAGGAAAGCGGCTACCACTTCCTGCTCGCCCGGCCAGAGGCCGACACGCCGGTCTCGGCCGCTGGCTTTGCCTGCTTTGGCCCGGTGCCGTGCACCAAGGGGAGCTGGGATCTCTACTGGATCGTGGTCGATCAGGCCATGCAGGGGCGCGGCCTGGGCAGACGCATCCTGCGCGAGTGCGAGCGGCGGATGCTGGCCATGGGTGTGCGCAAGGTGTTCGTCGAGACCTCCTCGCGGGAGCAGTACGCGCCCACCCGGAGTTTTTACGAGTCCTGCGGCTACAGGCTGGAATCGCGGATGATGGATTACTACGACCGGGGTGAGGACTGTCTTGTCTACACCCGGAGCCTCGACTGACCGGATACGGCCAACTTCAGAAAATGACATGGTCCGGGCTGGCAAAGGACAGGTACCGGGCCGCGAGGGCCAAGGACTGACGCATGTTCAGGATTCGTCCGGTGTACGACACCCGGCTGCCAGTGGATCAGACAGCCATGACCAAGGCGCAGGCCATCCTGCGCGAGCGCTTCCCCCTGCTCGATCCCGCCGAAATTGACCTGCTTCCCGAGCTGCTGGCCAACCCGTTCCTCAAGCAATACCGCTCCATCCTCTTCGTGGCCGAAAACGGCAAGGGCGAGGTGCGCGGCTTTGCCCTGCTCTGCCATTTTCCAGACCTCGACTTCTGCTATCTCGACTTCGTCTCGGTCAGCCTGCGCCACGGCGGGGGCGGCATCGGCTCTGCCCTGTACGAGCGAATCCGCGAAGAGGCGCTGGCCCTTGGGGACACGGCCCTGTTCTTCGAGTGTCTGCCCGATGACCCGGCTCTATGCTCCAACCCCAAGATCCTCAAGGAAAACAAGGCCCGCCTCGCCTTCTACGAGCGCTACGGTGCCCGGCCCATCACCGGCACGGCCTACGAGACCCCGCTGATCCCGGGGGGCGAGTGTCCGCCCTATCTTGTGGTCGATCCGCTGGGCAGAAAGCTCAAGCTCACCCGCGCCAGAATCCGGGCCATTGTCCGGGCCATCCTGACCCGCAAGTATCGCGATGTCTGCCCGGCAGAATACACGGACAGGGTGGTGGCCTCTTTCGCCACCGGAGATCTCGCCCTGCGGCCGCCCCGATACGGGGCGCGAAACGACTCCGCGCCCGCCCCGGCCCCATGTGCGGTCATGAGCCGCGACAGGCGCATCGCCCTGGTGGCCAACGACGTTCACGACATCCACCATGTCCGCGAGCGCGGCTATGTGGAAGCCCCGGTACGCATCGCCAAAATTCGCAAGGAACTGGATCGGTGCGGCCTTTTTGACGAACTTGCCGTACGCCATTTTCCCGAGGCGGTCATCACCGCGGTCCACGACAAGGGGTATGTGGACTATTTCCGCCGGGTCTGCGCCAGCCTGCCCGAGAACAAATCCGTGTATCCTTACGTCTTTCCCATCCGCAATGCGACCAGGCCGCCACGCGAGCTGCCCGTGCGCGCCGGCTATTACTGCATGGACACCTTCACCCCCCTCAACGCCAACGCCTGGAAGGCGGCCAAACGGGCCGTGGACTGCGGGCTGACCGCGGCCCAGGCCATGACCTCCGGCCGCAGACTCGCCTACGCCCTGGTGCGCCCGCCCGGCCACCATGCCGAGGGACGCGCCTTTGGCGGGTTCTGCTATTTCAACACCGCGGCCGTGGCCGCCCACTGGCTCTCCCGGCTGGGCAGCGTGGCCGTGCTCGACATCGACTACCACCACGGCAACGGCACCCAGAACATTTTCTATGAACGCGACGATGTGCTGACCCTGTCCATCCACGGCCACCCCCGCTTCGCCTATCCCTACTTCAGCGGATTTGCCGAGGAAACGGGCAAGGGCCGGGGACTGGGGTACAACCGCAACTTCCCGTTGCTGGAGCGGGTGGACGGCGAGAAGCATCGCAACACCCTGGTCCGCGCCCTGGCCCTTGTGCGCGACTTCGCCCCCACCTTCCTGGTGGTCTCCCTGGGCCTGGACACGGCCAAGGGCGACCCCACCGGCACCTGGAGCTTAAACGCCCGTGACTTCGCAGCTTCGGGCCAGCTCATCGGACGCCTGGGACTGCGCACCCTGGTCATCCAGGAAGGCGGCTATCTGATACGCTCCCTGGGGGTTAACGCCCGCAGCTTCTTCCAGGGATTGCACCAGGGCGCAACCAGAGCCTCCCGGCGGTAGCGACGGTGCTCGCCCCATGGCGACCCGGCGGCCCACACGACCAGATTATCCGATAAGCCGCGCTGGCGCGGTTCCACGGCCGGCCTCTCAGGCCATGCCGTCCAGGCACAGGCCCACCGCCCTGGCGGTCCAGCCCGCTGGCGAGCCGTCGAGCACGTTGACGCAGCAGTACTCCTGGGGAATTGAGAAGAGATCGGCCAGATGGCGGCCTGTGACATGGCAGAGCAGCGCCCGGTTGAATCCGCCGTGGGCCACGGCCAGGACCGTGCCGGTCAGCGGGGCCAGCGAATCAAGGAACCGGACGGCTCGTGCCTGAACGTCGGCAAAGCTCTCCCCCCCGGCCGGGCGGTATCCGGGCAGGTCCGCGCCGCGTCGCCCGTACTCGCCGGGGTATCGTTCGCGCACCTCGGCAACGGTCAGCCCCTCCCACTGTCCGAGGGCTATCTCGCGCAGCAGGGGCGTGGGCGCGGCCACACCCTGGGAGCAATGAGCCAGCACGCGCCGGGCCGTTTCCCGCGCACGGGCAAGGTCACTGCAAAAGGCCGCGTCAAAAGGCATGGCCAACGCCCGGCCGACCGCATCCGCCTGCCGCTCTCCCTCGGCGTCCAGAGCCACATCGCGCTGGCCCAGAAAACGCCGCGGCGTCACCTGGGCCACCTGTCCATGACGCATGAGGATGAGCCTCAGGCTTGCGCCCGGCGTAAGGTCAGTAGGAAAACGGATACTTGCGCCCGTCCTTTTCGTAACTCTTGCTCTTGTCGAAATTGAAGGACTCCAGCTCCCGCTTGGGGCGGGCCGCCTTCTTGCGGAACAGGAACAGGCCAAGGATCAGCCCGGCAACAGCCAGGGCCAACCCGACATATATGTAAGTCTGCATTGGAGTTCTCCTTTGCTCCGTCCACCCCCGCCTCCCCGAAAGAGAGGTGGAATCGGGCGACAACGGGCATATCGTCACCATTTTAGATGCTCGCCCACCGGCCGTCAATACGATCCGACCGAAAAGCGGCTCCCGGCGGCGGTTACTCGCGAACGGCCTCCACAGTCATGCCCGGCTTGAGCATGTAGGGCCTGCCGAAGATCTCCACGGGCAACACGCGGTCGCCCTTGTGATAGGCGGTAATGTTCACCCGGTCGCGGGCGATGTGCAGATCGAACCACACCTTGCGCCAGACGAAACTCAGGTGCACCTCGCCCCAATGGTCGGGCAGATCCGGGGCCACCTTCATGGGCGTGGCCGAGAGGTTAAGCCCGATGAAGTCCTGTTTGACCACTTCCAGGGTTCCGGCCATGACTCCTGTATGGATGCCTTCGATGGTGGTGCCGCCCTGGGTGTCTTCGATGTCGCTGTGCATGGCCTCCATGAACCAGTCCCAGGAGACCTCGCTCGGGTAGATGTAGCGGGAGATGACTGCATGCACCACCTTGGACAGGGTTGAGCCGTGGCTGGTGCGCTGCTCGTAGTAGTCGTAGTTGTCGCGCAGCAGCTTGACGGGATCGTCCACCCGGTGGCCGAGCTGGTTCAGAATCCGCGCCACCTCGTCGGGCTCCAGCACATACCAGGTCATGAGCGTGTCCGCCTGCTTGGCCACCTTGTAGTTGTCGGGCGAGTCATTCTCGGCCTTGAGAATGCGGTCCATGCGGTGGATGGAATAGAACCGTTTGCGATACGCCTCCCAATCCAGCTCCTTGAGATCCATGTAGCCGTCGAACTGGCTGATGATGCCGTCGCCGGTCATGATCACGTTGAGCTTGGTGGTCATGTCGCGCCACTTGGCCACGTCGCCCCCGGTCAGGCCGATGCGTTCTTCCAGCCCCTCGCGCACCTTGGCGGGCAGCTCGTCGAGGATCTCCAGAGACTTCTCCAGCAGCCAGACCACCATGATGTTGGTGTAGGCGTTGTCCTTGAGCCCCGGCTCGGTGCTGCCCGGCAGCTTCTCGTGGAACTCGTCCGGCCCCATGACGCCCTCGATGTGGTATCTGCCGGTCTCCTCGTCGAAGCGGGCTATGGAGCCCCAGAAGCGGGCGATGTCGAGCATCAGCTCGGCCCCGAAGGCCCGAAGGAACGCCTTGTCCCCGCTCCAGGACACATAACGCCAGGCATTGACGAACACGGCGATGGACACATGCCGCTGGCGGCGGGAAAGGTCCGGGTCCCACTTCTTGGATTCCGGGTTGTAGTGGACCTCCTGGGTCTCTTCGGTGCCGTCGTCTGCGGTCTGCCACGGGTACATGGCCCCCAGGCAGCCGTTTTCACGGGCATAGGCCCTGGCCGCGTCGAGGCGGTTGTAGCGGTACATGAGCAACGACTTGGAGATGTCGGGGAAGTTGGAGTCAAAGAAGGGCTGGATGTACATCTCGTCCCAGAAGATGTGTCCCCTGTAAGCCTCGCCGTGCAGTCCCCGGGCGGGCATTCCCGCGTCGCGGTTGACATTGTGGGGGCTGGCCGTGACCAGCAGGTGGTAGATGTGCAGGCGCAGCACCCGCTGCACGAAACGGTCGCCCGTGACCCGGATGTCCGCCTTCTGCCACAGGGCCTTCCAGCTCCTGGCGTGGGGTCCGTGCACCCCGGCGAAGGTACGCGCCCCGCGCAGCCCGTCCAGGCACATTTCCTTGAGATCGCCCGGTTCCTGGTCCAGCGAGGTGCGTACATAAACGAACTTTTCCAACGTGTACCGGGTGTTTTCCGTGGCCGAGACGCATAGTTCCTCAGACACCTTGGCCTCGTCCTGGACCACCTCGCGCTGAACGCGCAGGGGTTTGCCGTCTTCATACACCGAGCACTTGGCGGCCATGACGATCTGATAACGCGACTGCGAGGTCTCCACATGGAGAAAGATGCCCTCTCCAGCCGGGCCACCGCCCACCCGGCGCAGGTGGCGGGTATTGAGCGAGGCGTAGCGGGCCACGCCCTTGTTCTCCACATTGCCGTCGATGGACGAACGCAGGGTGATGCGCGAGGAGTAGTTGAGCGGGGTCAGGTCGAAGCTCAGGGCGCAGAGGTGACAATTGGCCATGGACGCCAGCCGACGCGAGGCGATGCGCGTGAGTCGGCCCACCTGGTCCTTGACCACCATGTCGCGGGAAAGCACCCCGGAGCGCATGTTCAGCCGGTGGGAGTAGCTGAGGATCTCCATGGACAGCGGGCTGACGAACTCGCCCTGACCGATGCGAAACTCCACGGGCAGCCAGTTGGGGCAGTTGACCATGTCGTTGTTCCACACGTCGCGCCCCTGCACCTGGCTGACGGTCTTGTTGAACACGCCCGAGATGTAGGTGCCGGGATAAAAGTAGTACGAGGCGCACTCGCACTCATAGGCCCCGCGTGTGCCGAGATAGCCGTTGCCCACGGCGGTCAGGGTTTCACGCAATTTCTCGTCGCCGGGATCAAAGCCGTTGTATGTCAGCAGCCACTCGTCGCTGGCCATGCCTGTCTCGAACCAGTCGAAGAGGTCATCCACCGTGATTTCGCCGAGGTCGGAAACGACCTTGTCCGCACCAAAGCGCAGCAGCAGCTCTCCCGGAGTGTTGCGGGCCACGCCCAGCGTCATGCCGAAATTGCCAGCTCGCCCGGCCTGAACGCCGGAGATGGCGTCCTCCACCACCGCGCACTCTCCCGGATTGCATTGAAGCTCTCTGGCCGCGGCAACGAATATGTCCGGGTCGGGCTTGCCCTTGAGCCCGCGCTCGGCCGAAACCACGCCATCGATATGCGCCTCGAAAACGTCGTCAAGCCCGGCCAGTTGAAGAACGAGCATGCAGTTGCGGCTGGAGGTGGCCACGGCCACGCGCACCCCCCGCGCCTTGAGCTCGTCGATGAGCCGCACCGAGGAGGCGAAGACCTCCGGGCCTTCATCGCGCAGAATATTCTGATACAGCTCGTTCTTGCGATTACCCACGGCGCAGATGGAATCCAGCCCGGCCGGGTCCTCGGGATCTCCGGCGGGCAGCCGGATGCCGCGTGACTTGAGAAAACTCAGCACACCCTCGAAGCGTGGCTTGCCGTCCACATAGTTCTGGTAGTCCCGGGTCCGGTCAAAGGGTTCGAAGGGGATGTTCTTCTCCTCCGAGTGGCGTTTGAGAAATTCGTTGAACGCGGTTTCCCATGCCTGAGCATGAACGCTCGCCGTCCTGGTGATCACGCCGTCGAGGTCGAACACGACGCCTTTGAGGGGAATTGCAGCCACAGTGTCTCCTTATCTGAGATTATCCCGGTCACGGGGACAGGGAGCCCATGATCGCCACCAGCATGTCCGGCTCGGGGACGATCACCGCGTTGGTCGTCACGCCCCTGACTCGCGTGGCCAGGGCTTTGTCGCGGGTTACGAAGATGGCTCGGGTATTGGCGGCCATGGACATGGCCGCCTCGAGCATGGGCACGTCGCTTGCGGTATCGCCGCAGACGAGATGCGGGCCGTGGACCATCTCCAGGTCCAGCTCCGAGCTGAGGTATTTCACCCCGTCGCCCTTGTCGAAATCCTTGACCGCATCCGCTTCGGTCTCAATGGTCAGGATGATTTCCACATCCAGCCCCGTGTCCTCGATACGCAACATGTCGCGGCCAGGGTCCAATTCCTCCACCAGCCCGGCGAGCACCCCCAGAAAAGCCTGGGACTCATCCTCGGGCACCGAACGGCCGATGTCCTGACGGGCCACGGTGGACTGGCCGAACTTGAATTGCAGCCCCGAACCGATGAGCGAGAATTTCTCGTACTGGGGCCGCGCCACCAGCTCGGCCAGCCGGTCGTTGAGGTCGCTCATGAGCCGCTGCTTCTCCGGCGGGATGGGCAGGCGGCGGACCCGGCCTTCCAGGTCGAGGCACTCGCGTCCCTTGGACGCAGCGTAGTAAATGCGCCCCTCTGGGTTGACGCTGATTTCAATGAGCCCGGCCAGCGGGGCCGAGGTCAGGACCATCGGGCGCTGCACCGCGCCCATGGCGAAACGCGACAGGAAAACCGCGTTGTACGCCGACTGGATGGATGTCAGGTAGCGGGCGCAGTAGTTATTGATGGTCCCGTCGCGGTCGGTGATCAGGCAATTGAGGTCAAGCCCCTTGAGCAGATCGCGCCCGGCAGCCACATGACCGTCGAAACCGGGATGCAGGTCCGAAAGAAACTCGAGGAAGGTTTCCTCGCCCTGCTCAAGATAAAAGATGTCCTTGCGGGTCTCGTTGATCTCGTAATCCATGTCCAGGACGATGTCGCGCACTCCGTCCAGGGAGAGTACGCGACGGCCATCGACTTCCGGCACTTCGTCCAGGGCGCACAGGGCGCTGCGCAGCGAGGGCACCACATGGCCGGGCACCTCGTCGCCGCGCAGAATGGCGGCCACAGCCTGGGCCCGAACCTCCCTGGTTTCGGCCATGAGGGCGTAGAAGTCCTTGAGGGTGGTCAGGGTCACGGCGTCTTGTGCGGACATTGCGTCTTCCTTAGTAGCTCACTTGCACTGTGTAGGTGATGATCAGAGGCGCACCGTCTCCGGTGGGAGGCACCAGGAGATCGAACTGGAGACTCCCGGCGTCCGGCGTGGTGTAGTCCCGGCTTGCGGCAGTGACCTTCCACTGGCCGGGATAGGCGTCGGTCAGCTTCAGGGCTCGCGGATCGGGCTTGCTGTTTCTGACCTCGATGCGCCAACTCATTTCAACGGAATTCTTGCCCAGCCGGCTGAAGGCAGTCTGGGTGCGGGTCACGGCCACGTCAAAGGAGGACCCGAGCGCCAGGTCCACTTCGCCGCCACGGCCCACATGGCCGAGCCGGGCCTCGCCAGCCAGCAGCAGCCGGTTGTCCGAGGCGGGCATGAAGACCCTGGCAAGCCCGGCCGGCATGGCCCGCCCAAGACCATTGGCATCGGTGTTGTCAAAACGCAGGGCCAGGGCGACAGCCTGGGACACAGGACCCGACACCTGTCCGATCCCGCCGTGATAGCGGCTCGAAAGCTCCTGCCGCACCGACGCCTTGGGGGCGGAAAACAGACTCAGCTGGACCATGCCCGAACCCGGGATGTCCACGGGCCGCTCCACGGTATAGACATGGTACTCGGAGAACGACTCCTCGACGGGTTGCCCGGCCATGTCCATGTCTTCGCTCATGGACCGGGTGACCATCATCCCCTTGCCCATGGCCCGCTCCGGCGCTGCCTGACGCACGTCTCCGGCCACCAGCTTCAGGGCCGACTCGGCATGGGCATGGCCCGAGCGGTTGTCCACTGTGGCCCAGGCATCAACGGACGCGGCCTTGCCGGCGGCATCGACGATGACCGTGTAGTCGGCCCGCCAGTTGATGCCGCCCATGAGATAGCTCAGACGCACGTCACGCCGCCCCTCGTTGCCGTTTTCGGTGATCAGGGTCAGGGCGGGCACCGCGCTCAGGCCAGCGGGCAACTGGGGCAGCAGCAACGCCTCATAGCTGCCCACATAGATCTCCTCGCCTATCTGGAACACGGGTGCGCCGTCGTTGGCGACCAGGGTGGCCTTGCGCTGAACGCGTGCGTTGGCGTCGGCCGGATCGGGCAGGATGACCGTCAACTCGCGCCCCACATAGCGATCGAGCAGGGATTG
Organism: Pseudodesulfovibrio alkaliphilus; assembly: GCF_009729555.1. NCBI lineage: Bacteria > Pseudomonadati > Thermodesulfobacteriota > Desulfovibrionia > Desulfovibrionales > Desulfovibrionaceae > Pseudodesulfovibrio > Pseudodesulfovibrio alkaliphilus. Next base: position 479,453 of record NZ_WODC01000001.1, read on the forward strand.
CACGGTGATCGATGGGGCCTCGTACTCCAGCCCGACAACACGCATTCCCTGTGCGGACGCACGCACCGAGGTGGGCTCCAGGGTTGCGGGCACATCCTTGAACACCACCCGCGCCGCCCCCTTGGGCAGGACCACGGAACGCGACTCCTCCACCAGAGCGCGGCCGGAATTGTATACAGCCAGCGACGCGCCAGTGGTTCCGGCGGCCCGGCCCTGAACCGGCAGCAGCAAGAGCAAGGCGGCAATGAAGAGCATCAACCGTTCAAGTTTGGGCATGGTCGGCATTTCTCCGTTTCGAAGTGACAGGTTTCCTGCGGAAATACGGTCCGCTAAGTAAATCCAAACTACATTGACGCGCCGCGTTTTGCAAAATTTTTAGTCCTCTTTTTGACCGAAACCACGAAAGGCGTTCAACCTGCCGTATTTTCATGACTATCGAACGCAAGCAGGCAGACGCTCTGTCTCCCAGGCCAGCCCGCCCCAGCGTTGATTGCTCGCCATGCGCCGCGTTTTCTGATAGTCGCCAGGCGATCATGAAACTTCTGATCGTCGATGAGTGCTCGGCCTCGGTGGCCTTCATGCGAAACGTCCTCGCCGCAGCGGGCTACGCCGACATCATTGCCGTGTCGCATTTCGATCAGGCCATGGCCGTTCTCGCCGCCTCGCTCGAATCCGGCACTCCGGTCGATCTGGTCATCATGGGCGTGGACCTCCCCGGACATGGGGGCATCGGGGCCATTCTGACCCTCAAATCGCACCACGACTTCGAAGACATCCCCCTTATCGCCGTGACCCAGCGCAGCGACGAAGCCACACTGGACCACGCCTTCTCTGCCGGAGCGTCGGACTACATCGTCAAGCCCCTAAGCGCCATTGAGCTGCGCGCACGGGTACGCTCGGCCCTGCAACTGCGCCGGGAGATGGTCAAACGGATGCAGCGCGAACGGGAGCTTGAGGAACTGGCGCGAAAGCTCGAGCGCATGTCCAACCTCGACAGCCTGACCGGACTGGCCAACCGCCGCTGCTTTGACGACAGCCTGGTCAAGGAATGGGTGCGCAACGGCCGGGCCGACACGCCGCTGGGTTTGATCATGATCGACATCGACCACTTCAAGCACTACAACGACGCCCTTGGACACGTGGACGGCGACGCCTGTCTGCGCCGGGTGGCCGAGGCCATCCAGGCAGAAGTCCACCGGCCGGGCGACATGGTGGCACGCTACGGCGGCGAGGAATTCGCCGTGATCCTGCCGAACACCGACTACCCCGGCAGTCTGGCCGTGGCCGACAACATCCATGCCAGCGTGGCCCGCATCGGCATCGAACATCCTGATTCCACGGTGAGCTGCGTTGTCACCGTGTCCATCGGCGTGGCCTCGGGCGTCCCCTCCTGCGGAACCACCCCCGAACATCTGCTCAAGGCAGCCGACCGCGCCCTGTATCAGGCCAAGGAATCCGGGCGCAACCGCACCCGGGGCCTTTTCCTGCCCGGCCCTGAAGACCTCCGCCAATAAGCCGAGCTCCCGCTTCCGGCAACGACGCAGGCTCTCTCCGAAGTCAGCCCTCACAAGACCGGCACGCCTTCGCGCAGACTCAGAGGTTTCCACAACCACTGTCCGGGCCGGATATTGGCGACTGGGCCCCATGCACACCCTACTGCCCTGACCCCCGGCATGACCGGGCAGCGCACCCAAATCCCCAGCGGTTTGACACGCACCGCAGAAAGACCCGCCGCACCCTGCCCCGAAAGGCCGCACGCCGAGTTGAAGACTGACCGCGCAGGAACACGCGGGGCCGACCGCATCGGGGAATGCGGCCGGCCCACGCTCAACAGGGATGGGAAGGCGGGGATGACCGGCCAAGGATCGCCGGCACCGCCAGGGGGATGGGAAATTCTTCCCGCGCCTAGCGCAGGAAATGAATGGACAGATATGACCCGCAGCAAGGGCAGACCTTGACCGGGGCATCGGCGGAGTCGCCCTTGAGAATCACCGCCTCCCAGGGAATGAAACCGTCAAGGGTGTACTGGACCTTGAGCCTGTGGCCGCACTTGCAAAACCGTTCCTGCATGACTCTCTCCTTGGTCTGCGCCTATGGCGATTGCTTCTGATCAAGCCAACGTGCCTTCTTGATAGACACGTCGCGCCACGGTGTCAAGCAAAAACCTACATTTGTATTAAAAAGATTTACAGAGTTGTCCTGAGGATGCAGGCGTCGCCGGGCAGCGGTTGCCTTAGCAGGCCGTTGAAAAAGTCAAAACATGGAGGCTGTTCAAAAAGGATGAGATGCTAGGCGCGAAAAAAGTTCAAGGCCGAAGAGCACTTCCTGTACGCGAGGGTTTGAACTTTTTGAAGCAACGACGCAGATCGCCGTTTTTCAACAACCTCTTAACGCATGGCAAGGCGGCCTCAAGATCCGGGCTGCTGGGAACAAAGGGAGAAGAAAAAGAGATGAAAAAGCAAGGAAAGCGGCCCGAGCGGACCAGACGCGGACCGGCTGGGCAGGAAAACAGCTGACAGGATAGGGGAGCCAGACCAGACAGGCCGCCCACACGCCGCGCCGCTGTCGGCAGGTTATCGATATTCCCGCGAAGTCCAGAGAATCTTGCCGATGACGCGCACGTTGTCGAGCTCGTCGCCGGAGAGGTGAATGGGCGAGTAGTCGGTATTGTCGCTGCGCAGGACCAGGGTGCCGGGCAGGCGCTCGACCCGCTTGACCATGACCGTCTCCTCCACGCCCACGGCGTAGATGCCCCCCGAGAGAATGTCCGAACGGGACTGGTCGATGAGGACCATGTCACCCTCCTTGATCTCGGGCTCCATGGAATTGCCCACCACTTCCATGAGGACCATGTTGGCCGGATTGCCCCGCGAGCGCAGCCAGTCTGCCCTAAAGGAGTAGTATCCTTCCACCTGCCCCTCGGTCTCAAAGGAACCGCCTCCGGCGCAGAGACGGGCGCGGACCTTGGGAATCTCGTGGTAGGGGGCGTGCCCCTCGTCCTCGAAACCGGCAGAGCGAGGCGATCCGGCGCCCTTTTCCAGCCACAGGGGGTTGAGTTCGAAACGGGCCGCGAGGTCGAGTATCCAGCGGGCAGGAACGGTTCCCTTGCGTTTGGCAAGGGAAACGGCCGCCCGGCCAAGGTCCAGCTCGCGGGCAAGATGGGACTGGCTCGTAATGCCTGTCTCGGAACACAGCCTCTCGAAAAATGCGTCGAAGTCGTTGCTCATCGTTGCGCCCTGGTTCTTGCGGTGTTGCTCCAATGCGCAGATGTTTACCAAGAATATACTTATGGGTCAACAAAAAACAACAACCGCGTGAACCGGGCCAGGAGGATCAGATAAGATCCTTGTAGTCCATTGCCGAGTCGGCAATGGACTTGAGGGTGAAGTTCAACTCCAGCCGCTCCAGGCTCGCCTCCTCCAGAACGACCTCCACGGACTGGCCGAGCTTGAAGGCCTGTCCGGTTCGCTCGCCCACCAGCATCTCGCGCTTGGGCCAGTAGGTGTAGTAGTCGTCGTCCATGGACGAAAGGCGGACCATGCCCTCGGCCATGACCTCGCGCAGCTCCACATAAAATCCATAGTCGGTGATGTGCGAGATGACGCCGCCGAAGGTGCCGCCCACCTTGTCGCGCATGAAAAGGACCATGACCCGCTTGTGGATCTCGCGCTCCGCGTCCATGGCCGCCCGCTCGCGCCCCGAGAGATGCCCGGCGATGTTGAAGAGCTTCTTGCGGCCCGGTATGGCCGGGGCCGGGCCGTCGGCCGAGGCCAGGGCCGCCTTGACCAGCCTGTGGACCACAAGGTCTGCGTAGCGCCGGATTGGCGAGGTGAAATGGCAGTATTCCGTCGAGGCGAGGCCGAAGTGGCCTTCGTTGTCCGGCGAGTACTTGGCCTGCTTCATGGAGCGCAGGAGCATACGGTTGACCACGTATTCCTTGTCCGTGCCCTTTTGGGAACTGATGAGCCGTTGCAGGGCGGCCGGGGTCATCTCCTTGGGCATGGTCACGCCCGGATCTGTCTGGGCCAGGAGGCGGAACAGGTTCTTGAGCCGTTCCTCGTCGGCCGGGGGATGGATGCGAAAAAGGCAGGGCAGGTCGCGCTCAATGAGAAACCGGGCAACGGCCTCATTGGCCGCGATCATGAACTCTTCGATAAGCTGATGGCCGAAGTGGCGGGTCTTGGGCCTGATGTCGCTGGTGTCGCCGTGCACGTCAAAGAGGATTTCGGCCTCTGGCAGATCAAAGTCGAGGCTCCCGCGCCGAGTGCGCAGAGCGTTGATCTTGCGGGCCAGCTCCACGGCCAGGGTAAGCATGGGCAACACCGGCCCGATGGCCCCGGCCTCGGCGGCATCGCCCTCGAGCACACCGCGTTTGACCTGGCCGTAGGTCAACCGCGCATGGCTTCGGATGACGGCTGGAAACAGTTCGGACTTGCGGGGTGCGCCCTGGTCGTCCATTTCCATGCGGGCCGCCATGACCAGACGGGAAACGCCGGGATTGAGGGAGCACAGGCCGTTGGAGAGCCGCTCCGGGAACATGGGTTCAACGGATTGGGGGAAATAATAGGAATTGCCGCGTTCCAGGGCCTCGCGATCCAGGGGGGTTCCCTCGCCTACATAATGAGCCACGTCGGCGATGGCCACCCACAGCACGTAGCCTTTCCCCTTGCGCTCCACCAGCACCGCGTCGTCGAAATCGCGGGCCGTGGCCCCGTCGATGGTCACGAACGGAAGGGCGGTAAGGTCGCGCCGCCCCTTGATGTCCTTGGCCGCAGGTTCCTGGGGCAGCGCCTCGGCCTGGGTCTGCGCCCCGGACGGGAAGCGCAGCCGGATATTGTGGTTGGATTTGACCAGGGCCTCCTGCACCGGAATGCTCGCCTCGGGGCCGAGGTAGGCGGTGATCTCCCCCTCCCACATGGTCGGGTCGATGCGCTCGCCAGGGGCACACAGGGCGATGTCGCCCGGTCGGACCTCGATGGCCGGATCGGCCAGTCCGGCGATGATGCCGAAGCCGAGGCGCGGGTCCGTGGGCCGACAGAGCCACTCCCCGCCGCGCATGCGCTTGTGTATCTTGACCGGCAGCACCTTGCGGCCGCGCTCCAGCACCCGGACCACGCGGCCCTCGTGATTGCGCTCGCCCTTGTTCTCGCGGACGATGGCGGCCACCACCTTGTCGCCGTGCCAAGCGTCGCCCAGGTCGCGCTGGTTGATGAAGACATCCTTGCGCCGCGAGTCCTCGGGCACCACGAAGCCGAAACCGCCGCGCTGGATTTCAAGCCGCCCGGTGATGCAGTGCATGGCCTCGGCCAGTCCGTAGCCGCGACGGATGCGGATGAGCCTGCCCTGCTCCACCAGCTCGCTCAGCATGTCCTTGACAGCGGCCTTGTCCTTCTTCTTGAGCTTAAGGCGGCGGATAACCTCTGCCCGGGACATGGGTCGACGCACCTCCTTGAAGAGCCTGAGCAATCCCGCCGAAGAGAGCGGCGGCTCAGCCGGGCCCGGGCCGGTCTGCCTGCGTTTATTTTTGGCCATGGTCATCCTCCCTGTCCGCACTTTCTTCCTGGTATGCCGCCATGTCGGCCGCAGTCTGTTCCTCGGCCTCGCGGGCTTCCTCGAGAACATCCTTGCGCCGGAGATTGAAGGCGTCGAACCGGCGGCTCCACCATGTGTTGAAGGGCTTTCCCGACCCCAGGGCGGACGGGCCGAAATCGATGCGCAGGTCAAGCCGCCAGAACTCCTCGGAGCACATGGGGCCGAGCTTCACAGCATCCTTGGGCGTGCACAGGATCGCATCGCAGCCCAGACGACGGGCCGTTGTCTGCATGGCCAGCACATCGGCCTTGGTATAGGCGTGATGATCGCGAAAGACCAGATGCCGCGCCGGGGGGTATCCGAAATATCGCGCCGCAGAACGGCGGACCTGCTCGGGATCACCAACGCCCGTGACCAGGAGATAGGCCCCGCCTCCGAAACCGATCTCAGCATTGCCATGCAGCACATGGGTCACGCCCACTGGCCGCAGCTGGAAGCTGAAGACCGGCTTGCGAAAACGCTCCAAACGCTCGGAGAAAAAAGGAATAAGCCGGGTGAAGTTCTCGGGCGACATCTTGACCAGAAAGGCGTCGGCCCGCTTGAGGGCGGCTATAGGCTCGCGCCAGGACCCGGCAGGAATGACCCGGTTCCACTGCCCGGCCAGATCATCGGGCCGCAACAGCACGAGATCGACATGGCGTTTGACCGCCATGTGCTGGAAGCCGTCGTCAAGGACCACCAGTCCGGGCCGGAAGCGCTCCATGGCCCAGCGTCCGGCGCGAGTGCGGACAGGGTCCACCACCACCTTGGCCTTGCGGTGCATGGTGGCGAGCATCAGCGGCTCATCCCCGGCTTCCTCGGCCAGGGCGCCGGGGGTGACGAGATAGGGGTGGGTCACGGGCTTTGCCTTGTAGCCCCGCGTGAGCAGGAGCGCCTCCAGCCCCCGACTCTCCGCCCAGCCGAGCAGCCACCCGGCGATGGGGGTCTTGCCCGAACCGCCCCAGCCGATGTTGCCCACCGAAACGGTCAGCGCGTCGGCCTCCCAGGCGGCGAGCAGCCCGCGCTGATAGAGCCCGGCCCGCATCCGCATCCCGGCCGAATAGACCCATGAGAGGGGGGCCAGCACCGGGGCCAGGGAGCGTTGGAGCGCATCAATGGAGTGTGACATCGCAAAAAGGGGAGGCTGAAGAGCCTCCCCGTCAGTGCGTTATCTGCGGTCGCCCATGAGCCGCAGGAGCATCAGGAAGAGGTTGTAGAAGTCGAGATAGAGGGTCAGGGCGCCAAGGATGGTGCCGCGCCGGATGGCGGCGGTGTCCCCTGCCGGGACGTTCTCGCCCATGGTCTTGAGCTTCTGGGTGTCGTAGGCGGTGAGGCCGAGGAAGATGATCACGCCGATGACCGAGATGGCAAAGGCCATGGCCGAACTCTGCATGAACATGTTGACCACCATGGCGATGATGATGCCGATCAGGCCCATGAAGAGCAGGCTGCCCCAGCTGGTCAGATCTTTCTTGGTGAGCATTCCGTAAAGCGACATGGCGCCGAACATGCCCGCAGTGGTGACAAAGGTGGAGACCACCGAGGCCGTGGTGTAGGCCATGAGGATCGGGGCCAGGGAAAAGCCGTTGAGGGCGCTGAAGGCCAGGAACAGGCTGGTGGCCGTGGACGGGTTCATGGTCGAGATCTTGAAGCTCAGGAAAAAGACCATGCCAAAGGCCGCGAACAAGGCGATCATCGGCAGCATGGTGGGAGCAAGGGTTCCGGCTTCGGGATTGTAGGAAAAAGCGAGATGGAACAGGGCCGGGACGTTGAGCGTGGCATAGGCCATGAACGCGGTCAGGGCGAGGCCGCCGCTCATCCACCCGTACACGCCGCGCATGAAGGCGTTGACGATTTCCGCTTTCGCCACCTGGCCGGATGCGCTGGGGTACTGATTCATGAATATTCCTCCACAATGTTTTGATGACTGTTTTTTTGGCCGAGACAATGCCAGCAGTGCATTAATTAATCAGCTTTCCCCCCCGAGGCAAGAAAAAGCGGATTCCTGCACAAAAATATTTGACCGCGCACATGAAAAAGGCATTACTGACAAAGCGGAGTAGTCACCCCCGGAGAAGCGCACCATGCCATCACGATACTGCACTGTCGCCAAAGTCGCTGTTGTCGGCCAATCGCCCGTGCTCCTGCCAACTTCCGGCGTGGACAAACCGGAAATCTCGCCGACGGTCATGGATAAATGGCAAAGCCTGACAAACGTGGTAGCCAAGGCAACCGGGGCCGCCGCAGGGCTGGTCATGCGGCTGCATCCCGAAGACATCGAAGTCTGCATCGCCAGCACGGGGCCGGACAACCCCTACAAGCCCGGCGAGCGCGAGCGCCTGGGCCTTGGGCTTTACTGCGAGACCGTGCTTGGCACACGCAATGTCCTGAACATCCCCGACGCCGCTGCCGATCCCCAGTGGCGGGACAATCCCGATGTGCCCCGTGGCATGGTCGCCTACCTGGGCATGCCCATCAAGTGGCCGGACGGCGAACTCTTCGGCACCATCTGCGTGCTGGACAGAAACAAGCGGGAATTCTCGCCCCAGAACATCGATCTGCTGGCCCATCTGCGCATGGCCCTGGAGTCCGACCTGCACCAGCTTTCGGAACGTCATCGGCTCGCCAGGGAAAACCGCGAAAAAGATCTCGCCCTGCGCGAAGCGCATCACCGCATCAAGAACCACCTGCACATGCTCGCCGGGATCATCCAGATGAAAGCGCTTGAACCCCTTCCCGAGCAGGCAGGAGTAAACAGACTGCTCGACGACCTGACCGCCCGCATCCGGGCCATCGCCAGCCTCCACTCCCTCATGGCCGAAACCACGGAAGACCGGATCGAGCTGGGCGACCTGCTGGAGAGGATCGCGGCCACCATCATCGATGCGCTGGCCCAACGCCCCGTAAAGCTGCGCCTGGAGCTTTCGCCCGTCAGGGTCAATCGGCGGGTGTTCTTTCAGGCCGGGTTGCTGGTCAGCGAATTGGTCACCAACGCGCTCAAGCACGCCTTTGCCGAGACCCAGGAACCGGAAATAGCCATTCACCTGGCCGACAGGGATGAGAACACCTTTTCACTGGTGGTGCGCGACAACGGGTGCGGCATGCCCGAAGGGTTCGCGCCCGGAGAGTGCGACTCCATCGGCATGACCCTGATCAGCGATCTGCCCGGCCAGATGGACGGCTCATGCACGTTCCGCTCGGATCACGGCGCGGTCTTCGAATTCGTTCTGGAAAAACGGCCGGGGGAACCTGACCCGCCAATGGTTCCGCCCGAGAGCGGACCACCAAGGGTCCCCTAGGCGCGGGGGTTGAAGGCTTCCGCCTCGCGGATGGAGACCACGGCCGTGCCCACCGGAGCCAGGGTGAGGGCCGCCAGCTTGAGGTGCTGCCAGCCCCACGGGATGCCGATGATGGTCACGAAACAGGCCAGGGCCGAGAGGATGTGCCCCACGCACAGCCACCATCCGGCAAAGACGAACCAGATGATGTTGCCGACAACACCCCAGCCCGAGGTGCCGAGGTCTCTTCGTCCGGTGAGAATGTCGCGCCGGATGAGGGTACGGCCAAACGGCACCAGGGCGAACCCGGCGATGACAAAGGCCGAACGAGCCCAGGGCAGGCCGATGATGGACAGGGCCATCAGGCATCCGGCCAGGAGCCAGCCCAGGGCCATGAACACCCCGCCCATCACGAACCAGATCACGTTACCGAGAAATGAGAGCATGCCGCCTCCTTCTTATCATATTGGAACATGCTGCAACTGACCTTCAAAAATGAATTTCGTAGGCTGTTCAAAAAACTCGAATGCAGCCTTGAGCCGTTGGCGAGTCTTCGAGCCTTACGGATCATGAGAGCAGAGATGTACTTCCTGTACGCGAGGATTTGATTCGCCCCGTCCTGGGGCTCACCCTTTCGGGGCGTCGGCTGGGCCAACGTCCAAATCCGCTGTTCTGCGGATTTGTGACCTTTTTGAAACAACGCAGCAATCGGATCTTTTTCAAAAGCCTGTCAGGCCGTGAAGTCGTTGACCCAGCGAAGGAGGTTGATGCCGACGAGCAGCGCCCCCTCGAGGCGGGTCACGCGCCAGCCGGTGCGCAGCATGACCAGCACCAGCCCGACCATGCCCACCAGCACGATGAGGCCGGACCCAGCCTCGGGCGAGACGGTCAGGGGTTTGATAAGGCAGGTCAGGCCCAGCACTCCGGCGAAGTTGAAGAAGTCCGAGCCGATGAGGTTGCCAAGCAGCATCTCGTTTCTGCCTTTGACCGAGGCGGCAAGGCAGGTGACCAATTCCGGCAGACTGGTGCCCGCGGCCACGATGGTCACCCCGATGACCCAGGAGGAGACCCCGAGATCCGTGGCAATGGCCGTGGCCGCCGAGACCATCAGGTGTCCGCCCGCCGAGATGGCTCCAAAGCCCAGCAGCAGCAGCAGGCCGTCGCGCCAGGAAGCGCTGCGTCCCATGAGCTCGTCAAGCTCGCCTTCTCCCGGCGACTCGCGCCGCATGCCGAGAAAGATCAGGTAGCCCACGAGCAGGGCCACCAGCGCCCCGCCGAAAACCCTCCCCAGTTCGCCCGTGAAGGACATGAGCAGGATGCCGCCCGTGGTTGCCAGGAGCAGCAGTCCGTCGCGGTACACCACTGTCCGGCTGGCCACCAGTGGCCTGATCATGGCCATCAGGCCGAGGATGAAGCCGAGATTGAAGATGTTGGACCCGACCACGTTGGACAGGGAGATGTCGTTGTGTCCCCGAATGGCCGCGTTGAACGTGACCAGAAATTCCGGGGCCGAGGTGCCCATGGCCACGATGGTCAGGCCGATGACCAGCTCGGAGACATTGAACCTGCGGGCGATGAGCGCCGCCGAGGTGACTATCCAGCTTGCCCCGAACCAGAGCAGAGCGGCCGAAGCGCAGAAGGTGGCGAAATCGATGAGCATGAAGGCACCTTACGCCGTGTCCCCGGCGGGTGCAAGGGGGGCTCGCGACGGCCTGGCTGCCCGGTTTTTTTTCCACTCCCCCACGGCTGCGGGCTGGGGCTCGGCCCAAGGCAAAGCGGTGTCACGCGAGGGGGCCACCGCCACGATCTCGCCCCCGGCGCCGCTTTTAACGCCCCGACGCACTACAACGCGCACCGGCTGCCCCGTGGCCTCGAAATGGCGGCGGGCCCGGGTGGCATAGGAGGCGACAAGGGCGGCCGCATCGTGCACGGCTCCGGCATCCCACTCGCCCGCCAGAGGACGGGCCACGGCCAGAGGGCCGGGAAAATCCGCCAGTCTGAAGACATAATCACCAGGAATAACGCACGATTCGAGGGCATCGTTGTCCTCGGCCTTGCGACCAAAGGCAAGCCAGTGACTCCCGGCCCAGAGCTGCCTGCCCGCCCGGGCCAGACGAAAATCGACCGGCTCCGGCTCGGGACGGTGCATAAGCAGTCTGGCGAATCGGGCCGAGCCCTGGACCTCGGTCAGGCAGCAGCCGCCCGCCGGGGTGGGAATCTCGGTAAACCCGTATCGCCCGGCCAGTTCATACTGGGGTTTGCGGCCCCGACCGCGCCAGTCGAGCAATCCGTCGCGGTCCACCAGCCCGGATTCCTCCATGGGCGTGGGCGGCAGATTGCGGGCGCAAAGGGGTCTGAGGAGCAGATCGCGCACCCCGGCCCGCTTGGTGATGACGTTGAGGGCGTCGCTGCGCTGGCTCATGGGCCGCTGGCCGACGACCTCGCCGGAAATCAGGAATTTCGCGCCGTAAGCGGGCAGCAGTGCCGCGGCCCGGCCAAGCATGGTGATCTTGCAGTCGATGCACGGATTGAGCCACTTGCCAAACCCCTGGGACGGGTCGCCAAGGAGCATGGCAACAAACTCGCTGTCGATATCCACTGCCTCCACCTCGATGCCGTAGTGCTCCCGCCAGAAGGGAATCAGATGCGGCTTGCCGAAAAAGGGCGTGGTAAAGTGCAGGCCGAGCACGGCCAGCCCCTGGTCCATGACCGTACGCATGGCCAATATGGAGTCCAGCCCGCCCGAGAGCAGGGCCAGGGCATCGTATTTCCTGTTCATGGATGCGACCCTTATTGGAGAATCGGTCCAAGGTCAAAGGAAGACATGGCACCCGACCGCACCCCGACACGCCCGGTCCGACGAAAACCTAGCGGTAGCGCCGCTCTCGGGGGTTTTCCCGACAGGCATCTGCCTGTTGCCCGCCGGACACGTATCTGGTATCGAAGCGTGTTGCTCATACGTTGCGCCTGAAACCCCCGGAGGAAATTCCCATGGCACGAAAAGCCGTTGATCCCGAAACCCTGCGCAAGGAGGCTCTCGGCACCGCCCTGACCACCATCGAGCGCAAGTTCGGCAAGGGCGCCATCATGCGTCTTGACGACGAGGCCTCCCACACCATCCCGTTCATCCCCACGGGTTCCATCGGCCTGGACATCGCGCTGGGCATAGGCGGCGTGCCGCGGGGCCGCGTCATCGAAATTTACGGCCCGGAGTCCTCGGGCAAGACCACCCTGGCCCTGCATATCGTGGCCGAGGCCCAGAAGCGCGGCGGCAACGCGGCCTTTGTTGACGCCGAGCACGCCCTGGACCCGGGCTATGCCAAACGGCTGGGCGTCAAAACCGACGAACTGCTCATCTCGCAGCCAGACTACGGTGAACAGGCCCTTGAGATCGCCGACCTGCTGGTGCGCTCCGGGGCCATGGACGTGGTGGTCATCGACTCGGTGGCCGCCCTCATTCCCCAGGCCGAGCTTGAGGGGCAGATGGGCGAAACCCAGGTGGGCGGACAGGCGCGGCTCATGTCCCACGCCCTGCGCAAGCTGACCGGCACCATCCACAAGTCCAACTGCGTGGTCATCTTCATCAACCAGATCCGCATGAAGATCGGCATGACCGGCTACGGCAACCCCGAGACCACCTCGGGCGGCAACGCTCTGAAATTCTACGCTTCCTGCCGGCTCGACATCCGCCGCATCCAGACCCTCAAGGACAAGGACGAATCCTACGGCATCCGCGCCCGGATCAAGGTGGTCAAGAACAAGGTCGCCCCGCCCTTCCGCGAGGCGCTGGTGGACGTGCTCTACGGTCAGGGCATCAGCCGCACGGGCGAGCTGATCGACATGGGCGTCGAGCTTGGGATCATCGAAAAATCCGGCTCCTGGTTCGCCTTCGGGGCCGAAAAGCTCGGCCAGGGCAAGGAAAACGTGCGCCAACTCCTTGAAGACAACCCGGACATAGCCGGAGCCATTGAGGAAAAGCTCATGACCCACCTGGGATACCGCGGCGAGCCCGCCTCCGGCAAGCTGGCCGGGGCATCCTCCGCATCCGACGAGGCCGACGACTAGACACCGCCCGTGCCCGGCAACGGCGCCTCGGCCATCCGGTCCGGGGCGCTCTTGTCTGCAACCACCTCTTTCTGGAGACCATTCACAGATGAACGCCGCTGAAATCCGCCGGAAATTTCTGGACTATTTTGAAAGAAACGGCCACGCCGTGGTCGGGTCCTCACCGCTCATCCCCAAGGACGACCCCACCCTGCTCTTCACCAACGCTGGCATGGTTCAGTTCAAGCGTCTCTTTCTGGGCCAGGAGAGACGCGACTACTCCCGGGCCACCACCTCGCAAAAATGTCTGCGCGTTGGCGGCAAGCACAACGACCTGGAGAATGTGGGCCGCACTGCGCGTCATCACACCTTTTTCGAGATGCTCGGCAACTTCTCCTTTGGCGACTATTTCAAGGAAGACGCCATCCGCTACTGCTGGGAGTTTCTGACCGAGGAGCTGAAGCTGCCCAAAGACCGCCTCTACATTACTATATATAATGACGATGACGAGGCCGGGGAATTATGGCAGACGGTGGCGGGCGTACCGGCCGAGCGCATCTACCGGCTGGGCGAGAAGGACAATTTCTGGTCCATGGGCGACACCGGCCCCTGCGGCCCGTGCTCCGAGGTCCACTTCGACCAGGGCGAGCATGTGGGCTGCGGCCCGGAGTGCGGCATCGGCAAGTGCGACTGCGACCGCTACCTCGAAATCTGGAACCTCGTGTTCATGCAGTACGATCAGGCCGAGGACGGCACCCGCACCCCCCTGCCCCGGCCCTCCATTGACACGGGCATGGGCCTTGAGCGCATCGCTGCCGTGTGCCAGGGCGTTGCCTCCAACTACGAAACAGACCTCTTCCAGTCCATCATCAGCTACACCGCCGATCTGGCCGGGGTGAAGTACCGCGAGAACGAGGAGATAGACACCGCGCTCCAGGTCGTTGCCGACCACAGCCGGGCCATCGCCTTCCTCATCCCGGATCAGGTGCTGCCCTCCAACGAAGGGCGGGGCTACATCCTGCGCCGCCTCATCCGCCGCGCCTGCCGCTTTGGCAAGCTCATGGGGCTGACCGACTCCTTTTTGTGGAAGACCGCCAGCCGGGTGGTGGACGACATGGGCGACCACTTCGCCGAATTGCGGGAATCTCGCGACTTCATGATCGAGGTGGTGCGCGGCGAGGAGGAAGGATTCGCCAAGACCCTGGACAAGGGGCTTGAGATGCTCGAAGCCGAGCTGGGTGAACTCAAGGCGTCCAAGGCCGGGCAAGTGCCCGGAGAGACGGCCTTCAAGCTCTACGACACTTACGGATTTCCCATCGACATTGTCCGCGACGTGGCCGAGCGCCACGGCATCGGGGTGGATGAAACAGGCTTCGACGCCCTGATGAAGGAACAAAAATCCCGCTCCAAGGCCGCCTGGAAGGGGTCCGGCGACAAGGACGTGGCCACGGTTTTCCACACCCTGCTCGAACAGGGCGTGACCAGCGAGTTCACCGGCTACGAGGCCATGGCCGACCAGTCCGAAATAACGCATCTGCTCGACGAGACGGGCCAGACTGCCGATACCCTGGAACAAGGCGCCACCGGCTGGGTGGTAACGCGCTCCACCCCCTTCTACGGCGAATCCGGCGGCCAGGTGGGCGACACAGGCGAGATTGCCGCGTCCTCGGGCCGGGGCGGAGTGGTCGACACGGTCAAGCCCTCCCAGTCCCTGACCGCCCACAAGGTGGAGATGGGCCAGGGCCGATTGCGCGTCGGCGACTCCGTGTTTCTGAATGTGGACCGCGCCCAGCGGTTGGCCACCATGCGCAACCACACCGTCACCCACCTTCTCCACTCGGCCCTGCACAAGGTGCTGGGCGAACACGCCAAGCAGGCGGGCTCCCTGGTCGGGCCCAACAGGCTGCGCTTCGACTTCACCCACATCAAGGGGCTGACCGTGGAGGAGATCGCCCGCATCGAGGCCCTGGTCAACCAGAGCATTCTCGATGCGGTTCCGGTCAGCCGCCAGGAGGTCTCCATCGAAGAGGCCCAGGCCAAGGGGGCCACAGCCCTGTTCGGCGAAAAATACGGCGACACGGTCTCGGTCATCGAGGTGCCGGGCGTGTCCATGGAGCTGTGCGGCGGCACCCACCTCGACAACACGGGCCTTGCCGGGCAGTTCGTCATCCTCGGCGAGTCCGGCGTGGCCGCGGGCATCCGGCGTATCGAGGCAGCCACTGGCGGCAATGCCATCGCCTACCTCAACGAGCGCCGCGCTGCCGCCGCCGAGGCGTCGGCCCTGCTCAAGGCACAGCCTACCGACCTGCCCGCCAAGGTCCGCGCCCTGCAGCAGCAGGTCAAGGACATGGCCCGCGAGGTCAGGCAACTGCAAGCCAAGCTGGCCTCGGGCACCGGCCGCGACATGCTGGCCGAGGCCGAGCAGATCGGCGGCGTCACCGTGCTGGCCGCCCGAGTGGAGGCCCCGGACATGAACGTCATGCTCGAACAGATGGACGCCCTGCGCAGCAAGATCGCCTCTGGCATTGTCTGTCTCGTGGCTGCCCATGACGACGGCAAGGTCTCGGTGGCCCTGTCCGTGACCAAGGACCTGCACGGCCGTTTCAAGGCGGGCGATCTGATCAAGTCCGTGGCCGCCGAAGTGGGCGGAGGCGGAGGCGGCCGCCCGGATCTGGCCCGCGCAGGCGGCACCGATGCCTCGGGCATCGACAACGCCCTGGCCAGGATCAAGGCGCTTGTGGCCGGATAGGCGGGGCAAGGCCTCGGCCCGAAGGGACGAAATACTTGCATCAATCGCTTCGGGTGACCAAAGTATGAGAGGCCAGGCAGCCGCGGCGAATTCCCGAGCTGCGAACGGAAGATGCGCGACCCTGATTCCTCCAAACAAACCCCTTGTGGGCGGAAAGGTTTTTGTGTATCTACGTTCTCCCGGTCAGGCTCGGCGGCGCGAGGAACACCCCGTTACACCCCAGTTCCTCCCGCCACGGACAGATCGGACAACCGACTGGAACGACACTCGAATCGGACCGCCGAACCACTCCCGACCGGGCCGAGCGCCCTGTCGGCGCAAGAATGTGGCGGCCTGAAAAATTGGTTGACATGCGGGGGCAAACTCCGTAAATGTCCCCTTCCCAGTTTGCGCAAGGAGCATTCATCATGAAGACATATAGCCCCAAGCCGGAAGACGCGAACCGCGAATGGTACGTGGTCGACGCCACGGACAAGATCCTTGGCCGTCTGGCCACCGAGATCACCAATCGCCTGCGCGGAAAGCACAAGCCCGAGTTCGCCCCCCACATGGACATGGGCGACTTCATTGTCGTGGTCAACGCCGACAAAATCCGGGTCACCGGCCAGAAGCTCGACAAGAAAATGTATTACAAGCATTCCAACCATCCCGGCGGGCTCAAGGAAAAGACCCTGCGCGAGATGCTGGACAAAAAGCCCGAAAACGTCATCACCGCCGCGGTCAAGGGCATGCTGCCCAAGAACCGGCTGGCCGCCCAGCTGCTCAAGAAGCTGAAGGTCTACGCAGGTCCCGAGCATCCGCACGCGGCCCAGGCTCCCAAAACTCTGGATTTCTAATCGGGGATAATCATGAGCGATTTCACATACAGCACCGGCAAGAGAAAGAACGCCATCTCCCGCACCCGCATCTACGCCGGGACCGGGCAGATCACCGTTAACGGCCGTCCCTTCGAGGACTACTTTCCCCGCAAGACCCTGCAGATGATCGTCCAGCAGCCGCTCAAGCTCGTGCGTATGCTCGACAAGTACGACATCAAGGCAAACTGCTCCGGCGGCGGCGTCACCGGCCAGGCCGAAGCCCTGCGCCACGGCATCTCCCGCGCCCTGTGCGAGATCAACCCAGAGCTTCGCTCCGTGCTCAAGCCCGCCGGTCTGCTGACCCGCGACGCCCGCAAGAAGGAGCGCAAGAAGTACGGTCTGCGTAGCGCCCGCGCCAGCTTCCAGTACTCCAAGCGTTAAGCCGCCTGCCAGGATTATCCGGTTCATTCGGGCCGACACCGCGTCGCGGTGTCGGCCTTTCTCGCGCAATCCGACCTGCCAGGGACAGGCCGGGGCAACCAGCGGCCCGCCACCCATTCACTCCTTGCCCTGCCTCGACCTTTTCCCGTATACCCTTGGCATGGCTTCCAAGAACAAACCCCAGCCCCACATGCTCTTCGCCACCCCCGAGGGCGAGATATACGACCACCCCGAACTGCTCATGCTCTGCCGCCGGGGCAACGAGTTCGGCCTGCCCCGGCCCGATGAAATCACGCCTCTGCCCGAGGAATCCGAATTCTTCATGCTCCCCGGCCGCCATGCCATGGGCTACGACCCGGAAAGCGGACAAACCGAGGTCATGGAGGAGCTGGCCGTGGCCGCCTTCGCCTGCCCCGGGAACACGGTCACAGGCATCAGCGCCTACGAAACCGACGAGGGCGCCCCTCTGCTGCCCCTGCTCTCCTACGCTGCCATAGGTTACGCCAACGGCAGGTTCTGGGTCTGCGCCAAACAGGTGGACGAGGACAAGCGCCAGGTCTTTTCCCACATCCCGCCGGACCGCATTGAGGCGGGTGCGCACACGCTGATCAACGAGATGCCCGGCAACCGTCTCGTCAACCATCTTGCCGGATGCGCCCTGACCAGCGGTTGTCCGGCAGCAAAAAACCTGGCTCTGGGCCGGTTCGAATGTCCCCTGCCCACCTCGCGCACCTGCAATGCCCGGTGCGTGGGCTGCATCTCGCATCAACCCGAAGACTCAGGCTTTCCCTCCCCCCAGTGCCGTATAGCCTTCACCCCCACCGTGGAGGAAATCGTCCAGATCATGCGCCGCCATGAATCACGCGAGCGCAGGCCCATCTTCTCTTTCGGCCAGGGCTGCGAGGGCGAACCGCTGCTGGAGGCGGAGCTCATCTGCGAAGCGGTCAGGGCTTATCGGGCCGACGGTGGAACCGGCACGGTCAACGTCAACACCAACGCTTCCAGGCCCCAGGTCATGCCCGCCCTCAAGGTGGCCGGCGTCAACGCCATCCGGGTCAGCCTCAACTCGGCCCGCCCCGGCCCCTACGAAGCTTACTACCGGCCCGCGGGCTACACTTTCGATGATGTGCGCGAGGCCATGATCAAGGCCCACGAGGTGGGGCTCTTTGTCTCCCTGAACCTGCTTTTCTTCCCGGGCGTCACCGATACCGAGGAGGAACTGGAGGCGCTCATCGAGCTTGGCGAGACCAGCCGGTTCGACTTTGTCCAACTGCGTAATCTCAACCTCGACCCCGAGCTTTACCTGCGCCTCATCGCTCCTTTCGGCCACTCCCCCTGTATGGGCTTCATCAACTTCCGCAAGCGGCTCAAAAAGGGGCTGCCGTGGATCAACTACGGGTATTTCAACCCGTATCTCCCCTGAGCCGGAGCCAGCCATGTCGGTGATCATCAGAAAGAGCCTGCTGGAACTCGTCTTCTCAGGCGCTTTCATGAAGCGCTGGAACGACAAGCTGCGGCCCATGGAGCTGGTGGAGGTGGACAAACAGGCCCACAAGATGATCGTGGCCTGGCTCCTGTTCCTGCTCAACTCCAAGTCCATGGATGTGGCCCGCAAGCGGGCCCTTGGCGAGTCCATCATCGAGGGGGGCATTTTCGACTATCTCTACCGGCTCGTGATTACGGATATCAAGCCCCCGGTCTTTTATCGCATCAAGGAAAACCCGGTCCACTACCGCACCCTGACCGACTGGGTGCTCGCCGAGCTCCGCCCCCGTATCATGCCCCTGGGCGACGAATTCATGCGCCGCATGACCGACTACCTCATGCGGCCGGAAGACACCGGGCTGGCCCGGCGCATTCTCCACGCCGCCCACCTCTACGCCAGCTATTCGGAGTTCAAGCTGCTCAAATCCATCAACAGGATGGACCATGAACTGCTGGAAATCGAACAGAGCTTCATCGAGCGCCTGGGCGAAATGCGCGATCTGGCTGGAGTTGCCGAACTGCTCGACGAAGAAAGCAACGTGCTCGGCCGCTTTGCGCGCATGTGCGGCAGACTGCGCTTTCAAAAACGCTGGTCCCAGACCCCGCGTGTGCCCGAGACCTCGGTCCTTGGGCATCTGTTCATTGTGGCAACCTTTTCCTGGTTCTTCAGCATGGAGGTGGGTGCCTGCCGCGCCCGCGCCCAGAACAACTTTTTTGCCGGACTCTTCCACGACCTGCCCGAACTGCTCACACGCGACATCATCTCGCCGGTCAAAGGCTCTTCCAGTGACATCGCGTCCCTGATCCACGAATACGAAAACCTCGAACTCACGCGGGTGGTGCTCGCCCCCCTGCGCGAGGGAGGCTACGACGAGGTGGCGCAGCGGCTGGAATACCTGCTGGGCAAGGCCGTAGGCAGCGAGTTCAAGGGAACCATCCGCCGCGACGGCATGGTCCTTGAGGCCAGCGACGACAAGCTGGCTGGCGAATGGAACATCGACTCCCTTGACCCCAAGGACGGCCCCCTGCTCAAGGTATGCGACTCTCTGGCCGCCTTTATCGAGGCCCATACCGCGCTGAAGAACGGCATCTCCTCGGGCCAGTTGCACCATGCCCTGTATCGCATCCGCATGCGCTTCAACGAAACCCCGGTGGTGGCAGGAGTGCAGATCAGCGCCCTGCTGGCCGACTTCGATTAACCCGCTGGCTGAAGAATCGCTGCTTGCGGACGGTTCTTTTCTCCTCTCTTCGATCACTCAAGGCGTCGATGCAAGAGAGAGGTGCGCTTTCGGATCAAAACCAAAAGCCAACAACCGCTTTTTGGCTGTGATCGACACTTCCGCGCCGCGCCGTCCATTGCCTCTGCGTCGCAAGTTAAGTGCAAAAAGTGTCACCAACCCGGACAGGAAGCAGATTCAAAGCCACCGCAGCCCCATCTGGCCCGGCGGTTTCCCGGTCTGCGTTTCCCCCTGCCATCCCGCCGCCTCTGGCCAAGCTGGGGCACGCTGTTTTCTCTGGCTGCTCTCCACTGGGCGCAGCAAAAGAAAGTACCTGGTCAGGGAGTTATGAAAGCCTGGGGAAGCGAAGGCGACGGCATTTTGCCTTTCTCTTCCTTGCGCTGCCGCCCGCAACGGCGTATACGGAATCCGGGTTGTTCACACGCCGCAGACATTCACCCCTTGGCCGCGGGCACGGCGATAGGGCGAACCGGCGCAACACCGGGGCAAAAATCACATGCACATATCCGAAGGCGTCCTGGCGGCTCCGGTGCTGCTCGGCGGAGCCGTCCTGACCGTGATTGGCACGGCCATCGGGCTGAAAAAAACGGATAACGACCGCATCATGACCGTGGCCATCCTCTCTGCCGCCTTTTTCATCGCCTCCCTGATCCACGTGCCCATCGGCCCTGCCAGCGCCCACCTGATCCTCAACGGCCTGCTTGGGGTCATGCTCGGCTGGGCTGCCTTTCCCTCCATCCTCGTTGCCCTGCTGCTCCAGGCCGTGCTCTTCCAATACGGCGGCCTGACCACGCTGGGAATCAACACCTTCAACATGGCCGCCCCGGCCGTGCTTTGCTTCCTCGTGTTCCGCCCCTTGCTGGCCCGCGCCGCAAGCTGGCGCTTTGCCGGGGCCTTTGTCTGCGGATTCCTGGCCGTGCTCTTGAGCGCCCTGCTCACCGCCGCCTCCCTGGCCCTCTCGGGCGACGCCTTCACCCACGCGGCAACGGCTCTGTTTGCCGCCCATGTGCCGGTCATGGTGGCAGAAGGGGTTATCACCGGATTCGCATACACCTTTCTGGCTCAGGTCAAGCCCGAGGCCCTGGCCTCACCCATCAAATGACGGAGACCATCATGCCCCGCCAAGCTCTCGCCATCTACCTGGCTCTGACCGCCCTGCTGTGCCTTGCCACACCCGGACACGCCCACAGGGTCAAGCTCTTTGCCTATGTTGACGGCGACACCATTGTCACCGAAAGCGGTTACAGCCGCAGCAGCCGGGTCAACCAGGGCACCATAGAGGTCTTTGACGCGGCCACTGGCGCACTCCTGCTCACCGGCATCACGGACGAGGCGGGCAGCTTCGCCTTTGCCGTGCCCGAACCGGCGCGGGGCGGAGCCATGGCCCTGCGCCTCAAGCTCTCGGCAGGCGAGGGGCATCAGGCTGAATGGACCCTCTCCGCCGACGAACTGGCGGCCACCGGCCAGCCTCCGGCATCTGAAGCCAAGCCAACCCCCGCGGCCGAAGCTGAGGCCGTTGTCCAGCCCACCCCGGAAAATCAGACGCCCGCCATGCCAGCCGCTTCCCAAAGCCCCCAGAACGAAGCCCAAATGGAAGCCATGATCCGCAGAGAGCTGGCCCCGATCAAACACATGCTGGCCGAACTGAGCCAGACAGGGCCGGGCATGACCGAAATAGCGGGCGGCATCGGCTACATCGTCGGCATCTTCGGCATCCTCGCCTATGTGAAGAGCCGGGCTAGATCCAAAGACCGCGGTTGAATCTTCCCGCCCCGGCCGCCCTGCCTCCCGGCGCTGCACCTGCCGTTGTCCTGGCCCGGATTTTGTGCTAATTCCCCTTCAGGTAAAGACCTGTTTAGTTTCCATCCTTTAATTCCAAGCAGATGGGGAAAGGTCTTTTCCGACTTATTCGGGTAACAATGAACAACGCAGCGCAGCAGCAACCAATCAGGGGAACCATGCGACTCACCACGCGCAGCCGATACGGCACCAGGATGGCTCTGGACATCGCCCAGCATTGCGGGACTGGCCCGGTCAGAATACAGGACATTGCCGAACGCCAGGGAGTTTCTACCAAATACCTTGAAAAACTCATCAAAAAGCTCAAGGATGCAGGCTTCATCAAAAGCAAGCGCGGCCCCAAGGGTGGTCACACTCTGGCCTGTCCGGCTTCGGAAATCCTCCTGGGCGAGCTGGTACGCATCCTTGAGGGAGACGACTCCCTGGTGGAGTGCCGCACGGGCAAGGTCGACTGCCTGCGGCGCGAGGTGTGCCTGACCAGCCGTCTGTGGGTGGAGGCGGCCGAGGCCATGTATCAGCGCCTCAATTCCTTCACCCTGGCAGACATGCTGGCCGATGCCGAGCAGTGCTCCAAACCCGAAGCCCCACCCATGCTCATGGACTGACCTTCCTTCCGCCCCCTTGATCAAACGCTTGTTTCATTCGCGACAACCGTGTAATGAAAGCATGACAGCATACCTTGGAGGCATGATGTTCCGCTTTCTGCGCGACCCCATGAACGGGCTGACTCACTGCATCGCGGCGGCCTTGGCCGTGGCCGGGACCGTAGCGCTCATTCTGCGGGCGGTCGATCCGGTAATGCCCTGGCATCTGGTGGGATTTTCCGTCTTCGGCGGCGGTCTTGTGCTGCTCTATACGGCGAGCACTCTCTACCACTGGCTCCCCCTTGGCGAACGAGGCGTACGGGTTCTGCGCCGGGTGGACCATGCCATGATCTTCGTCTGCATTGCGGCCACCTACACGCCCATCTGCCTGATTCCGCTACGCGGCCCCTGGGGCTGGTCCATCCTCGGGATCATCTGGGGCATCGCCCTTGGCGGCATCCTGCTCAAGATGTTCTGGCTCTCGGCCCCACGCAGGCTCTCCACGGCCATCTATCTCGGCATGGGCTGGATCGCCCTGGCCGGCATCTACCCCCTGGCCATGAACCTGCCCGCAGCCGGACTGGCCTGGCTGGTGGCCGGCGGCCTTGTCTACACCATCGGGGCGGTGATCTACGCCCTCAAACGGCCGAACCCCTTCCCCGGCCTCCTCGGATTCCACGAAATTTTCCACCTCTTCGTCATCGGCGGCAGCACCTGCCATTTCATCCTCATGTACCGTTTCATCTGACCTGTAAAAGGCAAAAAAGCCGACACGATGCTCGTGTCGGCCTTTTTACCTTCTGGTCGGGGCGGAGAGATTTGAACTCCCGGCATCCTGCTCCCAAAGCAGGCGCGCTACCAGACTGCGCCACGCCCCGATGTCCTGCTCCCTTGGCAGGGATGACTCTCTACTGGAAAAATGGCGCCTTGGCAAGCGAGCCTACCCCATGCCCACTCCAGCCAGGGGCGTTCCGCAGCGCAGGCAGCGCCCCCCTGAGAGGCCTGTGACCACAGGCGAGAACCCGACGCGGTCGACAAGCGTGGCCCCACAGCCCGAGCATTGCGTCCGCTGACGCCTGGAGCCCGGCAGGTTGCCGATGTACACATACTTGAGCCCCTTGTCCCGGCCCATGGCCCACGCCGCCTCCAGCGCCTCGGCCCCGGTGACGGACGTGTTGTTCATGCGATAGTCCGGGTGAAAGCGCGAGATATGCCACGGCGTGTCCTCGCCCAGTTCGTCCACCAGAAAATCCGTAAGCCGGTCCAATTCTTCAGGCGAATCGTTCTTGCCCGGAACAAGCAGGGTGGTCACCTCCAGCCACCAACCGAGATCGTGGCGGATTCGCACCAGATTTTCGAGCACTGGCTTGAGCCGCGCCCCGCATATATCGCGGTAAAAGTCGTCATTGAAGCTCTTGAGGTCCACGTTGGCAGCGTCGATGAGGGAGGCGAGTTCATCGAGACACTCGGGGCTCATGAACCCGTTGCTGACCATGATGTTTGCCAAGCCCTGCTCTGCGGCCAGCCGGGCGGTGTCCTGCATGACCTCGAAAAAAATGGTGGGTTCGGAATAGGTGTAGGAGATGCTCTCGGCCTTGAGCTTGACGGCCTCCTCCACCAGATCGCCTGGGGTCATGGCCCGGCCGGCGACACGCCCCCCCTCGCGCTGAGGCTGCGAGAGCGACCAGTTCTGACAGAAGGCGCAGCTGAAGTTGCAGCCAGCCGTGGCAAAAGAATAGGTGCGGCTGCCGGGATGGAAATGATAGAGCGGCTTTTTCTCTACCGGATCAAGGTTGATGGCCGCTATTTTGCCGTAATTGAGGGCCATGAGCGTCCCCTCACGATTTTCGCGCACGCCGCATTGGCCTCGCTCGCCCTCACCGACAACACAAAAATGATTGCACAAACGACACTGGACCGTGTCGCCTCTCAGCCGCCTCCAGAGCCGTGCCTCGTGCATGGTTCACCTCCCGGGCATTGAGCATGCCACAAGCCGCAGCCGCCGTCACCGTCCCTGGGGAGAAAAGCTACCAGTTGCGCTCCTCGGTGGTGGTGGTCCTGGTCTCGGAATCGGTGGCGCTGTCGTAGGTGGTGGTTGAGCGCGTGGACGAGGATGTTCCCGAGGCGGGCCACTTGGTTTCCGGGTTCACGGTGATGATGACCTTGTCGTACCAGTCCACCTCCTCGGGCTTGGGACGCGGCTTGACCTTGATGGTCGAGTCCCCCGCCCCGTTGGTGCCGAACGTGGCGGTTGCCGTCTCCGCGCTCTGTTCTGTGCCAAAGGTGTTGTTGCGGCGGTCCCTGGCCGTGTCCTTGTTGATGAACTTGGACTCGGCAGCCACCTGGGAGAGCGTCAAAAACACAACGGCCGCAGCCACGACAAGTATCCTGCATAATCGGCGCATGGTTCCTCCGGGTTTTGGGCGAACCGCTCTTAGTGCTGCATACGACCGGCCCGCAAAAATGGCAAATGCAAATCGCGGGCCGGAAGCACCGCGCAGATGCCCCTTGAACTTGGCCGGACAAACCCCTATAACCCGAGGAATCCCCAGCCCTAACCGGGAAGAGATTACAATCCTTCGCGCAGGCTCTTCAAAACGATCCAATGACAGGGCGCTGGAAAAGCACAGGGCCGTAGTGCGCCCGCCGTGCGCAAGGGGTTGGAATTTTTATAGCAACGCAGCAATCGGACGTTTTTCTACAGCTTGCCAAGGAGCAGCACATGAGCGAAAGCGCCAGACGGTCCCAGGCATACACTGCCGCAGGGGTGGACATTGAGGCGGGCAACCGATTCATCGGCCGCATCAAGGATATGGTCAAATCCACCTTCACGCCCGGCGTGGCCATGGACATAGGCGGGTTCGGCGGACTGTTCAAGCCCGACCTCAGCGGAATGCAGGCGCCCATGCTGGTGGCCGGGGCCGACGGCGTGGGCACAAAGCTCAAGCTTGCCTTCCTCTTTGACCTGCATGACACCGTGGGCATCGATCTGGTGGCCATGTCGGTCAACGATGTGCTGGTCCAGGGCGCGGCTCCCCTTTTCTTCCTCGACTACTTTGCCACCGGCAAGCTGGAATCTGGCGTGGCCGAGCAGGTGGTGGCGGGGGTGTGCGAGGGCTGTCGCCAGTCCGACTGCGCCCTGCTGGGCGGCGAAACGGCCGAGATGCCCGGCTTTTATCCTGACGGCGAGTACGATCTCTCGGGCTTTGCCGTTGGCCTCGTGGACACTCCGCGCCTGGTCACCGGCAAGTCCGTGGCACCCGGCGACATACTGATCGGGCTCGCCTCCTCGGGGGCGCACTCCAACGGCTACTCCCTCATCCGCAAGCTCCTCGACCAGTCCGGCCTGCGCCCCGACCAGCCCTTTCCCGGCTCCAAGCGGACGGTGGCGCAAGTGCTTATTGCGCCGACCAAAATCTACGTGCGTCCGGTGCTCGACCTGCTGCGCAGCATTGAGGTCAAGGGCATGGTCCATGTCACGGGCGGCGGCTTCTACGACAACGTGCCCAGGGTGCTGCCCGAGACCGTCTCGGCCCGCGTGGAGTTCGGCTCCTGGCCCATGCCCCCCGTCTTTGACTGGCTCAAGACCGAGGGCCGTCTCTCCTGGCCGGAAATGCTTCAGATATTCAACTGCGGCATCGGCTACATTCTCATCTGCTCCCCGGATCATGCGGAGAAAGCCATGGAACTGCTCGACGCCCGCGACGATGTGGACGCCTACCGCATCGGCGAGATCACTGAACGCGACCCGGCACGCGAGCAGGTGGAAGTAGTCTTTCCATAGCCGCGGCACAGCCCTATTCACTCCGAGCGTGGTCGCGACTCTCCCGGAGCAGGGAACCAGACCGTCGAAATCCTCGACAGTCTGCCAATCGACCAAGAATGAGGCAAGAGCGATGACCAGCCCGCCACTTCTGACGCTTATCATACCCGTATACAACGAAAAGGAAGTTATTCCTGTTTTCCTGAGAGAGACCGCCTCAATAGTCGATAGCATGAAGAATATCGACGTTGAATTCTTATTCATCAATGACGGAAGCACTGATGGCAGCTTGGCGACCCTTCTTGATTTAAAACAAACATACGAGAATATCAGAATCATCGACTTGAGCCGGAACTTTGGGAAAGAGGCGGCCCTTTCAGCCGGACTGCACCATGCAAGAGGAGAAATTGCCATTCCCATCGACGTTGACCTGCAAGATCCTCCAGAGCTGATCCCCGTCATGGTAGACAAATGGCGCGAAGGATATGACGTAGTACACGCCCGCCGCATAGACAGATCATCAGATTCCATTGCAAAGAGACTCACGGCAAAGTGGTTCTATCGGGTCCACAATGCAACTTCGGACATTTCAATTCCCCAAAATGTTGGCGACTATCGCCTGCTGTCAAGGCCGGTGATAGATGCCATCAACAGCCTGTCAGAAACGCAAAGATTCATGAAAGGCATCTATTCATGGGTTGGATTCAAAAGCACGGTGGTTGACTACACCCGCCAAAAACGGGCTGCCGGGAAATCAAAATTCAATGGCTGGAAGCTATGGAACTATGCACTGGAAGGCATCACAAGCTTTGGCACTGTGCCTTTGCGGATATGGACATACATCGGCTCAATAGTCGCTCTTATAGCATTCATGCTTTCCATCAAAGTGCTTGTACAAGTCCTGATCTTTGGCATTGATGTCCCAGGATACGCCTCATTGCTGATTGCCGTATGCCTGATCGGTGGATTGCAACTGATCGGCATAGGCGTGTTGGGCGAGTATGTAGGCCGCACTTACATCGAATCAAAAAACAGGCCTGTTTTTATTATTCGGAATATAATCGAATAACGGGGTAATGAATGGAGTCACTCATCAATCTGGACAAAGAGGACAGAAAATTCTGCCTATACTTCGGCGTTCTGCTGTTACTATATTTTTTGCCCATAATTATCGCAGGCTACCCGGTAAACGACGATTATCACAGAATCTTTAGAGGAAGCTCCTGGGACGATGACGGCCGCTTCCTGGCATCCCTCGCCCACCGCTTGCTGGGGCATTCGCTCACAATATATAACCCGGCGCCCCTTCCGCTTCTCTTATCCATTCTAATTTTCACATATGGGGGGCTGCTGATTAAAAAGACCTTTCTCCCTGATAATGATGCACTGCTGTCACCGCTTCTCGCGCTGGGATTCATCATCAACCCTTTTCTCATTCTTATCCTCGTTTTTCAACTTGACTCTATCGGAATCGCCCTCAGCCTGGTGCTGCTGATAATACCCTTCGCAATACGCGCTTCCCAATTCAAAAAAAGGCTCAAATATCATGCCTGCTGCGTAGTCTTCATCTTCCTGAGCTTGAATTCATACCAAGCGTCTTTAGGATTTTTCCTGTCCCTTGCCTTCATCGAGTTTCTCTACAGGGCGAAACAAGGGCAGCCCGTTTTCAAGGCACTGTCGGACAGAATCCTTCAACTCGGAACAGGCTATCTTTCCTACAAAATATTCTTGCTGCTCCCTGTCATTTCGAACAATGCCCGCCGCCCTGCACGATCACAGCTCATCGAGTTCAACCGGGAGGGGGTAGAGCTTTTTGCCAGCAACAGCATAGAAATCATAACAACAACCATTACTTCACTGAGCTATCTGCAACTAACGTATTTCACGGCCCTTTTCATTCTCTCCATCTGGCTTTCGTTCTCCATATACAAACAAGCAAAGTCGCCAAAGAAAATGGGTGTAGCGCAAAAGATTGTTATGCTCCTCCTTCCAGCCACACCTTTCATCATCCTTTTCTCATCCTTCGCACACCTGGCTGCCATTGATGGATTTTGGCATCTCGGAAAGCTGCACTCCCTCACCTCATTCAGCGGACTCACAGCATTTCTTTTTTTGGCCCTCAGATGGCGAACCGGCGACAGGCGCACCTTGTTGTGGGTGCTTACTCCAATCATTACTCTTTCTTTGAGCTTCAGTTACCTGACAGCAAATGTTGTGAAAGCTGAGTACGAATTTCACGCGTCCACCATTACTTCAATAGTGAACGAGATCAACGATCAGATAGTTGACGAGAAAGTACCGCTCTATGTAGCCGGCTCACTCCCCAGATCACACTACTTCAACCGCATTTCGCGCACATTTCCAATATTCAACGCGCTGGGCACGAACATTGGGTGGGCGCTGATGTACAGACTGTCGTATTCTGGATGCGCTGTTGACAAGTATCTGGCTGCACCTGAAGAGATGACGCTTAGGAACTCTTTAAAGGAGTTCGAAATAATCCAGGACTCTCACTTTTACCAGATCAGCAGAAGCGACGATGGACTACTTTTGACGCTCAAAGGCACAAGCTACTCACGATAATGATATCCAAGCACTTGATTATATATATACTGATAGGCTTCATCGGCGCTGCGGTAGACTTTTCGACATTCCTTATCATCAACGTCTACACAGGCCTTGGGTATATTGTTGCAAACACCATGGGTTCACTTTTTGGCATGATCAACAATTTTATTCTTAACTTTACATTCAACTACAAGCTGAAGAACAAACACTTGCAAAGATTTGCGTTGTTTTGTTCTGCCGGGTTGATCGGCATTCTTGGTTCAAACCTCATAATTTTTCTATTAGTG
Source organism: Pseudodesulfovibrio alkaliphilus (assembly GCF_009729555.1). Taxonomy (NCBI): domain Bacteria; kingdom Pseudomonadati; phylum Thermodesulfobacteriota; class Desulfovibrionia; order Desulfovibrionales; family Desulfovibrionaceae; genus Pseudodesulfovibrio; species Pseudodesulfovibrio alkaliphilus. The sequence continues at coordinate 508,058 of NZ_WODC01000001.1, forward strand.
GAATTGATGAATCTCCAGGAAACCCTCGCCAAAACAGCAACCTTGGCTGTCGTGGTGGCGCTTCAGTATACCTTCAACCGCCTATACACTTTCCGCAAGGAATTGGACCAGAGTCCTTCTGCCCACACGTCATAAGCGTTCGTTGGTCACATTCCCCGAAACATTGCTACACGACCAATTCCAACAATGCCACAGTCTCAATGTGATGGGTGTGGGGAAACATGTCAACAGCCCGTGTGCGCGTAAGCCTGTATCTGTCCGAAAGCCGCTTGACATCGCGGGCCAGGGTGGCCGGGTCGCAGGACACGGCCACTATCCTGGGAGCGCCCAGCGCCAACAGGGCCTGGGCCGTGTTCTCGTGCAGACCTGATCGCGGCGGATCGACCACCACCACATCGGGCGGAGCCTGATCGCCGGAGCCGTCCATGCCTGGAATGCCCTGCTCCAAGGAACCCGCGATGAAGGTGCAGTGTGACAGACCGTTGAGCCGGGCGCTTTCCCGCGCCTTGGCCACGGCTTCTTCGCTCAGCTCAACGCCGATGACGCGGCCCGCCTCGCCGGCCAGATAGATGCCGATGGCTCCGGTGCCGCAGTAGAGATCAAGAAGCGACTGAGCCTCGGACAGGGCGCAGAAGTCGGCTATCGTGGCGAACAGTTCGCCTGCCCCGCCCGTGTTGGTCTGGAAAAATGCGTTGGGCGAAAGGCGGTAGCGCACCTGACGATCCCCCCGGATCAACCGCTCTTCCACGAAGGCGTTGCCAAGGGTGTGAATGATGCGCTCACCAAAGGCCACGACCGAGCGCCTGGACCGTATGGAGTGGACAAAGGAGGCCATTTCCGGGAACCGCTCGCGAAACAACGCGGCCAGATCGTTGATGAGATTGTCCTTGCGCTCGTCCCTGGCCGTGATGAGATGGGCCATGACCTCGCCCGCCCGGGTGTGACGGATGACCAGATGCCGCCAATACCCGGTGTCTGCGGCCGGATCGTAGGCGGGGACGCCCGATGCGCGGCAGAACTCGCGCACTGCGGCCATGATTTCCACGTCATACGCGTCGCACAGGTGGCACTGGGCGATGTCCAGCACCGGGCCTGGCCGATTGGCTCCCTCAGGCGTCGGCTGGCGCAGGCCGAGATGCAGGCCGTCCTGACGCTGCTCAAAGGCGAACTCCATCTTGTTGCGATAACCCCAGACCTCCGGCGATGCGGCGGGCGGGTCCATGACCAGCCCCTGCACCCCGCCGATGCGGGCCAGGGCGGCGGCCACCTGGGCATTTTTCTGAGCCAGTTGCTCTTCGTAGGCAAGGTGCTGGAGGACGCAGCCGCCGCAAGTGCCAAAATGAACACAGTGCGGCTCCACTCGATGGGCAGAGGGGGTGATCACGGCCTCGGCCACCCCCTCGGCAAACCGCTTCTTGGACCGGACGATGCGGACGGACACCGTATCCCCCGGCAGACCGCCAGCCACGAAAACCGCCATGCCGTCCACATGGGCCACGCCCCGGCCGCCATAGGCCAGGGATTCGATGTCGCAATTCACAAGAGAGTCTTTGGGCAGTGGCATGACGCGCTCCGGGTTAACAGCTTGTCGATAACCGTCGATCTACTGTCGTTACGTGACTGCAGGCGAATATTCGAGCCGCAGGGCCCCCATGCTCTACAAGTTCATGTCATCCTGCGACAAAAACCCGTTTTGGTCCCGCACTCTTTCGCGCCTAGCATCTCACCGTTTTTGGGCAATCTGCAAAGTATACTTTTCCACCAGTCAAGGCGAGAGGGTCGTTTGACACGGATCAGGCCGACTGTCTATGGTAATACGCATGATCGACAAGGCCACGGCCATGGAAACCGTCATGCGCAGGCTCGACAAGCTGCCCGAGGGCCACGCCATCGACCTGCGCACATACAAGCGCAACCGATCCATCGTCATCGCCCGCACCGGCCAGGACGCCTATGAAGTGGTGGAAAACGGATTTGCCCAGGGACGCTACGAGGCCACGGCGGACTCCCTGAAAAAACTGCTCAAAACACTCTTCAAGCGCGAGTTTCCACGCAGCACCAAGATCAGGCTTTACGACCTCGGCCCGGCCGGGGCCGACATGGTTGTGGACCGCAAGACCCTCTGATGCCGTCATGCCAGCAACGGGCGGAATACAATGGAAACCGGGCTCCCGAACGGGGCGCGGTCAGCGGGGAACCTTGCGACGCCAGGGGATGCCGGGAAAGAAAACACGGCAAGGCGCAGCAAGAAAACCATCGCCTGACAGGGCAACGCTATTGTCCGTTGCCGCCGTTCTTGATCTGGTTGAGCAAAGAGACCACGCGCTCAGGGTCTTCAAAGACGGCCCGTCGAACCGCCTCGGAGACCTTGCCGTTCATGGCCAAAAGCAGCTCCGGGTCGTCACCCAGCTCCTGCGCCAGGGCGATGATGCGTTTCTCGCACAGCGAAGCAGGCTCACCCCGCTCGATCTTGCTCAGATACGAGTGATGAATCCCGATCCGCTTGGCCACCCGGCGGATGGAATACTCAGGATCGTGCTGGCGCATGGATTCCCGCTTCGCTCTGATGTAATCGCCAAAAAGCTTGCTCACGTCTACCCCTGAGACTATACTGACAGGTTTCCCACCATTCTTGCGTCTACTATACAGTAGCCAACAACCCATCGACAAGATTGAACAAGATCGCTTGGCGAACATTTCGCAAACACGATGCCAAGGGCCGCACGCCAAGCTGGCGGCGGCCCAAGGAAGAGAAAAAGGACGGGGGGATCAGTCGGCCGAGACAGGGGTTGGCGGCTGATAATCGACCAATTCCAGGGTGAAGTGGCCGACCACCACCTTGGAACGGACCTTGACCGGAATACGGCGGCTGTCGGCCGAAAACCAGACGATCAACTCTGCGCCGGGGCTCTTGCGGAACACGCCCGAAAGGTTGCGGACATCAAGCCTGACCCGGAAGCAGGGGATGTCCCCAATGGGGGTCTTGAGGGTCTCCATGTCCTCGACAAAGGACTCGCCCACCACGCTGACCTTGCCGTCAGTGACATTGGCGCCAAAGCGCATGGTCTTGAAAAGAATCTCCTTGCGGAAAGCGAAGAGCACGGACATGGGGTCAAAGACGTGCTCGGGCTGCTCCAGTTCATGGCGCAGGTCGCCCTCGATATAGCGAAACGTGCGGCGGGCCGCCGGGTCAAAGACGATTTCCGCCTTCTTGCTGTACTTGCCCTCGTTCTGATCGCTCACGTAGCGCAGGGAGTGGGTCACATCGAGATCGGTCCAGGACTCCATGGTGTCGCGCACCTTATAAAACTTGTCCACCCAGGGCACGGTGCTGGCTGTACCGCGAAAATAGCGGGCGGGCACCCCGTCCACCTCGGTGTCGGGCATGACCTCAAGCACGGCATTGCCAGCGTGGATAAAGGTCCAGTGAATTTCATAGGTCAGCTTTTCTCCCGGACCGAACGGGAGGGGCCGCGCCTGGGCGGCTACGGGCAGAAAATGGAAAAGCCCCACGACCAGGGCCAGGACAAGGACGAAATAACGAGACGACGAGCCGGATTTGAATATCTGCATCTCCCATTTTTTCCCGGCTTTGGCGACCGAGTCAAGACAAACCGGACCAACCGGGCGCGGCATATGGACAAATCAGGCCCAAAAGGCTAGAAGACCGGATAGCCGGAAAGCAATGTTCGCATGCGAAGGAGACACAGGACATGATGCTGAGAAAACGCGCCTGGGACATGATGCGCGATGAATTTCCCACCGTGCAGGACGACGCCAGCCTTGCCGAGGCAATCCGCGTCATGCGCCACGCCATGACCGATGCCCCGGACTGCCAGGTGGTGGTGGTCCAGAACAAGGGCGGCAAGCTCGTTGGCGCCATCAACCTGTGGAACCTCTTCAAGGCGGTCAAGCAGTCGGTGCTCAAGGACGACAACCTCAAGGCCGACGGCGAGGTGGACTGGGACCAGCAATTCGCCAACGCCTGCCTGCTCTGCACCCAGCTGCGCCTTGACGACTACCTGATCACCAGCCCGCCCACGCTGCGGCCCAACGAGCCCATCCTGCTCGTCCTCGACACCTTCATCAAAACCAAGCGCGACTGGGCCCTGGTGGTGGAAAACGACAAGGTCATGGGCGTGGTCTACGTCACCGATGTCTACCGCGAGATGACCCGCGACATGGTCCCGCTCTTCAAATAGTCAAACGGAAAAGACAATGAAAAACGCCCCCTGCGCTTCCGGCACGGGGCGTTTTTTCGTCTTTGCGGTCCGGTCCCGTCACTCCTTGATCTTTAGATCCACCATCAAGAGCAGTTGAAGCGCCTTGGTGATCTCCTTGTCGTAGCGGGCGTCGCCTGCCAGATCGGCGGCGGCCTTGAGATAAGGGAGTCCGGGCGAATGCGGTCGGTCGCTGATCATGGCGCAGAAGGAATCAACCACAGCGCAAAGTCTGCCAGGGAACTCGATCTTGGAGGTCTTCATGGGGTATCCCGAGCCATTGAGGCGCTCGTGATGCTCCATGACGCACTGCTCCACCTCGGGATACTTGAGGTTGAGCTTGCCAAGCATCTCGTAGCCCACCTTGGTGTGGGCGTTGACCTTGGTTCGCTCGTCGCCGGTCAGGGGCTTGTCCTTGGAGCGGATGAAGGCGGGAACCTTGGCCATGCCCAAGTCGTGGAGAAAAAGTCCGGCCGTCAGCCTGTCGAAGGTCTTGCGCCGCACACTGTCGCGAAAATTCTTTTCCTTGAGCTTGCCGAGCAGGGCCAGGCCGAGAAAACCGCAGTTGACGCTGTGGTTCTCCAGCGAATGCTCCTTGTGCATACGCCGGACCAGCGCCCGGGCACGGCGAATGTCCTCGTAGAGGTATTCCGTGAGCACCATCAGGTCCACCCAGAGCTTTTCGAAGACCACTGGCACGGGCTGGTCGAAAAACTCCTTGAGCTTTCGCGTCAGGGCCTGGGTGAAGATGTCGGCAATCTCCTTCTCCTTGAGATTGCCGTCCACCAGGACCAGATCAAGCTGGTAGCTGATGTGCTTGACGTACACCGGGTGGTCTTCTCGAGAGACAAAGATGAGCCCGTCGTTGGTCAGGGCCAGCAGGTCATCCACCTGCTCGTTGCTCAGGCGCCCACCCACCTTGTAGTAGGGCATGATCCGGGCCACATCCTCCTTGAACAGGAAGATGTTCAACGGCGGACGGTACTTGTTGAAGCTGCCGAGGATGTCCGCACTGATCTGGTAGTATTCCTCGTTCAGCCCGTCGGGGATGTCGTGCTTCTGCTTGGCGCTCATCGTTCCCCTTCTTGATCGTTTTTGTCTCTGCCGAGCTTTTCATACAGCTTGACCACGTTGGTCTGGGTCATGGACCTGCCCTTTTCCGGCTGTCCGGCGGTGACGATGACAATGTCGCCCTCGTCAAAGGCCGGGCATTGGCGCACAAAGACCTCGGCACGCTCCTGGTGGTCGTCGATGACATCCAGGGGCGCGGCCGGGATGACCCCCCAAGAGAGGTTGGTGAAATGCCGCACGATGTGGTCGCGGCTCAGGGCGTAGATGGACTGCTTGGGGCGGCAGGAGGCCAGTATGCGCGCCGTGCCGCCCGAGGTCGAATGGCAGACGATGGCCTTGGCTCCGGTCTTGCCCGCCAGCATGGCCGCGGCATAAGCCAGAAAAGTGGAGGGGTTGTCCTGCTCGCCGCCCCGGTCCACCTCGGCCCGGCCCGACTCGAACATGAAAGCCTCGGTCTCGTAGGCGATCTTGCGCATGAACCGGACGGTTTCTCCCGGATAGCGGCCGATGGCGGTCTCTTCAGAGAGCATGACGCAGTCGGCTCCGTCGAGAATGGCGTTGGCCACATCCGTGGTCTCGGCCCGCGTTGCCATCGGCGAGTTGACCATGGAGAGCAGCATCTGGGTGGCCACGATGACAGGCTTGCCCGCCTCATTGCATGCCTTGATGATGCGCTTCTGGGCCACGGGCAGCTCGGCCAGGTCCAGCTCCAGACCCAGGTCGCCGCGGGCCACCATGACGCCGTCGGCCTCGCGCAGTATCTCGGGCAGGTTCTTGAGGGCTGCCGTACGCTCGAGCTTGGCCACGATGGGCAGCCGACGGTTGTACTTGACCATCTCCTGGCGCAGGCCGCGGATGTCCTCGGCCTTCTGGACAAAGCTCATGGCCACAACGTCCACCCCGAGCTCCATGCCGATGGCCAGATCCGCCTTGTCCTTGTCGGTCAGCGGGGCCAGGGGCGTGGTCTTGCCGGGAAAGGTGATGCCCTTTCGGGGCGGACACATGCCCGAATTGGTGGCGCGCAGACGCAGCAGAAACTCCTCCTCCACCTTGACCACCGTGAACCGGATCATGCCATCGGACAGGGCCACGGGGTCGCCCTCCCTGATCCCGACATAGAGATCCGGGATATCAAGGCAGATGAATGGGCCGTCCACCTTGGACGCCTTGTCCGAGGTGCCGAGCATGACCTCAGTGCCCTTCTCCACCTCGAAGACCGGCAGGCCAAGGTCGCAGGTGCGGATCTTGGGGCCGGACAGGTCCTGGAGGATGGTCAGGGTCAGCCCGGTCTCGTCCTCAAGACGACGGATGATGCCCACCATCCGTTCGAAGAACTCGCGGCCGCCATGGGAGAAGTTGAGACGAAAAATCTTGGCCCCTGACTCCACCAGCTCCTTGACGGCCTCGTAAGAGCCGGTTCCCGGCCCCAGCGTGGCAATGATCTTGATATGCCTGTCCATGAAAACCCCGTGGGGCGCGACAACGCGCCCTGTTACCGACCAGGACGCAAAAACACCCTGGCATTATTTACTTTTTCTGTCAGCGTGGAGAAGCTTGCCAACCGCCCCACTCCTCCAGGTAGGCCGAAGTCTATGCGTCCGGCCCCGAAAAATCAATGATCCTCGCGGTATTTTGCCGCTGTTTTTTCTCTTTGCTGTTGACTTTCTCAAATTTTTCAATCATCGGTGGAAAGAAGTGGAACTTAGTGTAAAACTAGGGTAAGAATGTGGAGCGAGCAGCCGCTCCGGGGGAACGATGAAATTTCGAGGTCACGCACACAGAAGCCTGGACGACAAGGGACGGCTCATCCTGCCGCCCGAGTTCCGGGACATGATCCGCTCCGGCGTACCGGAGTCGATCATTGTGCTGACCATTTTCGACAAGCACGTTATCGGCATCACCCCGGAGCAGTGGTCGCGGATGGAAGACGAGCTTGAGAAGGTCAAGACCCCGAGCCGGGAGCTGCAAAACACCATCCGCATCCTCTACTCCGGCTATACCGAAACGCCGATGGGAGCACAGGGGCGCATCGCCATCCCCGCCCATCTGCGCAAAAGCGGCAAGCTGGACAAGGATGTGGTGGTCATGGGCGCCGGGCGTCGGTTCGAGATATGGCCTGCGGACAGCTTTGAACGGTTGCTCGACGAGGACTACGACGTGTCCCGCGAACTGGCTGAAAACAACGTCAGTCTGCCCTTCTAGCGATGGAAGGCCGCGTTGATCCCGCGACCCTCCACACGACGGTTCTTTTACATGAAGTGATCGAGTGGCTCCGGCCGAAACCGGGAGGGCGGTATCTGGACGGAACCCTCGGCATGGGCGGCCACAGCCTCGCGCTCATGGAGCGTGCCGGGGCCGGAGCCGAACTTGCCGGACTTGATCGCGATGCGCGAGCCCTGGCCCTGGCCGGCGAGCGGCTCGCAGGAATGGGCGACCGCGCCCATCTTTTCCACCTGCCGTTTTCGAGGTTTGAGGAAGCCTTGGACACACTGGGGTGGGAAACGGTGGACGGGGCCGTTCTCGACCTTGGCGTCTCGTCACTCCAGCTCGATGAAGCAGAGCGGGGATTCAGCTTCATCAGCGACGGGCCGCTGGACATGCGTATGGACCCGGAGTGCGGCCCCTCGGCAGCCGACCTGGTCAATACGCTCAAGCATGGTGATCTGGCGCGGATCATCAGGGCCTACGGGGAAGACCCCCTGGCCGGGAAAATCGCGTCGGCGATACTGAAGGCACGGGACAAGGGAGCGATCACCAGAACGCTCCAACTGGCCGAGATAGTGCGGCTGGCCTATCCGCCCAAGATGCGGCACACGGCCCGCAACCATCCGGCGACCCGGACCTTTCAGGGACTGCGAATAGCGGTCAACAGGGAAACAGAGGAACTTGAACACTACCTTGAAACCATAATCGGGCGGCTTGCGCCCGGTGCGAGAGCGGCCATCATCTCGTTTCACTCCCTGGAGGACAGGGCCGTGAAACGCGCCTTCCTGGCGGCAGCCAGGGGATGCCGCTGCCCGTCGCACCAACTGCACTGCACCTGCGGGGGCGTTCCCTCGTTCAAGGTGCTCACCCGCAAGCCGCAGACGCCGTCCGACGAGGAAGCGGCCCGAAACCCCCGCAGCCGCAGCGCCAAGCTGCGCGTGGCCGAGAGGCTCGGGCCGGATGGAGAAGAGGCATGAGCACGACGGACAAAACCCTTTTATGGATGATCCTCACCCTGCTGGGTGCGGCCCTCTCCCTCGGGCTCGGCGCGGTATGGCTCAACATTGAACGCATGGATCTGGCATACGACCTGCGCAAGATGGAGAAGAGCCTGAACCAGAAGGAGGCTCTGGCCGTGAAACTTTCGGTTGAGAGGAACAACCAGGTTTCACCTTATCAACTCAAAAGGCTCGCCGGTCAGTTGGACCTTGGCGTTGCCGCGCCGGGACAGATACGGCGTATCACCGACACGCAATAGTCGGCGTCAGGCATCATACCGGCGCCGCATAGGGAACACAGGGAACAGGATGGCTCAGGACGGCCAGAGGCGCAAGGATCACAGCAAGGTGAAGATAGGGCTTGTCGCGGCCCTTTTCGCGCTTGCCTTTGCCGGGCTTTGGGTTCGTGCGGGCTGGGTGCAGTTGCACCTTGGCGACGCGCTGCTGACCCAGGCATCGCGCCAGAGCCTTGCCGCCGAATTCGAATACGGCGAGCGCGGCCGAATTTTTGACCGAAACGGCGAGATGCTGGCCACCAGCGTCCAGGCCAACTCGGTGTATGCCAGCCCCTTTGAGATAGCCGATCTCGACGCGGCGGCCACCGCTGTGGCCAAGGCGCTTTCCCTGCCCCGCAAGGACGTGCGCCAGAAACTCTCCGCCAAAAAGCAATTCGTCTGGATCAAACGGCAGGTCAGCGATCGCGAGGCCGCTGCCCTGGCCCGGGCCGACATTCCTGGAATCCGCCTGACCACCGAATATTCCCGCATCTACCCCAACGGCCATCTGGCCGGACAGACGCTGGGCTTCGTGGACATCGACGGTCAGGGGCTGGAAGGAGTGGAGCGCCTCTATGACGCCCGCATGCAGCCGGGAAAGGCCAAGTTCGTGGTCCAGCGCGACGCCAAGGGCAGCCGGCTCTATCTCGACGCCCAGGGCCGGGAAATGAACATCAACGGCCTGGATGTGTTCCTGACCCTCGACACCCACATCCAGCACGCCGCCGAACAGGCCCTGGCCAACGCCATCGCCAAGTACAAGGCCCGGGCGGGCATCGTCCTCGTGGTGGAGGTGGAGACCGGCGACATCCTGGCCATGGCCAACCAGCCCTTCTTCAACCCCAATGCTGTCAAGGGCTCCACTCCCGGCCAGCGCAGACTGCGGGCCGTGACCGACGTGTACGAGCCCGGCTCCACATTCAAGCCTTTCCTTTTCGCCGCCGCCCTGGAAGAAGGCGCCATCAAACCGGACACGCTCATCGACTGCGAGAACGGCCGCTGGCGCGTGGCCAACAAGACCATCCGCGACACCCACCCCAGAAGCTGGATCCCGGCCCACCAGATTATGCGCTACTCCTCCAACATCGGTTGCGCCAAAATCGGCCTGGACATGGGCGCCGACATGTACGCCGACTATCTTTCCAGGCTCGGCTTCGGCGAGAAGACGGACCTCGGCCTGTCGGGCGAGTCCTCCGGGCTGGTCATGCCCCCGGCCAAGTGGACCAGTGTGGATCTGGCGGCCATCAGCTTCGGCCAGGGCATCGGCGTCACTGCCGTGCAAATGGCCCGGGCCTTCCTCTGCCTCGCCAACGAGGGCGTGACGCGCCAGCTCAATCTGGTGCGCGACCCTGCCCCGGCCCGTCCCCATGCGGCGGTGCGCGTCTTCAGCCGCGAAACCTCGGCCACGGTGCTCAGGATGATGCGCGATGTGGTCCACGAGGACGGCACCGGCCGTTCCGCTCGCATCCCCGGCATCACCATGGCAGGCAAAACCGGCACGGCCCAGAAGGCGACCAAGGGAGGCTACGGCGACCAGTATCTCTCCTCCTTCGTGGCCATGGTCCCGGCCGAAGACCCGAAACTTCTGGTCATCACAATGATTGACGAACCGCAGACGGCCAACTACGGCTCCATGGTCGCGGCGCCGGTATGCCGCGACGTGACCGTGCGTACCCTGGCCTATTACGGCAAGGTCTCCGAAACCCTGGAATCCGTGGTGGCCGAAAGGGTCTCCGTGGACTCGCTGGCGGACTCTCCGCTCAACGAGGCCATGGCTCCCCCGGCCGAACACCCCGAGAGCGACACCGTGCCCAACATCAGGGGCCTGACGGTGCGTCGCGCCCTGGAACTCCTGGCCAGACGGGGCATCGTCCCGGTGCTCAAGGGACAGGGCATGACGGTAAAAGACCATAAACCCAATGCGGGACAACCGTGGCCCACGGAACAACAGACGGAGGGAACGGACGATGTTTTTATTCTCTGGCTCTCATAGCGAAAAGAAGGCGAAACGAGGCGTTATGGAATTCGATGCCCTGCTCAAGGAAGCCGCAAAAGGCTTGGTTGTCCGCACGGATTCGCGAAAAATCCTGCCCGGCGACTGCTTTGTGGCCATGCCCGGCACCTCGGTGCGCGGCATAGACTACATCCCCGGAGCGCTGGACCGCGGCGCGGCCTACATCGTGGCCCCGGCCCAGGCCCGCGACCTGGTGGCTCCGGTGGCAGAAAAGCGCGCCCGGGTCGCCTACCACGAAAATCCCGCCGTGGCTCTCGGCGAACTGGCCCGCGCCCACTTCCATCTGCCCGACCGGGACCTCAAGCTGGTGGGCGTCACGGGCACCAACGGCAAGACGACTACCACCTACATCATCGAACACCTGCTTGCGGCCACCGGCCTCAAGGTGGGCGTGCTCGGCACGGTCAGCTACCGCTGGCCCGGATTCTCCATGAACGCGCCCCTGACCACGCCCGACTGCTGGATGATCCACGAGCTGCTCTTCAACATGAAAAAGGCGGATGTGGATGTGGCGGTCATGGAGGTCTCCTCCCACGCCCTGGACCAGTACCGCGTGGCCGGGCTCGACTTCGACGCCGGGGTGCTCACCAACGTCACCCAGGACCACCTGGACTATCACGGCGACATGGAAACATATTTCAATGCCAAGTCCAGGCTCTTCACCGGCTGTCTGCGCCAGGGCCGTCCCGGTATCATCAACTACAACGACCCCTACGGGCGCCGACTGCTGGCCGACCTTGACGACGCCATTGGCTACGGCATCGGGGACACAGCCATCGTCACCCATCAGGTGGGCGACAAGCCCATGGTCCAGGGACGCATCCTCTCCCTCACCGGCCAGGGCATGGAGATCGAGACCTCGTACAAGGGCAAGACCTGGACCGTGCAGTCGCCGCTCATCGGCGCGTACAACGCCATGAACCTCCTGGCCGCCCAGGCCGTGGGCCTACAGCTGGGCCTCACCTGCCGCGACATGCGGGCCCTCAAGGATTTCGCAGGCGTCCCCGGCCGCCTGGAGCGTGTCGTCAACGACCGGGACCTGGACATCTTCGTGGACTACGCCCATACCCCCGACGCCCTGGAGAACGTCCAACACACCCTCAAGAGCCTCGACTTCAAACGGCTGATCACCGTATTCGGCTGCGGCGGCGACCGCGACCGGGCCAAGCGCCCCCTCATGGCCAGGGCCGTGGCCCGCTATGCCGACGTGGCCGTGCTCACCTCGGACAACCCGCGCAGCGAACCACCCGAGGCGATCATGGACGACGCCCGGCCCGGTCTGGCCAAGGCCGCCCGGATCATCGAACACCCGGACCGGCAGACGGCCATCACCCTGGCCGTGGCAGAAATGGAACCCGGCGACGTGCTGCTCATTGCGGGCAAGGGGCATGAGGACTACCAGCAGATCGCCGGAACCACCATCCACTTCTCGGACAGGGAAGCGGCCATCAAAGCCATTGAGGAGACGCGATGAGGCTGACTCTGGGCGATGTCCAGCACTGCCTGACCGGGCTGACCGAGGCCTGCCGGGAATGCACCGTGATCAACGCGGTTCGCACCGACAGTCGTGCGGTGGAGCCGGGCGACCTCTTCTTCTGCATCGAGGGCTGGAACTTCGATGGTCACGAGTTCGCACCCCAGGCCGAGGCCAAGGGCGCCGTGGCCGTTGTCGCCTCGCGCCCCCTTGAGGGGCTCTCGATTCCGGTCATCGTGGTTCGCGACACGATCCGCTCCCTGGGACGGCTGGCCTCCTGCTGGCGCGACCTGTGCGGGGCCAGACTGGTGGCCGTCACCGGCACGGCGGGCAAGACCACGGTCAAGGAAATGCTCGCTGCCGTCATCTCCCGCAAGCACGCTGTTGCCAAAAACTTTCGCAATTTGAACAACCAGATAGGACTGCCACTGTCCATGCTCAAGGCAGACGATGCGCAGCCGGTTTGGGTCATGGAACTGGGCATCTCGATCAAGGGCGACATGGAAGAACTGGCCGTCATCGCCAGCCCGGACGTGGCCGTGATCACCAATGCGGGACCGGGCCATCTTGAGGGCCTGGGCGACGTGGCCGGAGTTGCCAGGGCCAAGAGCAGCCTGCTCAAATACCTGCGCCAGGACGGCGTGGCCGTGATCAGCAGGGATTATCCCGAACTGTGGGAGGCCGCCACCGCGCTGGTGCCCGAACCCGCAGGATTCTCCACCCGCGATGAATCCGCACCATTTTTCGCCGCATCACTCGGCGCGGACGATGAAGGCAGGGGCCACTTCCGTCTGCGCACCCCGGACGGCGACGGTGAATTCACGGCCCCCTTCTGCGGCGAGCACTATGCCGAGAATGTGGCCTGCGTTGCCGCAGCAGCCAGCGCCCTGGGCCTTTCCCGCACCGACGTGGTCGAGGGGGTCCAGGCCGTGGAACCGGACTGCCAGCGCTTTTGCTGCCGCAAGAGCGGCCATGCCCTGGTCATCGACGACACCTACAACGCCAACCCCCTGTCCATGGGCCGGTCCATCCGCACCGCCGCCACCATGACCAAGGGCCGCCCCCTGGTCCTGGTGCTGGGCGACATGCGCGAACTCGGCGCACAGGCGCGGGAAAGCCACGAGGCGCTTGGGCGGCTCATCAGGGAGGTCGCGCCCCTGGCCGTCTTTTACAAGGGTACGCATTTTGAGGATGTGGCGCGGGGCCTTGACCACGCCGCACCCCTGACCCGCATCGAGGAATTGGAACCTTTCCTGGCCCAGTGGCAGGCCCTTGGGACCGACAACGCCGTGGTGCTGGTCAAGGGATCGCGCTCCCTGAAAATGGAGGCATTTGCCGCCGCCCTGTGCCGGGAGCTTCAGGACGGACCCGCAATCGAGGGAGGTTCCCGGTGATCTACAATCTTCTCGTGCCGCTGAGCAGCGATGTCGGCGTGTTCAACGTCTTTCGCTACATCACCTTCCGCTCTGTGTGGGCGCTTTTGACCGCCCTGATCATCTCCATCCTCTTCGGTCCGGCCATGATCCGCTGGCTCCAGCGCATCAAGTGCGGCCAGTACATCCGCGAGGACGGTCCCAAGCATCAGGCCAAGCAGGGCACGCCGACCATGGGCGGAATAATGATCATCTTCGCGGTCTGCGTCTCCACCCTGCTCTGGGCCGATCTGACCAATGTGTATGTCTGGCTGACCCTGCTGGTCTTCGCGGGCTTTGGCGCTGTGGGGTTCGCCGACGACTATCTCAAGGTGGTCAAGAAGCGCAACGAAGGGCTCTCGGCCAAGGCCAAGTTCCTGCTCCAGTGCGCGGTGGCCGCGGCGGCCATAGCCCTGCTCATCCAGGAGCCCGCCTATTCCACCCGTCTGGCCGTGCCCTTTTTCAAGAATTTCAACCCGGACCTCGGCTGGTTCTATCTGCCCTTTGCCCTGGTGGTCATGGTCGGTGCCAGCAACGCGGTCAACCTCACCGACGGCCTCGACGGGCTGGCCATCGGCCCCATGGTGGTGGCCATGGCCTGCTTCGCCATCTTCATCTACGTCTCCGGCCATGCGAAAATGGCCGATTACCTGGCCGTGCCCAACGTGGTCGGCATCGGCGAGGTCACGGTCTTCTGCGGGGCCATGGTGGGCGCGGGCCTCGGCTTCCTCTGGTTCAACGCCCATCCGGCCCAGGTCTTCATGGGCGATGTCGGCTCCCTGTCCCTGGGAGGAGCGCTCGGCTTTGTGGCCGTGCTGGCCAAGCAGGAGCTGCTGCTGGCCATTGTGGGCGGCGTGTTCGTCTTCGAGACCCTCTCGGTCATCCTCCAGGTGGGCTACTTCAAGCTCTCCGGCGGCAAACGCATCTTCAAGATGGCTCCGCTGCACCATCATTTCGAACTCAAGGGCATCCCGGAATCGAAGATCATCGTCCGGTTCTGGATTCTTTCCATACTCATGGCGCTCATGGCGCTCTCGACCCTCAAGCTGAGGTAGGCAGTGAACCGCATCGTCAGACAATTCATCGAGCAGCGCACCCTGGCGGGCAAGCAGGGCGTGGTGGTGGGCACCGGCCGCAGCGGCCTCGCCGCCGCACGGCTGCTCGACGTGCTGGGCTGCAGGGTGCGCGTGGCCGACAGCGACGAAACCGTGACCGCCCAGCGCCTGGGGCCTCTGGCCGGACGGGTGGACCTGATCACCGGCCCCCACAAACCCGAACACTTCCGCGACGCGGACATGGTCGTGCTCTCGCCCGGCGTGCCGGTAAAACGGCTGGCCAGCGCCCTTGAGGGCGTCCCGGCGCAAAACGTGGTGGCCGAACTGGAGCTGGCCTCCTGGTTCCTCGAGGCCCCGGTGCTGGCCGTGACCGGCACCAACGGCAAAACCACGACCACCACGCTCATCAGCGAGATTTTCCGCCACGCAGGCATCAACGCCTTTACCGGCGGCAACATCGGCACCCCCCTGTGCGAGTATCTGCTCGACATGGAACAGGCCGAGGTCATCGTGCTTGAAGTGTCAAGCTTCCAGCTCCAGAACTGCCGCCTGTTCAAGCCGCATGTCGGCCTCTTCCTCAACTTCGCGGCCAACCACCTCGACTACCACGACGACATGGACGAGTACCTGGACGCCAAGCTGAACCTCTTTGCCCGCATGAGCGGCGATGACACCGCCCTGCTGCACGAGTCTCTGCGTCCGGCCATCGAAGGCCGGGGATTCACCGACGCCCGTGTCGAATGGTTCGGCCCCACGGACCGTTTCGAGGCCCCGCACCTGCCCGGCGAGCACAACCGCTCCAACGTGGAGGGCGCCTGGCAGGCCGTGCGCCGCTTCGGCGTGACCGAGGCCCAGGCCGCCGAGGCCATCCGCGGGTTCCGGCCCCTGGCGCATCGCATCGAACGCGTGGCCGAGGTCAGGGGCGTTGTCTACGTGGACGATTCCAAGGCCACCACCCTGGACGCTGTCCTGGCCGCGGTGCGCAGCTGCCGCAAGCCGGTGCGCCTACTCATGGGCGGAGTGTGGAAGGGCGGGGATGTGGCCGCCTTTGCCCGCGAGATCGGCGACACGGTTATCCATATCGGCCTGTTCGGCGGCAGCCGCGACGTGTTTGAGCCGGAACTCTCCAAGGCCTTTCCCGTGACCTGGGACGAGACCCTGGAGCTGGCCGTGCTCAGGCAGGCGTCCATGGCCCGGCCCGGCGAGACGGTGCTGCTTTCCCCGGCCACCTCGAGTTTCGACCAGTACAAGGGCTATGGCGAGCGCGGCGACGACTTCAAACGCGTGGTGGAAGGTCTGTCATGAGCGGAGGACTCAACGCCAAGGCGGCTGTGGGCCGCGCCGATCCCTGGCTGATGACGGCCACCCTGTTCCTGGGCGGGTTCGGCCTGATCATGGTCCTCTCCTCAAGCGGGATCATGGCCGAACGCGTATATGGCGACACCTACTTTTTCTTCAAGCGCCAGCTGCTTTTCACCGCCGTGGGACTGGTGGGCATGGCCGCGTGCATGCAGATGCCCCGCCGGGTGCTCTTCGGTCTGACCTATGTATGGATTTTGGCCGCCCTGGTCCTGCTCGCCCTGTGCCTCTCCCCTGCCGGGTTCACCGTCAACGGCGCCAGCCGCTGGGTCAGAATCGGCCCGGTCCACCTTCAACCGTTGGAGTTCTCCAAGGTCGCCCTGGTCCTGTACCTGGCCTATTTCTTCGCCCGCAAGCAGGACATGGTACGCACCTTCTCGGTGGGTTTCCTGCCGCCGTTCATCGTCACCGGCATCTTCTGCGGCCTGCTCCTGCTCCAGCCGGACTTTGGCGGGGCCGTGGTCCTGGCCGGGCTGCTTTTCTTCATGTGTCTGGTGGGCGGCACCCGTTTCAGCTATCTTTTCCTCTCGCTCCTCTTCGCTGCTGGCGCAGCCTGGCTGCTCATCTCGTCCTCGCCCTACCGATTCAAGCGCTGGACCGCCTTCCTCGACCCCTTTGCCTCGGCCCAGAACGAAGGCTACCAACTGGTCCAGTCCCTCTACGCCTTCGGCTCGGGACGCATTTTCGGCACAGGGCTGGGAGCGGGCAAGCAAAAGCTCTTTTTCCTGCCCGAGGCGCACAACGACTTCATCATGGCCGTGGTCGGCGAGGAGCTGGGCTTTGCGGGCATGTCGCTGTTCTTCATCGCCATCGGCTTCTTCCTGTGGCGGGCGCTTCGGGTCTGCATCAGGCTTGAAGACCTCCAGGACAGGTTCACGGCCTTTGGCGTCACCTGCGTCCTGGCCCTTGGCATGCTTCTGAATCTGGCCGTGGTGTTGGGCACCGTGCCGCCCAAGGGCGTGGCCATGCCCTTCATCAGCTACGGCGGCTCGTCCCTGACCGCGTCCTTCATCTGCGCGGGCATCCTGCTCAATCTCTCAAGGAGGGTGCCGTCATGACCCTGGCGCGCATCCTCATCGCCACTGGCGGCACCGGGGGCCACATCTTCCCGGCCCTGGCCGTGGCCGACGCGCTGGCAACACGCCATCCTGGAGCGGCCATCCTCTTTGCGGGCGGCAAGGGCCCCGAGGGCGACATGGCCCGCAGCCACGGCCTCGATTTTCTGGAGCTTCCGGCCAGGGGAATCATGGGCAGGGGCGTGTCCGGGCTGCTGGGCGGGCTGGCCTGGATCGGCCGGGGGCTCCCCCTGGCCCTGCGCGAGGTCAGACGTTTCCGCCCCGACGCGGCCATCGGCTTTGGCGGATACGCGGGGTTTTGCCCGGTGCTGGCCGCCGCCCTGCTCGGGGTCCCTTCGGCCGTGCATGAACAGAATTCGGTGCCCGGTGTGACCAACAAAGTCCTGGGCCGGGTGGTCAAACGGATATTCCTGAGCTTTCCCGACTCCTCGGGAGCCTTTCCGACGCACAAGACAACCCTCACGGGCAATCCGATACGCACGGCCATCCTCGCCGCGGGCGAAACCCGGAAGAAACAGGCGGGCCATACTCCCGGCAAGCAGGTGCTCGTGCTGGGCGGCAGCCAGGGGGCGCGTCCGGTGAACGACGCGGTCATCGCCGCCCTGCCCCGGCTCACGGAACTGGGCGTGACCCTGACCCATCAGGCGGGCCGGGCCGACGCCGACAGGGTCCGTGCGGCCTATGCGGCGTCCGGGGCCGATCCGGCCCAGGTGCGCGACTTTATCGACGATATGGCCGCCGAGTATGCGCGGGCCGATCTGGCTGTATGCCGGGCGGGCGCGACCACGGTGTTCGAGGTGGCGGGAGCCGGGGTTCCGGCCCTGTTCATCCCCTTTCCTCAGGCCACCCACGACCACCAGACCATGAACGCCCGCGCCCTGGCCGAAACCGGCGCGGCCCGGCTGCTGCCCCAGGCGGAGCTGACCGGCGCGGGGCTGGCAGAGGCCGTTCTGGCCCTGCTCGGCGATGCGGAACAACTGATGACAATGAGCCGCGCCGCCCGGAGTTTTTCCCGGCCGGACGCGGCGGCGGACATAGCAAGGGGCCTGGAGGCCCTGGCGGCCTAGCCCTGCGGGGCAGGCACAGGAGAGATGTCATGGCGGCAGCACAGGGACCATATCTGACCGTGGGCGGCGAGGCCTGCCCGGCCATGCGGGCGCGGGTCAACAACATCCACATGGTGGGCATCGGCGGGTCGGGCATGAACGGCATCGCCGAGGTGCTCATCAACATGGGCTTCACCGTGACCGGCTCGGACCTCAGCGCGTCCGCGGCCGTCCGTCGCCTGGAAAAACTCGGGGCCACCGTGTACATCGGCCACGGCGCGGCCAACGTGGGCGAGGCCGATGTGCTCGTCAAGTCCACGGCCGTCCCCGAGAAGAACCCCGAGCTGGTGGAGGCGCGTGAACGCGGCATCCCCATCATTCCCCGCGCCGAGATGCTGGCCGAGCTGATGCGCCTGCGAACCGGCGTGGCCATTGCGGGCACCCACGGCAAGACCACCACCACCTCGCTTCTGGCCACCATCTTCACCGAGGCCGGGCTGGACCCCACGGTAATCATTGGCGGCAAGCTCAACACCTATGGGGCCAACGCCCGTCTGGGCGAGGGAGACTACCTCATCGCCGAGGCCGACGAATCCGACGGCTCCTTCCTCCTGCTCTCGCCCATCATCAGCGTGGTCACCAACGTGGACAAGGACCACATGGATTTCTATGCAGACCAGGAGGCCATCGACGACGCCTTCACCCGGTTCATGAACGCCATCCCCTTCTACGGCATGAACGTGGTCTGCGGCGACGACGAGGGGGTGCAACGTCTCCTTCCCGCCATCAAGCGCCCCTGCCTGACCTATGGCCTGGGGCCGAAAAACCGACTGCGCGGGGAAATCGTCTCCTCGCACCTGCGCAGCCTCTTTCGCGTTTTCCTCGACGGCGAGCCCTTGGGCGAGGTGACTGTGGCCCAGCCCGGCATCCACAACGTGCAAAACGCCCTTGCCTGCATCGGGGTGGCCCTTGAGGCCGGGCTCGACAAGGAAGACATCGTCAACGGACTGGCCAATTTCGGCGGAGTGGGCCGCCGTTTCGAGCGCAAGGGCGAGCGCAGGGGGGTTCTGGTGGTGGACGACTACGGCCACCATCCGGCGGAAATCCTGGCCAATCTGCGCACGGCCAGGGCCTGCTATCCCGACCGGCGGCTGGTGGTGGCATTCCAGCCCCACCGCTTCACCCGGACCCAGGCCCTGTTCGGTGAATTCTGCAAGGTCTTTGCCGATGCCGACCTGCTCCTGCTCACGGAAATCTATCCGGCCAGCGAATCGCCCATCCCGGGGGTCAACGGCCTCTCCCTGGCCCAGGGCATCCGGCAGGTCAGCGACACCAAGGTCCAGTTCTTCCCGGATTTCGAGTCCCTGGAAAAACGGCTCAAGGACACCCTGCGGCCCGACGACCTCTTCATGACCCAGGGCGCTGGCTCCATCTGGCGCGTGGGAGAGAACTGGCTCAACCAGGAAGAGGAACCGCAAACCCCGGCCCCGGCCGGGACGCCTGAAACCCTGGCGGACGAGGCGTGAGCCCATGGCATTGCAACTGATTCCCGACCCGTCGCTCGCCGAGAGAACCACCCTTCGCCTGGGCGGCCATGCCGAGGTGGAGGCCGTGCTCCGCGAAGCATCCGACCTTGACGAGTTGGGGACGTTTCTGACCCGCCACACCCTGCGGCCCTTTGTCATCGGCCGGGGCAGCAATCTGCTGGCCCGCGACGGGCGTTGCGACATCGCCCTGATCCGCGCCGCAGGCCAGCCGGGACCGACGCGGGTTGAGCGCTCGGACGAGGGTTTGGTGGTGCGCTGCGGCGCAGCCCTGGCCCTGCCCGGTCTGCTCGGATGGGCGCAACGGGCCGGTCTGACCGGGCTGGAAGGGCTCACCGGCATTCCCGGCACCGTGGGCGGAGCCGTGGCCATGAACGCGGGCTCCTACGGAGTGGAATTCGGACAACGGGTCAGCCGGGTGCGGCTGTGGTCCCCCTCGGGCGGCCTGACCTGGGTGGGGGCGGACAGATGCTCCTTCGGCTACCGCCGTTTCGCGGTGCCCGATCTCCCTGCCGGGCGGCTCATCTGGGAGGTGGAGATCGTGCTTGAAACATCGACACCACGGGCCGTGCGTCAGGCCATGCGCGAGGTCTACGGCAAAAAACGCACCACCCAGCCGGTCACTGCCCGGAGCGCGGGCTGCGTGTTCAAGAACCCCGAGGGCGATAGCGCTGGCCGTCTGCTGGACAGGGCAGGCATGAAGGGGATGCGGCGGGGCCAGATGGCATTTTCGGACATCCATTCGAATTTCCTGATAAACCTGGGGGGCGGCACCAGCGCCCAGGCCCTGGACCTGATCGAACTGGGCCGGGAGGTGGTCAAGACCCGGCTCGGCGTCACCCTCGAAACGGAGGTCATCATCCTGTGAGCACCCTGACCATGAACAATCAGGGCCGTCTCGGCCTGGGCGGCAAACGCGGCAATTCGCTGCGCAAACGCAAGCCCCGGCCTACCCGCTCCCTGACATATGACGGTTTTTCCCGCTCCGCCTTCTCGGGCGCTGGCCGGATGGTTGTGCGGCTGGTCATGACAATGCTCGCCCTGTCGCTGGTGGCGGTGCTGGGCGTGGGCCTGCTCTACGGCTACCGGGTGCTCACCTCGCATCCCTATTTCGCCCTGAAGGAAATCCACGTCACGGGCAACACCCGGGTCTCCCGCGGGGACATTCTCAAGGTGGCCGAGGTGGGCCTCGGCATGAACAGCTTCGAGATGAACGTGGACCTCGTGGAACGGAGAATTTCGGACAACCCGTGGGTCATGTCGGCCACGGTCCGGCGCGAGTTCCCGGACAAGCTGCGTATCGCGGTGGTGGAGCGTGTGCCCGCATTCTGGCTGCGCCAGGGCGATGCCATGTATTTCGCCGATGCCCGGGGCCGGGTCATCGCCCCCATGCACCCGGGCGAGTTCGCCTCCCTGCCCGTGCTCAATGTGGCCGAGGGCGTTGACGATGGCGGGCCGGTGCTTTCCGGTCTGCTCAAAAGGATGGAGGAGCGCGGAACGCCCTTTACCCAGGCCCAGGTCGCCTGGGTGCGGCTGACCAGCGCACACGACCTGGAAATCCACCTGGACGGCCAGGAGGCCGGGCTGACGCTGCGCCTGTCCATGGACCGCTGGGAAGTCCAGCTTGAAAGGCTCAAGGTGGTCTGGCGCGACATGATGCGCCGGGGCGAACTCAAGGATGCGGCCATCATAGCGGCCAGCGGCGACAAGGTATGGATCAAGAAGCGTCCGGGTCAGGGCGCGTAGAATAGCGCACGGCAAAACCGAATCAATTGCGGCCGGGAGCCGGGGGTGCACCCCGGAAAAGCCGGAGAGGAGACACAGCATGGCCAGAAACGAACTCGTGGTGGGACTTGATGTCGGCACCACCAAGATATGCACAGTTGTGGGCGAGGCCACCGAAAACGGCGTGGACATCATCGGCATCGGCACGTCCCCGTCCACGGGTCTGCGCCGGGGCGTGGTGGTCAACATCGAAAAGACCGTCCAGTGCATCAAGAAATCCCTTGAGGACGCAGAGCTCATGGCCGGCTGCGACATCCGCACCGTGTACGCGGGCATCGCGGGAAGCCACATCCAGGGATTCAATTCCCACGGCGTCATCGCGGTCAAGGGCGGCGAGGTCACGCAGCGCGATGTGGACCGCGTCATCGAGGCGGCCAAGGCCATCGCCATCCCCATGGACCGCGAGGTGCTGCACACCCTGCCCCAGGAATTCATTGTGGACGATCAGCGCGGCATCGCCGATCCGCTGGGCATGGCCGGGGTGCGCCTGGAGGTCAAGGTCCACATCGTTACCGGCGCGGTGACATCGGCCCAGAACATCATCCGCTCCTGCAACCGCTCAGGACTCGATGTATCCAACATCGTGCTCGAGTCCCTGGCGTCGAGCAAGGCCGTGCTCTCGCCAGAGGAACGCGAGATCGGCGTGGCCCTGGTGGATCTGGGCGGCGGGACAACGGACATCGCCATCTTCTCCAAGGACTCCATCAAGCACACCTCGGTGCTGGCCCTGGGCGGGCACAACCTGACCAACGACATCGCCTACGGACTACGCACCCCCATGATGAGCGCAGAGAAGATCAAGATGCAGTACGGCTGCGCCATGGCCGATCTGGTCACCAGCGACGAGATCATCGAGGTGCCCAGCGTGGGCGGCCGCGAGTCGCGCCGCATGAGCAAGCGCGTTCTGGCCGAGATATGCGAGCCGCGCTGCGAGGAGATCCTGGCCCTGGTGGACCAGGAGCTGATCAAGTCCGGCTTCAAGAACATGATCGCGGCGGGAGTTGTCCTCACGGGCGGCACCTGCCTGATCGACGGCATGCAGGAACTGGCCGAGCAGATCTTCGATCTGCCGGTACGCATCGGCATGCCCGGCGAGGGCATCGGGGGCCTGACAGAGGAAGTCAGGAGCCCCAAATACGCCACCGCCGTGGGCCTGCTGCTCCACGGAGCCGAGGAGCAGGGCCTGCACAACAAGGTGCGCCCCTTCAAGATTCGCGACGATTCCGGTTTCGACCGCATCCTCTCGCGCATGAAGAAGTGGTTCACCGACATCGCCTAGGCAAACGAGGAATGACAGGGAACATCTAACAGGGAAGAGGATTTGAGGAGGAAGACACATGGAATACTTTGAAATCGAACACGAAAGCAACGCCAAGATCAAGGTCGTGGGTTGCGGCGGAGGCGGGGGCAACGCGGTCAACAACATGATCCTCTCCGCCCTCAAGGGCGTCAAGTTCATCGTTGCCAACACCGACAGCCAGGACATCCAGAAATCCCTGGCCGAACACAAGATCCAGATCGGCGAAAAGCTGACCAAGGGTCTTGGCGCGGGCGCAAACCCCGAGATCGGCCGCAGCGCGGCCATGGAGTCGGTGGACCATATCCGCGCCGCCCTTGAAGGCTCGGACATGGTTTTCATCACCGCGGGCATGGGCGGCGGAACAGGCACCGGCTCCGCTCCCGTTGTGGCCGAAGTGGCCCGGGAGCTGGGCGCCCTGACCGTGGGCGTTGTCACCAAACCCTTCTATTTCGAGGGCAAGCGCCGCCTGGAGCAGGCCGAGGAGGGCACCCGTGCCCTGGCCGACGTGGTGGACTCTATCATCACCATCCCCAACGACCGCCTGCTCCAGCTGGCCGCCAAAAAAGCCTCCTTCTCCGACATGCTCAAGAAGGCTGACGAGGTGCTCTACTACGCGGTCAAGGGCATCGCCGATCTGATCACGGTCCACGGCCTGATCAACCTCGACTTCGCGGATGTCAAGGCGGCCATGTCGCAGTCGGGCATGGCACTCATGGGCACCGGCATTGCCCGCGGCGAGGGCCGGGCCAAGGAAGCGGCCATGAAGGCCATCACCAGCCCCCTGCTCGAGGACGTATCCATCGAAGGCGCCAAGGGCGTGCTCATCAATATCACCTGCGGCCCGGACATGCTCATCGACGAGGTCTCCGAGGCGGCCGACATCATTTACAAGGAAGCCCACGACGAAGCCGAGATATTCTTCGGTACCGTCTTCGACCCCGACGCCGGAGACGAGATGCGCATCACGGTCATCGCCACCGGCATCCAGGCAGCCATGGAAGAGCCCGAACCCGCACTGAGCAAGGCCGAACAGCAAAAACTGCTGCTCCTTGGACCCCGGGGCGCGGAAAAGGCCCCGGCTCGCCGCCCCGGCCATCAGAAGGTCATCTCCCAGGACCGCAACATCCCCGCCTACCTGCGCAAGGCCGGCGGCGAACTGGCCACCGCCGAGATTCCCCAGACCCGCCGCAGTCAACGCGCCGTGGCCGGTCCGGGCGAAGAGGAGTTCATCTTCGAAGAGGACAATTACGACGTGCCCGCATTCATCCGCAAGAACGTGGACTAGAAACGGACGCATTTCACGAGAACACTGTTGATCGTCTGCGAGTAACGCGTCCGTCAATGTCGGCGGGCCGTGGCGTGCGCCCCTGATCCGGGGCAGCCCGCTCCGGCTGACCGGCGGTGTCGCGCCGCAAGATGATCCAAAACGCGAAGCGGGGGCCGTCATCCACAAGCGAATCCTGTACCACGGCACGTCCGAGCCATCGGCGCCGGACCTAGGCGGGCGTCTGCCCGTTGCCATCGCCATTCCTGGCGGAGAGGCCGCGGCCGTCTCCACCCTGGGATGGCAGGCCGTCTACAGGATGCTCGCCGAAGAGCCCGGACTTGCCGTCGAACGTGTCTTCCCGGACAAGCTCGGCCTCACAGAAGACCGCGAACCCGCGACGCGTGAATCACGAAGCCCACTATCCTCATTCCCTGTGATAGCCTGGAGCGTCACCTTCGAGGAGGACTTCCTCAACCTCCCTCGAATGCTTCGGGCAGCGGGCGTTCCGCCACTGTCGGCGGAACGCCCGTTCCTCCCCCTGGTCATGGCCGGGGGCCCGCCCGCCTTCCTCAACCCCGCGCCCATCGCACCCTTTGTGGACTGCTTCTGGGTGGGCGAGGCTGACGGACACTTCATCCCTTTTTTTCAGACCCTCCGCCGCCTTGTTTTCGAGGGCGCAGACAAGACCGCCATCCTCGACGCCATCAGGGACCACCCTGGCATCTACGTCCCCGGCCGCACCAGGCCCCCGGTGCGCCGCGTCGCCTCCGGCCGATCCGGCGCCCCCCTGCCCGACCCTGCATTTTCCTGTTTCATCAGCGGCCAGGCCGCCTTTCGCGACACCCTGCTCCTGGAAATCAACCGGGGCTGCCCCTACGGCTGCCGCTTCTGCGCAGCGGGATTCATCTACCGCCCGCCGCGCCACGCCGACCTCGACGAGCTCAAGCGCATTGTCACCCTGACCGACCCGCCCAAGGTGGGGCTGGTGGGCACGGCCCTGACCGACTGGCCCGACCTGCTCCCCTTTCTCAAGTGGCTGCACGGGCAGAAAAAAAAATTTTCCCTCTCCTCCATGCGCGCCGACGGCATCACCGAGGAACTGCTCGTCTACCTGCGAGAGCGCGGCATCCGCACCGTGACCCTGGCCCTGGAAGGAGCCAGCGAACGGCTGCGGCGCATGATGAGCAAGAAGCTCAAGCCCGAGGATTTCCTCAACGCCGTCAGGCTGTGCGCCCGCTACGGGGTCAACCATCTCAAGCTCTATCTCATCGCGGGCTGGCCCGGAGAGACCGATGCCGACTACGATGAACTCCGCGAATTCCTGGCAGAGATCATCCGCATCCGCTCCGAGGAGCCCGGCGGAGGCAAGAAGCAGTTCATGCGTATTACCATCGGCGTCAGCTCACTGGTTCCCAAGCCCTTCACCCCGTTCCAATGGGCGCCCATGGCCTCGGAAGCCGCCCTTGAAACACGCATGAAGCAACTCACGGCCATGGCCAAGCCATACAAGGGTGTGACCCTGCACCATGACGCGCCCTTCCAGGCCCGGCTCCAGGCCATGCTTGCTCGGGGCGGCGAGGAGCTGGCCGAGTTCATCCTCCTGGCCGCCGAACACGGCGGATGGAAAAAAGCCCTCAAGCTCTGGAGCGGCGATCAGTCCGCCATCATCGACCGCGAGCGCGGCGAGCACGAGCCCTTCCCCTGGGAGGTCATTGATGTCGGCGTCTCCCGCCAGCATCTGTGGAAGGAATGGCAACGTGCCAAAGAGGCGGTCGTCTCGGCGGGGTGTCCCCCCAAAGGGTGTGAGAAGTGCGCAGGGTGCGGGATGAATGAGTGAGAGGAGAGCCGTCGCTGTCGCTCCTCCAAGTGTTTTGATGCCCTCCCGGCGGGGTTACTTTCTTTTGCTGGCCCAAAAGAAAGTAACCAAGAAAAGGGCCTTACGATCTTGGCCGCCTGCACTCCACGGCCAAGAAGCTGATCAAATCGCGCTGCTCCCGAATCAAGTCGCCGAAGCGGCTCCGTGATTCGAAAAAGCCGCAGCCTGCGATTTGTCAGCTTCTAAGCCTTAGGAGGCTTAAGGGCTGGGGCGTTCGGGAGCCGGACGGGCCTTACGATCACGATAAGCTCTCTTCATGTCCACGCTGGTCACGCCATTTTCATCTTCACTTACGACAGATAGACAATGGGCGGAGCATCGCAGCGCCAGTTCGTCGGCCCGCGTCTCGGGCGAAACCCGGCGGAAGCGGAGTCTTCGACGCTTCCAACTGTTTCGCCAGCGGGACGACGTTACTGGAGCGCGGCGCGGGAGACCCGATCACAGTATAAAGAGCGCCTTTTGCTTACTTTTGGGCGCTCCGGTCCAAAAGTACCTCGGCCCGAAGGGACGAAACGCTTCCCAGCAGTCACTTCGGTGGCAGGTTTGCTCGAAATCATTCGTAAAAGAGAGGAGTCGCCTTCAGCCGGTCGGAATATGCGTAAATGTCGTCCAGTTCAGCAATGGGAACTCTCTCCATCGCCTTTTCCGCGTTGACAACAATACCAAGATAGTACTGAGACCTATTGAAATGAAATCGACAAAGAGGTTTTCTGTTGTTGTCGTCAAGCAGCACACCACAATAGCTTTTTGTATCTCGCATCGCGACACGTTCAGGAGAAACGACTTCCCGCAATATTGACTTGACGATGTAAAAAGCCTCTATTTCATCTTCTGTGGTGATGATTCCTGATCCTTCTTCTTGAACTTCAACATCCTGAATATCGTCGATGTCTTCATCCGATTCTGTAATCATGGCACTTTTCAATCTGTCATTGATTACTTCATTTATATAAATGCTTATGGCCTTCTTCACCAATTCTGTGAATTTTTGCCGGACCGCAGGCATCAGCTTCCCAGAGTAGACCTTGCATGCAAATAGACGTACAAACTCATCGGATGGTGCCTGCATTTCTTCAGAAAAGAGACGCCTGATCGCCCGTGTGTACTTGAGCTCGCTTGCCGCGGAAACGGTTTTTTCTATGTCGAACTGTGTTTTGGTGAGTTTTTTGAGTTCTTGAACCAAGCTCTCTTCTGGAGAATTGAAGTCAAGGACCATGTATGGCTTGTCGTCCATTATATTGGCACGATCAAGGTCTGTGAAGAACTGGTACTGAATCCCGTTGGTGAGAACACCGATTCGCGCCGAAGGGGTGACTTGATAATACCGCAACAATTGCGTTGGATTGATCTTTCTCAAGTCCAACTTGGAGGACTTACACTCAATGAGCATAATGGGTTTGCCATCCCTCATGACGGCGAAATCCACCTTCTCCCCCTTCTTCACACCAATGTCGGCAGTGTATTCAGGGAATATTTCCTGAGGGTTGAATGGATCATACCCCAGCGTTTGCAAAAAAGGGAGCACCAAGGCATTTTTGGTCATCTCTTCATTGGAAAGCATGTGCGAATGCTCTTGGATGCGAGCGGCCAAGGAGTGGAGGCGTTCGGCAAAATCCATACGTCACCTCTTTGTGGGTTATTGAAAACCTGTTATACTACCGAGTCATTGGTTGCAACTCCTCATGCGTTTTGATGGGGTATTCAACTACGCACAGCAATAAAAGGCCGGGCGGACCAGCATGGTCCGCCCGGCCGGGTTTCGCGGGGAAGGCGCGGCCTAGTTGGCCACGATATTGACAAGCTTGTTGGGGATGACGATGACCTTTCGCACCGTGGCGCTCTCAAGGTATTTGGCCACATTTTCAAGCTCCAGGGCGATCTTCTCCACCTCGGCGGCCGGGGCGCCGCTCGGGGCCTCGAACTTGCCGCGCACCTTGCCGTTGACCTGGACCACCAGGGTGATCTGATCCTTGACCAGGGCGGCTTCGTCATGGATGGGCCATGGGCGGGTGGCCAGCGGTTCAGCGTGCCCCATGATGCTCCACAGCTCCTCGCACAGGTGCGGGGCCACGGGCGAGAGCAGGGTCACGGCCGTGGCGATGGCCGAGGAGAGGGCGGCAGGCTCGCTGGCGGCCAGCTCGTCCTTGAGGGCGTAAATCTCGTTGACCAGCTCCATCACCGCAGCGATGGCCGTGTTGAACTGGAACTCGTTCTCGATATCCCGGGTGACGCGGCGTACGGTGTCGTGCTCCTTGAAGCGCAGTTGCCGTGCCGCATCGGAGTTCGGCTCGGCGTGGGAGGCGGGGGTGGCGGCGGCGAGCTTGTCCTCAAGCTCTTCCACCAGCCGCCACACGCGGCTCAGGAAACGAAACGCACCCTCGATGCCCTGGTCCGACCACTCAAGCTCCTTGACCGGAGGAGAGGCGAAGAGGATGAACAGTCGGGTGGCGTCCGCGCCGTAGCGCTCGATCATGGAATTGGGGTCCACCACATTGCCCTTGGATTTCGACATCTTGCCGCCGTCTTTCAGAACCATGCCCTGGGTGAGCAGATTGGCGAACGGCTCGCTGGCCTGGACAAAGCCGGTATCGCGCAGGGCCTTGGTAAAGAAACGGGAGTACAGCAGGTGCAGGATGGCGTGCTCGATGCCGCCGATGTACTGGTCCACATTCATCCAGTAGCCGGTGGCCTCCTGGCTGAAGGGGGACTCCTCGTTGCGCGGATCGCAATAGCGCAGGTAATACCAGGAGGACTCGAAAAAGGTATCGAAGGTGTCTGTCTCGCGCCGGGCGGGCTTGCCGCAGGCCGGACAGTCGCAGTTGACGAAGGACTCCATGGCAGGCAGGGGCGACTTGCCGTCGCTTCGCACCTGAGCGTCTTCGGGCAGGAGCACGGGCAACTGGTCCTCGGGCACGGGCACCACGCCGCAGGCGTCGCAGTAGATGACCGGGATGGGTGCGCCCCAGAACCGCTGGCGCGAGACGTTCCAGTCGCGCAGCCGGTAGTTGACCGCCATCTTGCCCAGGCCGGAGGCGTCCAGATGCTCGACAATGGCCTTCTTGGCCGACTCGTTGTCCATGCCGTCGAAGTCGCCGGAGTTCACCAGGAAGCCGGGGGCGGTGTATGCCTCGGTCAGGTCGGCTTCAGCCAGCACCTCGCCCCTGGCGTGCAGGTCGGGCGGGTTGATGACCGTCTTGAGCGGCAGGCCGTACTTGCGGGCGAACTCGAAATCGCGCTGGTCGTGGGCCGGAACGGCCATGACTGCGCCCGTGCCGTAGCCCATGAGCACGAAATTGGCCACATAGATGGGCATGAGGGCGCCTGTGACCGGATTGACGCAGTACTTGCCGGTGAAGATGCCTTCCTTCTCCAGGTCGTCCGCGCCGCGCTTGATGCGGTCCATGTTGCGGATGTTGGCCACAAAGGCGTCTATTTCGGCCTTGTCGGGCGCATCGGCGGTGAGGATGTCCACCAGGGGATGCTCGGCGGCCACGGACATGAAGGTGGCACCGAACAGGGTGTCGGGCCGGGTGGTGAAGACCGGAATGGAGTGGTCCATGTCCTTGACCCGGAAGGTCAGCTCCGCGCCGTAGCTGCGGCCTATCCAGTTGCGCTGCATGGTCAGCACGCGTTCTGGCCAGCCGCCCTCCAGGGTGTCCAGGTCGGCCAGCAGCTCGTCCGCATAGTCGGTAATGCGCAGGAACCACTGCTCCATGTCCTTCTGCTCCACCTCGGAGTCGCACCGCCAGCAGCGGCCTTCCTCCACCTGCTCGTTGGCCAGCACGGTGTTGCAGTCCGGGCACCAGTTCTGGGGCGAATGCTTGCGGTAGGCCAACCCCTTCTCAAGGAAACGCAGAAAGAATATCTGCTCCCATTTGTAATATTCCGGGCGGCAGGACGCGATCTCGCGCCGCCAGTCGTAGGAATAGCCCAGCCGCTTGAGCTGCTCGCGCATCTCGGCGATGTTCCGGTAGGTCCAGTGGGCGGGGTGGGTGCTGTTCTTGATGGCCGCATTCTCGGCGGGCAGGCCAAAGGCGTCCCAGCCCATGGGGTGGAGCACGTTGCATCCCTGCATGGATTTGAACCGGGCCACCACATCGCCGATGGAATAATTGCGCACATGGCCCATGTGGATCTTGCCCGAGGGATAGGGGAACATCTCAAGGACGTAGTACTTGGGCTTGGACGGGTCGACCTCCACCTCGAAACAGCCGGACTCCTGCCAGATGCGCTGCCATTTGCGCTCAATCGCCTGGGGATCGTATTTGCCTAAGGCCATGGTTCTCTTCCTTCGTGAAATTATGCGTTGCCGTCCATGGTCGAGTCCCGGGCCGCGTCCATGGCCGACTCCCTGATCTCGCTGCGGGCCGCACCGTCGAGGATGCCGTTGACAAAGCCACGCGATTTTTCGTCGCCGAAGAGCTTGGAGAGCTCGATGGCCTCGTTGATGGCGGCCTTTACCGGGATGTCGGTGAACAGCATCTCGTAGAGCGAAAGACGCAGGATGGACAGCTCGATGACCGCGATGCGGTCGAACTTCCAGTGCTGGGAGTGCTCGCCGATAACCGCGTCGATACGGGCGAGGTTGGCGTCCACGCCCATGACGAGGGTGCGGGCGAAGTCGCGTGCGGTGGCGGATTCCTGCTCATCGACCATGGGATTGCGGTCAAAGGCGGTTTCTATGTCCACCGGGTTTTGCGGGTCGTCGAAATGGACGCCGTAGAGCACCTGAAAGGCCAGGGTTCGGCCGACCCTGCGCACACCGGGCCTGTTGCCCTTTTTCTTGCCGGACATGGGCTAGAGCTGTTCCAGGACCCGGATGGTCTCAAGCATGGCCGAGGCAGCCTCGACGCCCTTGTTGCCCGCCTTGCTCCCGGCCCGCTCGATGGCCTGATCCAGGGAGTCGCAGGTGAGCAGGCCAAAGCCCATGGGCACGCCGGTCTCCATGCTGGCCTGGGCCACGCCCTTGGCGCACTCGTTGCACACGTAGTCGAAGTGGGGGGTGGCTCCGCGGATGACCGCGCCGAGCACAACCACGCCGTCGTAGTGGCCTGAACGGGCCAGCTTCTGGGCGGCCAGGGGCAGCTCGAAGGCACCGGGCAGCCGCACCAGGGTCAGGTTGTCCTCGCTGCCGCCGTGGCGGACCAGATAGTCGACGGCGCCGGAAATGAGCCGGTCCACGATAAAATCGTTGAAGCGCGCCGCCACGATGGCCACCCTGAGGCCCTGCGCGTTGAGCTGTCCTTCAATGGTCTTCAAGGGCATGATGGAATCTCCCGTGTAATGAAATTTGGTCTTATGGACTATGTTACGCTTTGTCGTCTTCGTCAACGTGCAGCAGATGGTGCATCTTGTCGCGCTTGGTCTTGAGGTAGCCTTTGTTCAGCTCGCAGGCGCCCACTTCGATGGGGACGCGCTCGACCACATTGAGACCGTAGCCCTCAAGGCCCACCATCTTCTTGGGGTTGTTGGTCATCAGCCGCATATTGGAGACGCCCAGTGCGCGCAGTATCTGCGCCCCGGTGCCGTATTCGCGCAGGTCCGGGGGAAAGCCGAGCTTCACGTTGGCCTCCACGGTGTCGTAGCCCTGATCCTGGAGGTGGTAGGCCCTGATCTTGTTGCCAAGGCCGATGCCGCGTCCCTCCTGGCGCATGTAGACGAGCACTCCCTTGCCCTCGTTGTTGATCATGCACATGGCATCCTGGAGCTGGGGCCCGCAGTCGCAACGCATGGAGCCGAACACGTCGCCGGTCAGGCACTCGGAGTGGACGCGCACCAGGGTGGGATCGTCGGGGGTGATGTCTCCCTTGTAGAGGGCGATGTGGGTCTTGCCGTCTGTTTCGGAGTAGAAGGCCGCGCTCTTGAAGTCGCCCCAGCGGGTGGGCAGGTTGGCCTCGGCCACCTTGGTTACGGAGAATCCGCCGAATTTCATGCGGTAGGCGATCAGATCAGCCACCGAGCATATCTTAAGCCCGTGTTTCTTGGCGTAGATTTCGAGTTCGGGCATGCGGGCCATGGTCCCGTCCTCGTTCATGATCTCGCAGATGACCGCAGCGGGCTTGAACCCGGCCAACCGGGCGATGTCCGTGCCGCCCTCGGTCTGTCCGGCACGCACCAGCACGCCGCCGTCCTTGGCCCGCAGGGGAAAGATATGACCCGGGGTGACGATGGAGTCCTGGTCGGCCCCGTCGGCCACGGCGGCCAGCACGGTGGTGGCGCGGTCCTTGGCCGAGATGCCGGTGGTCACGCCCTCGCGGGCCTCGATGGAGACCGTGAAGTTGGTGCCGAAACCGGACTCGTTTTTCTTTGCCATCAGCTCCAGGCCGAGATTGTCGGCCATCGCGTTGCTCATGGGCAGGCAGATGAGTCCCCGGCCGTGGGTGGCCATGAAATTGATGATTTCCGGGGTGATCGCCTCGGCCGCGCAAACAAGGTCGCCCTCGTTTTCGCGGTCCTCGTCGTCCACCATGATGACCATCTTGCCCTGGCGGATATCCTCAATGGCTTCTTCCAGCTTGCACAGTGCCATGTTCACAATACCTCGTTGTTCTTTTTCCTGCGCGGTGGGCCGCCCGGCGGCCTGCGCCCGGCCTCGCGGAACCACACTACTTACCGCAAATGGTCCCGGTGGGAAAGAGGAAAAATTGGCATTGAAAATCGGCT
Source organism: Pseudodesulfovibrio alkaliphilus (assembly GCF_009729555.1). NCBI lineage: Bacteria > Pseudomonadati > Thermodesulfobacteriota > Desulfovibrionia > Desulfovibrionales > Desulfovibrionaceae > Pseudodesulfovibrio > Pseudodesulfovibrio alkaliphilus. The sequence continues at coordinate 540,698 of NZ_WODC01000001.1, forward strand.
GGATAGGCGGAGGTTGGCCCCTGCCGCCATCCCGGGCCGTCAGACCCGGTTGGCGTGGGTCGATGCGGTGTCGCGGACGCGACAGAGGGAGTCGGCAAGGCATATGGGGCACTCACGCGCCCCGGCGAGCCTGTCAAGCAGGGCGGCCTGTCTCGGCGACAGGGCCGAGGCGTCGAGGCTGCGCCCGGCATCGAACATGCCGACCACGTCTTCGACCACGGTTTCGCTGTGGGCGTTGACATGCCAGTCGAGGATGTTCATGAAGTCTGCGTCAGCCCTGTCCCGATAGCGCCAGCCGCCGCAACGCGCCGTGACCAGCCTGCGCGAGACGCAGACGCACAGAGGGTCCACGTTGCCAGGGCGGACCACGTCGCCTCCGGGCCGGGGAAGCTGCGGCGCGTCAAGGGTCAGCTGGGTGTCGATGCGGCCGATGATCAGCTCGGTGTCGAAGTGTTTCAGGTACAGGCGCAGGGCCAGGGGTTTGAGGACGTTGTCGTCGTCAAGGAAGATAAGCTTGTCGCCCTGGGCCAGACTGGTGAGCAGAGCGCGGATGCCGTTGCCGCCGTTGCGGTCTGCCGGCAGGTTGAAACCACGCACAGCATAGGCCGAGGCCGGGCATTCGCCCCGAACCCCGTCAAAACCTATGAGGATTTCCACCTGATCCGTTTCCAGTCCGGCGAACCGGGCTGCCCGTTCAACCGATTCCACGGCCTTGCGCAACGCCTTTGGCCGGTTGCCCGCTGTGGGCGTGATGATCGAAAAGAGGATGCCGCCGTCCCTGGCCATTTCCGCTCCCTTCCCGCGTCCATGCGGGCCTGATGGGCCGTGGAGCCCTGATTGTCGCGTGGCCGGATTGGCGGCCTTTCACCTTACCGTATCGGCTCGCGGCTCTTCGGGCTTTAGGGGCAAATGGCGAAAAAATGGAAACGAGGGCAGGGAGTTGGCAGGGCCAGGGTCAAAATCCGTGCTCGCGCAGATATTCCATGGTCATGGCGGATTTTCCGCCCTCCGTTGCCTCGGGCTGGCCATTGGTCCAGGGGCCGACCATGCGCTCCACGTATTTGCCGATGATGTCGGTTTCCATGTTCACCCGTCTGCCCGGCGTCCACTCGGCAATGGTGGTGGCCTTTTGCGTCTCGGGAATGATGTTGACCTCGAGCCAGTCCGGGCCGCAGTCATTGACCGTCAGGCTGATGCCGTCCAGGGCCACAGAGCCCTTGGGGATGACGTAGCGGCCGTGGGCGGGGGGAAAGGCAAGACGGAAGATGCGCGATTCCCCTGCCGGGCGCACTCCGGCCACCTCGGCCAGACAATCCACATGACCGGAAACGATGTGTCCGCCAAGGCGGTCGCCCAGGGCCATGGCCCGCTCCAGGTTGACCCGCGAGCCGACCTTGAGCGCACCCAGGCTGGTGACGGACAGGGTCTCGCGGCTGGCATAGGCCGTGAACCAGCCGTCGCCAAAGGTCTCCACGGTCAGGCAGACGCCGTTGACAGCGATGGATTCGCCCGCCTCAATATCGTAAAGGGGAAACAAGGCGCGGATGCGCAGCCGGGTTTCAGCGCCGCGCCCTTCCGCCGCCTCTACGCGGCCCATGCCCATGACCAGTCCCGTAAACATGGCGTCTCCTCGCTTGGTTGTCGTCCGTGGTTGTAGCAGGCGTCCGGTGCGGAGTAAACCGCCGGTCTATCTGGGCCGCAGGGTGATCATGATGTCATCGCCCGAGCGACGGGTGTCGATGATGCGGAAGTTGGCGGCCTCTGCCATGGAGCGTTCCCCGTGGCCCGCATAGGCAGAGGGTGCGGATTCGTCGCCCAGGATGCGCGGGGCCACGAAATGAACGATCTCGTCGGCCAGCCCCTGGTCGACGCATTGCATGGCGAGCCGTCCGCCCCCCTCCCACAGGCTGGTGTGGCAGCCCAGGTCGAAGCGCAGGCGCTCCAGGCCCACCGCGAGGTTGAGTCCGCCTGCGGATCCGGGCAGGGGCCAGACGCTACTGCCCCGGCCGCGCAGCCTGTCGGCCTCGGAGCTGCGGGCGCTTTCACGGGTGGTCATGAATATGGTCCGCTCCGGGCGCTGGCGGGTCAGAACATGGTCGTCCGGGTTGACGGGCAGGCGCGATGTGACGACCACCCCATAGGGCTGGAGGAAGTCATCGGCCAAGCCCGGCGCACGGCAGGTCAGGCTCGGGTCGTCGGCACGGAAGGTGGTCCCGCCCACGATGACCGCGTCTGCCCGGGCGCGCAGTTCGTGAACCCGGGCAAAGGACTCGGGACAGGAAACGGGCTCTGGTCTGCGCTGGCGCGAGGCGATCTTGCCGTCCAGGGTGGCGGCCATCTTGACGATGTTGAACGTGGAGTGGGTGGTCTGCCAGACCAGGAAGTCGGCGATGAGGTCGCGGCAGACCTCTTCAAGGACGCCCACTTCGATCTCCAGGCCTGCGGCGGCGAGCCGCTCCACGCCCCCGGCGGCCACCGGGTTGGGATCGCGGGTACCGATCACGACCCTGGCCACGCCCGCGTCGATAAGGGCCTGGGTGCAGGGCGGCGTCTTGCCGTGGTGGTTGCAGGGCTCAAGGGTGACGAACATGGCGGCCCCGCGTGGGTCGATCCCCTTGCTGCGGGCATCCACCAGACACTCGCGCTCGGCATGCAGGCCGCCGTAGCGCATGTGCCACCCCTCGGCCACAATGCGTTCGTCGCGCACCAGCACCGCGCCCACGCAGGGGTTGGGGGCCGTGGTTCCGCGCCCCAGCCGGGCCAGCTCCGCGGCCCGGGCCATGAATGCGGCGCTAGAGGAAGTCGCCTTCCATGAACACATGCTTCACTCCGGCCTCGTCGAGCATCTGCTCCGAGAGCTCGTCGGGGTAGTTCTGGGCGTAATAGATGGTCTTCACTTCGCAGTTGATGAGCATCTTGGTGCACAGGATGCAGGGCTTGGTGGTGCAGTATATGTTGCACCCGGTCAGGTCCAGGTGGTGGGTGGCGGCCTGGATGATGACGTTTTGCTCGGCATGGAGACCCCGGCACAGCTCGTGGCGCTCGCCCGAGGGAATCCCCAGTCTTTCGCGCAGGCAGCCCGCCTCCTCGCAATGAGCGATGTTGGTGGGCACCCCGTTGTAGCCGGTGGCCAGGATGCGCTTGCCGCGCACGGCGATGGCTCCCACCGCCCGGCGGGTGCAGGTGGACCGCTGGGCCACCAGATGGGCGATACGCATGAAATACTCGGGCCAGGGCAGTCTCTCGGACATGGTTCCTCCAAGGCTCGCGGCTTGATGAAGCGCGGCAAGCTCCCCCTATCATGTCTCATGCCGAAAGGAAATGAGCATGTGCCCGGCATGAGCCCAGGACTTGATGCGCGGGGCATTTTGTGCAAATTTGGGAACACTTTTTGTGCAGAAAAAAGCACTTTTGACCGACTTGCGCCAGGCCGTACGCTCTATCTCCATGGATTTGCACATGAAAAACATTGGCATGGGGTATGCTTGAGCAGAGCCAGGCAGGTCGGCTTTCGGCCTGCCTGAAAAACACACCCACAGCAACATGGAGGAACCCGCATGACCAAGAGAAACATTACCACCACCGCCCTGGCGACGATCCTTGTCCTCGCCTTGGCGGGCTGGGCCATTGCCGGTCCCGGCCATGGCCGCGGCTACTGCGGCCCCGGCCCAGCCGGACAGAATCCCTACGCCCAACTCACCCCGGAGAAGCAGGCGGCCGTGGAGGCCATCTTCGAGAAGTACCGCCCGCAGATGGATCAGCTTCGCGACTCCCTGTGGACCAAGCACGCCACCATGCAGGCCATGATCAACGGCGGCAAGGCCGATGAGAAGAAGCTCGGCTCCCTGGTGGCCGAGATGCGCAACCTGCGCGAGAAGATGGGCGAGCTGCGTGCCGCCATGAACGACGAACTGACCAGGGAGACCGGCATCGAGGCGCCCTTTGGCCCCAAGGGCCGCGGTTTCGGCAAGGGATTTGGCCCTGATGACTGCCCCGCCTTCGGCAAGGTGTACGGACGCAGTTTTGACGGTGGATGCGGGCCTTGCGGCGAGCCGCGTCGTTCCTAAAGGACAGGTATTTCCGAACACTGCGGAAAAACAGGACGGGCGGGGCGGTCATTCATGGGGAATGCCGCTCCGTTTCCGTGCGCCGGACATGGCGGCGGGCGTCGCCTTTCGGGGATATCCCGCAGGGTGGCTTGCGGTTTCGTCCGGTGCGGAATAATGGTACATCCGTGATCCGGACCGGGCATCTCCCCTTGCCCGGCTCCGGTTCGGGATATTCCTGCGGCGACACCAAGGGGGCTAGGCGCGTTCATGGAAATCAATTCCACTGGTAAAGAGAAAGGCCCGCTGGTGGCCCTGGTCCTGGCCCTCATCGTGCTGGGCCTTGGCAGCCTGTACCTGACATGGCGATCCATCGCGCACCAGCGAGAAATCGTCGAGGGCCACATCATCATGACCGGCGGCTCCATCCTGCGCGGGGTGGACAACAATCTCTCGCGCATAGTCCGCTCCCTGCGCACCAATCCCCAGGTGGCCCCCATCTTCCCCTCCATGGCCGAAGACCTGTTCTCCGAGCTTTCCAAATCGGACGACATCGTCTTCATAGCCCTGTGCGACGCCGACGGCATCCCCCTGGCCTCGTCGGACAGGGAGTCGGGCAGTCCCATCATCTCCCTGCCTGACATGGTTACCCGCGACCTGGAGCCCGGCAGGGCCTTCCACGCCATGGCCGAGATGAACAAGCGGGCCGTGCTCGTTTCCGGCATCCGGGTCCGGGCCGACTCGGCTCTTCTGAGCCGGGGCGAGCCGGTGCCCCAGCGCGATTCCGGCCGGGGCGGGACCCGCGGCGCGGGGCCGGGGATGATGGAGCACGGCATGATGGGTCCGGGCATGGGCCGCGACCCGGGGCTTGACGGTCCTCTCGATATCGACGTGGCCCCGGTCTATCTGCTGGTGGGACTCAACGCCGAGAAGCATCTGGCCCAGTTCCGCCAGTACCGCAGGGCGGCCACCTATCAGACCGGCTATGTCTTCCTGGCCGCTGTGGGGCTGTGGTCCCTGGCCTTCGCCTATCTGCGGCGGCGCGACGAAGGGCGCAAGCTCGTACGCATGGAGCGCTTCCAGAACAAACTGCTCGACAATATGCCCGACGGCCTTGTCACCCTCTCCGAAACCGGCGAGATCATGGCTGCCAACCATTCTGCCAAGCGGCTGCTGGCCCCGGCCGGCGAGGACGGTGCGCCCGAGATCCTCGGCGTGGACTGGGCCGGCTTTCCCTTTGCCCGCGAGCCGGGCGGCAAGGCCGGATCCGCGTCCTACAACTGGGAGCAGTTCGACTACCAGGGACGACGCCTGGAGATCCTTTCCCTGCCCTTCCAGGGGGTGGACGAGGACGCCGCGCCCGAATTGGGCCAGCGGCTGGTGCTTATCCGCGACCGCACCCAGATCCGCTCCCTGGAGGAGAACCTGAACGAGGCCAAACGGCTGGCGGCCATCGGCTCCCTGGCTGCGGGCGTGGCCCATGAAGTGCGCAACCCCTTAAGCTCCCTGCGCGGTTTTGCCCAGCTCTTCGCCGCCAAGCTCAAGGGCCAGCCCCCCCTTGACCAATACGCCGCCACCATGGTCCAGGAGGCCGACCGCCTCAACCGCGTGGTCACGGACCTGCTCTATCTGGCCCGGCCCCGACGGCTTGACCCCGAGGAGACGGACCTGAACGCGGTGGGCGAATCTCTGCGTCAACTCATGCGTTTCGACTTCAAGAGCAAACGGGTCGAACCGGAATTCGATTTTGTCCAGCCCGTGGTTTATGCCGATCAGGATGCGCTGCGACAGGTGCTGCTCAATCTCATCAGTAACAGCCTCGACGCCATCGGCGATTGCGACGAGTGCGGAAAGCCGGGGCATATCCGGCTGACGAGCGAGCGGGTCGAGGGCGGGGTGTGCGTCCTGGTCTCGGACGACGGTCCCGGCATGGACCCGGGCATAGCCGACGACGCATTCAAGCCCTTTGTCACCGGCAAGAAGACCGGCACCGGGCTCGGTCTGGCCATCGTCCAGAACATCATGCGCGCCCACCGGGGGCGGGCCGGGATGGAATCGCAGCCGGGGCAGGGCGTCACGGTGCGCCTCTTTTTCCCCGACGCGCCGCCCGACGGGGAGGCATCGCAGGGGGATCAGCCGGAAGGCCCAGGCGCACCGGACCTGCCGGAGCGGACCCGGGAGACGACATCACAAGGAAATGGCAGCCCCCTGTCCGGGCAGGACGGGGCAGGCCGCCGGGAGGATACATGATCGAGGATCGCGTGGTACTCGTGGTGGATGACGAGCCGGGTCATCGGCTCATGGTCCGGGCCGTTCTTGAGGATGACGGCTGGACCGTGCTTGACGCTCCCTCGGGCGAACGCGCCCTGACCTTGCTGGCCGAGGCTGCCGAATCCGGCACCATGCCCGACGTGGCCCTGGTGGACATGAAAATGCCGGGCATGGACGGCATGCAGTTGCTCAAGGAGCTGCAGATGCGCCGCCAGGGCATGCCCGTGGTCCTGCTGACTGCCTTCGGCAGCGTGGGCAGCGCCGTGGACGCCATGAAACGCGGGGCCTTCGACTACCTGACCAAGCCTGCGGACAACGAAGAGCTGACCGTGGTTCTGGGCAAGGCTTTCGAGTACCACAAGCTTGTCCGCGAAAACGTGCGGCTCAAGGCCGAGGCGGGCGGCGACCTGAAGTTCATCGGGGCCAGCCCCGGCATCGAGCGGGTGCGCGACCTCATCGCCCAGGCCGGCCCCACCGAGGCCACGGTGCTCATCCTGGGCCAGTCGGGAACAGGCAAGGAGCTGGTGGCCGAGGGACTGCACCGGGCCAGCAACCGCGCCTCTCGTCCCCTGATCAAGGTCAATTGCGCTGCCCTGCCCGACGACCTGCTGGAGAGCGAGCTCTTCGGCTATGAAAAGGGTGCCTTCACCGGAGCGGTCAAGGACAAGCCCGGACGCTTCCAGCTGGCCGACGGCGGCACCCTCTTTCTCGACGAGATCGGCGAGATGCCCGGCGCACTTCAGGCCAAGCTCTTGCGCGTGCTTCAGGAGAAGACCATTGAGCCGCTGGGCTCGGTCAAGACCTTGCGGGTGGACACCCGGATCATCGCGGCCACCAACCGCGACCTCAAGCGAGAGGTGGAGGCGGGCCGCTTCCGCGAAGACCTGTACTACAGGTTGGCGGTGCTGGAGATCCGCATTCCGCCCCTTTGCGAGCGCAAGGAGGATCTGCCCCTTTTGGTCAGCTTCCTGCTGCGCAAGCTGGGCAACAAGAACCACAAGGTCATCCGCACCGTGACCCCGGCCTTTCTGGACGCCCTGTCGGGCTACGACTGGCCCGGCAACGTGCGCGAGCTGGAAAACGTGCTGGAGCGCGCCCTGATCCTGTCGCGTTCGGACGCCCTGGGCCCGGACCTGCTGCCGCCCCAGGTGTCCGGCGCCCGTGAGGCCGCAGTGGACATGGCTCCCAGCTACAGCCAGGTCCTGGCCTCGCCCGCCTCGCTGGAGGAAGCGGAGAAACTCGCCATCATGCGCGCCCTGGAGGAGAACGGCAACCATCGCGAGCGCACGGCCGACGCCCTGGGCATCAGCCGCCGCACCCTGCAGTACAAACTCAAGAAGTTCGGCCTGACCCGGCGCTGACCGCGCCTGAACCGGGCACGTCGCTGGTCAATTGACAGGCCGGGCCGAACCCCGTACTTGTGCCACCCATAAACACAAACGGAGGAAGCGCCATGCGCGAGAAAGTCATCAAGGTACTCGACAAGGTCCGTCCCGCGCTTCAGGCCGACGGAGGCGACGTGGAGCTGGTGGACATCACCGACAACGGCATCGTTCAGGTCCGCCTGACCGGAGCCTGCAAGGGATGCCCCATGTCCCAGATAACGCTGAAAAACGGCATCGAACGGATCGTTCTCAAGGAAGTCCCCGAGGTCAAGGCCGTCGAGGCCGTCAACTAGTCGTCCGGCCGTGCCCCCTGGCGGGGCGCCGCGTTGAAACAGGTTCACCCGCAAGGAGACCATGCCCATGGGCAAGATCGTATCCCGGTTCGCTCCGAGCCCAACGGGATTTCTGCATATCGGCGGCGCCCGCACCGCGCTGTTTTCCTGGCTTATCGCCCGCTCCCGGGAGGGCGAATTCCGCCTGCGCATCGAAGATACCGACCGCGAGCGCTCCACCGACGAAGCCACCCAGGCCATCATCGACTCCATGAACTGGCTCGGGCTCGATCACGATGGCGAGATCGTCCACCAGTCCGAGCGGGCCGCCCGCCACAACGAGGTCATCGATCAGATGATCGCCTCGGGCCACGCCTACTTCTGTCAGTGTACCAGGGAAGACGTGGACGCCATGCGCGAAAGGGCCATGGCCGAGGGCCGCAAACCCAAGTACGACGGGACCTGCCGCGAGCGGGGGCTGACTTCCGGCGCGGTCCGGCTCAAGGCGCCCCAGGAGGGGGCCACGGCCTTCAGGGACATGGTCAAGGGCCCCATCGTGGTGGAAAACGCCGAGATGGACGACATGATCCTGCGCCGCAGCGACGGCACGCCCACCTACAATCTGGCCGTGGTGGTGGACGACCACGACATGGATGTGACCACGGTCCTGCGCGGCGACGACCACGTCAACAACACGCCGCGCCAGATCCTCATTTATCAGGCCATGGGCTGGGACGTGCCCGAGTTCGGCCATGTGCCCATGATCCTTGGCCCGGACAAGAAAAAGCTCTCCAAGCGCCACGGTGCGCTCTCGGTCATGGAATACGAGAAGATGGGCTACCTGCCCGAGGCCGTGTGCAACTACCTCGCCCGGCTGGGCTGGTCCCACGGCGACCAGGAGCTTTTCACCATGGACGAGATGAAGGCCCTCTTCAATCCCGACAACCTCGGCTCGTCGCCCTCGGTCTTTGACCTGACCAAGTTCGAATGGGTCAACGGCCAGTACATGCAAAAGGCCGACCCGGACCGGCTGGCCGGAATGCTCTGCGATTTCCTTGCCCGCGAGGTGGGCAAGGAGGAGGCGGCCAAAGTGGACCGGGCCACCTTCGCCCGCATCGCCCCCCTGCTCCAGCCCCGGGCCAAGTCCGTGGCGCACATGCTGGAACAGGCCCGGCCCTTCATTGTGGACGCCGCCTTCCTCCATTACGACGAGGCTGCGGTGAAGAAATTCCTCACCGACGAGACCAGACCCCTGCTCGAAGCCATCGCCCAACGCATGGAGGCGCTGCCCGAATTCACCGAAACGTCCCTTGAGGCCATGCACAAGGCGTTCATCGAAGAGCGCGGTATCAAGTTCAAGGACATAGCCCAACCCATCCGCGTGGCCATCATGGGCACCACCCAGTCGCCGGGCCTCTTCGAGACCATGGCCGTGCTCGGCCGCGAGCAGACCATGGCCCGCCTGGAGCGCGCCCTGGGCCTGTAGTCCCGATCCGCTAACATGTGAGAACGCCCCTGCCGGAAGGGTTCCGGCAGGGGCGTTTTGCGCACCGAAAGGACGAAGGAGGGCGGCCCTTCCGGCGTGGCTTTTCGGAAGGCGGCCCGGGATCGCTCCCGGGCCGCATTGGTATAGGTCCGGTCACGGCCTGGACGGTGCGCTACGAGGTCATGCGCTTGATGGGGGAGCCGAGCTTGGCCAGGAGTTGTTTTCTGGTCAGCGGCCCAGGCTTCACACCCGAGGCGTCGGCCTCCATGTATTCGTAGTAGCTCTCCGGCGGGAAGGCCGCCAGATAGATGACCCGAACCATGTCAGGATCGATGAGCATGGCTTCGGGATACTGTTTTTTGACTTCGGCCAGCCGTTTTTCTGCCAGTTCGAGCATCTCGCTCCTGTCGCCAAAGTTCATGGTTCCGGTGGGACAGGCCTTGACGCAGGCCGGGAGCATGCCCGCCCTGACACGGTCGATGCACATGTCGCACTTGGAAACCACCCCGGTATCCGGGTCCGTGCGCGGGATGTCATAGGGGCAATTGTTGCGCAGGGTGTCGGCTTTCTCCTTGGCGGTATGGTCGGTGTAGACCACCGCGCCGGTGGCCTCGTCGTGGATGACGGAGGCCGGGTTTTCGTTGACATCGGCGCAGGGCGGATAAACGCAGTGCCGACACTGTTCCGGGAAGAACAGCCAGCGCAGCATGCCGCCCGCCTCCGTCTCGGCGAAGCGGACCAGCCGTATCGTCTTGGACGAAAGGTCTCTGGGGTTCTGGTAAGAGCCCCAGTTGACAGTCTTCTCGGCCGGGAGTTTTTTCCATTGCTTGCAGGCGACCTGGCAACCCCGGCACGCCGTGCACAGGGTCAGATCAACAAAGAAGGACTTTCCACTCATAGCGTTCTCCTTACAGCTTGCGGACGTTGGCCACAAAGACCTTGGTTTCGGGGATGCCGGTGTTGGGATCGCCCACCGCCGGGGTCAGCAGGTTGGCCGAGTCGCCGCCGCTGCCATCGTGGGGCATCTGCCAGCCGAAGTGCCAGGGCAGACCGATCTGGTGGGTGGTCCTGCCCATGACCGTCAGCGGACGCAGCCGCTTGGTGACCATGGCCACGGCCCAGACGCTGCCCCGGATGCTCTCGACCATCACCTTTTCACCGTTTGCAATTCCCTTCTCCCTGGCCAGTTCCTCGCTCATTTCCACGAATATCTGGGGCATGGCCTCAAGCAGCCACGGCGTATGGCGAGTCATGTGGCCGGTCTGCCAATGCTCCGTGACCCGGAAGGTGGTGGCCACCAGGGGGTATTTGGGATCGGCCACGGCCAGGGCCTCGCGGGCGAAGCGCAGGACCGCGGGGTTGTTGAGTTCCTTGGAGAAACTATGGGCCTTGAAAGGTGTCTCCATGGGTTCATAGTGCTCGGGGAATGGGCCGTCCTCGCGGCCGGGGCCGTAGAGCTGGCCAAGGCCAGCCGCTTGCATGATGAAGGCGTACTTGGCGCCGGGCGCCCAGCCTCCATCGGGCACGTCGCCGATCCACTTGCCGCCGTCCCAGCGGACCACGGCCTTTTGCGGGGCATAGGGCTTGCCGGTGTTGTCGCAGGAGGCGCGGTTGTAGAGGATGCGCCGGTTCACGGGCCAGCACCAAGCCCAGTTGGGGAACAGACCGATGTTGGCCTGCTCCGGGGTCTGCTCCTTGCTTCGCCGGGCGGCCATGTTCCCGCTCTCGGTGTAGGAGTTGCAGTAGAGCCAGTTGCCCGAGGCCGTTGAGCCGTCGTCCTGGAGCAGGGCGAAGCTGGGCACCTGGGTTCCCTTCTTGTAGGTCTTGCCGTCAATGGTCACGTCGCGGGTGAAGTGGCCGTTGATCAACCTGGCCACTTTGTGCGGATCAAAGTCATGGCCGCTCTTCCACATGTCCACGGACAGGTTCTTGATGGGCTCGGGCAGGGCGCCGCCTTCCTTTTCGTACAGGGCGCGAATGGCGTCGTAAAGCTCGGTCATGATGTGGCCGTCGCTCTTGGATTCGCCCCGGGGAACCGGTCCCTCGTAGCGCCACTGCATCCAGCGGCCCGAGTTGATGATGGAGCCTTCCTTCTCGATGGACACGGCGCAGGGCAGGAAGAAAACCTCGGTCTTGATCTTCTTGGGGTCCTGGCCGGGACCGCGCCAGAAGGAGCCGGTCTCGTTGTCGAAGATGTTGACGTTGACCATCCAGTCGAGGTTGGCCATGGCCTTCCTGTTTTTGCCCGCGTTGGCTCCGCCGCAGGCCGGGTTCATGCCCCAGGCGAAGAACCCCTTGAACTCGCCCTTGGACATGGCGTCAAAGAGCTGGAGCCATGTGTAGGTCTTGCCGTCCTCGGCCTTGGGCAGCCATGCGTATGCCTGCTCCGCCGTGGCCGCCGGGTACATGGCCTTGAGGAAGCTCGCCATGTATTTGGGGGTGTTCTGCCACCAGGCTGCGCTCATGGGGTCTTTGGCTCCCTCAAGATGCGGCTTGGTCTTGGCGTCGATATACGTCTTGTAGTCCGCAAGCCCCGCATTGGGAGTGGCCAGATATCCTGGCAGCAGATGCCACAGCAGGGCGTGGTCCGTGGACCCCTGGACATTGGACTCGCCGCGCATGGCGTTGACGCCGCCGCCGGCCACGCCGATGTTGCCAAGCAGCAGCTGGACCATGGCCATGGTGCGGATGTACTGCACACCCACGGTGTGCTGTGTCCAACCCATGGCGTAGAGGATGGTTCCGGCCTTGTCCGGCTTGCCGGTGGCCGAGTAGAGCTTGTAGAATTCAAGCAATTTCTGCTTGTCCGCGCCGGAAACCGAGGACACGGTGTCGATGTCGTAGCGCTCGTAGTGCTTCCTGAGCAGGTTGATGACGCATCTGGGGTGCTTGAGGGAGGGGTCTTTCCTGGGTAGCCCGTTCGCGTCCCGCTCGAAGGCCCACTGGGACTTGTCGTAGGAACCGGCGTAGTCTTGGTCGTCGCCGTTTTTCGTGTACCCGGTGAACAGGCCGTCGTTGAAGCCGAACTTCTCGCCCACCAGGGTCGAACCGTTGGTGTGGGTCAGCACGTAATCCTTCTGGATCAGGTCGTTGTCGAGGATGTACTTGATGAGCCCGCCGAGGATGGCGATGTCCGTACCGGCGCGGATGTGGCAATGCAGGTCTGCCCTGGACGAGGTACGGGTGAAGCGCGGGTCGAGATTGATGAGCTTGGCCCCCTTGTGCATGGCCCTGGTCACCCACTTGAAGGAGATGGGATGGTTCTCTGCCGCGTTGCTGCCCATAACCAGAACGCAGTCGCTGTTGGCGATGTCGTTCCAGTGGTTGGTCATGGCGCCGCGGCCAAAGCTCTCAGCCAGGGCGGGCACGGTGGAGCTGTGGCAGATGCGGGCCTGGTGCTCGATGTAGACAAGGCCGAGGGAGCGCAGGATGGACTGGTAGGCCCAGCACTCCTCGTTGTCGATGGCGGCCGAGCCCACCGAGGCGATGCCGTTGCACCGGTTGACCACCTGTCCCTTGGCGTTTTTCACGGCAAAGGTGGCGTCGCGGGTCTGCTTGACCCGCTTGGCGATCTCGCCCAGCGCCCATTCCCAGGACACCTCTTTCCATTCCGTGGAATAGGGGGCGCGGTAGCGAGGGCGCGGGGGGCGCTCGTCGTTCTCGGCCAGTTGCCAGATGGACGCGCCCTTGGCGCAGGTGGACCCTTCATTGATGGGATGGTCGGGGTCGCCCTCTGTGTTGATGGCCCGCTTGGTCTTCAGGTCGGTGTTGACGATCAGGCCGCAACCCACGCCACAGTAAGGGCAGATGCTGGTGGTCTGTCGGCTCCACTTGGGATCGAGCATGGTCACCCTGTCCAGGGCCTGGGCGTCGGGAACGAAGCCCAGCCCGCTAAAGGCCGCGCCCACCGCAGTGGCGGCCGTTAGTTTGAGAAATCGTCTCCTGTTGATCTTCATTGGTACTCCTCGTGTTGTCGGTTGTGTCATCTTCCGCGAATCTCGCGGCTTAGGGTGAGCAGCAGACCGTAGCCATGGACTTTGAGCGGCGGAACGGCGATCGCCTCGGGTTCGCCCTGGACGGCCCATCGGGGCCGCATGTCCAGGGCGATGACCTCCACTGCTTCCAGACTGTGCCCCAGTCCTGAAAACGGGGACGGCACGGCTGACTGCGGAGATGACGTGCCTGTTTTGCCGGTTGACAAGAACACTCACACCTCCTTTGACAGTATTGAGCATCCCGCGGGAGCGGGACGTATCCGGGATTGAATGAATAAAACGCATAGAAAGGCCACCTTGGCAGACAACCCTGCGCACTGCGGGACAAACGCACTGCACCGGCTCTCACCGAGGCAAGAAAGGAAGGGGTTACGGCGTGTTTTCGGGAAAGATTCAGCCAGCGGACCGGACTTGAAGGCGCAGGTCTAGGCCTTGCCGGTCTAGGTGACGTCTCCCGGAGCTGGAGCCTCTGCCTGACATATCGGCGGCCTGCTCTGCGGGGCGGTGTATGAAGGGGACCAGACCTGATTCCCATGACGCACCAGTCAGAGTCGCCAGGCCATGACACGCGGCCCGAGGAACAGTCTTGTCAGGTTGTTGATGGGAATCGCTCCACGACGGAGCAGACGGGACAAGGAGGATGACAATCGTGTGTGCTGCAGGGAATCGCAACGAGGAGGGATGCTGCATACGGTCGCCACCCCCCGACGGGCGCGGCGAGGCAGGCCACCACCTCTGGGCGGGAGAGTGGCTCCGGCAGCCGTTTTCCGTCCGCTTGTCGTGCTGTGCATCTTTGCCCGCGCTCCTTTGGCTCGACTGCACCATATGCCCCTGTCAAAGGAATGCAAACAAGCCTATCAGTAACACGAATCGGCACAATTGTGCTCTTTTCGACACAATTGTGGGCAGCAAGAGAACAAAGAGGCACGGGCGAAAAGGATGATGGAGGGGAAGTGGTCGGACGGCAAACGGCGAGCCCCCTGCCGGGACTGAGACGGCAGGGGGCTCTTCACAAGGGGGAGGTGTCGCGCTGCTACGCTGCTGAGAAAGTCTCGCTTCGGGCGGGTGTCGCTTGTCCGGGAGCCTCCTTCCCGACGACTTGGCCCGTATTTGAAGAGACACATAGCAGAAGACGTGCCAAAATATAAAACAAATGAAATTGGAGTGTTACAATTCAAGAGAGGTGCGCCCCTTGTGCAAATGTGCAAGAAGCCACCCTGTCGCGGGGCGATGAATTGCACTTTTCGGCGTCGGCTTGGGGGGAAAACGCAAAAAAGCTGCCGCCGAGGAGTCGGCGGCAGCGCAAAAAGCGATGGGAAGCCCTTGCTGCTAGACTTCGGCCTTCTTGGCCACGGGCTTGATGATGGCGCCGTTGCGGATGCAGCGGGTGCACGCCTTGACGCTCACCACCTGACCGGACTCAAGCTGATGGCGCACCTTCTGCAAGTTGGGCATGAAGCGGCGCTTGGTCTTGATGTGGGAGTGGCTGACGTTGTGGCCGGTCTGGGGGCCCTTACCGCATATATCGCAAACCTTGGACATGGCGACCTCCTGGGTACTCTTCAATAATCGTTGGAGATTTTTTTATCCCCGCCTCCCGGAAGGCGAGGCCCTCCATGCTGCGGGAGAAATTCTTTACCGAGTTGAAGACCAAATGGCAAGGGGTTTTTTCTTGACAAGGGAAAAAGTTCCCATATACGAAGCATCGGTTGCCCGCGCCGGGATTTCCGGCCGCCGGGCGGAGGACACGATGCAGGAACATTGGATTGCCATCAGCGACATTCCCGCCCAAGGCCGGGAGATTGTCTTCGACGACCAGACGCTGTGGCGCCAGGGGTGCGACGCGTATTCACTGAAGGTCAAGCCCGGACGGGATTTGGTGGCGGTCTTTACAGTCCTGCCTCAAGACAACGGGGCGCTGGTGCGCGGCACCCTTGAGGGCTCCGTTTTTCTGCCTTGCGACCGTTGCGCAACGGACTTCGAGTTCGCCATCGACACCAGATACGACCTGTTCGAGCAGTTGCCGGGAGGCGAGGACGAGGCGGACGAGGAGCCCCGTGTGCGCGAACAGGGAGGCGAGTTGCAGCTCGACATCGGTGCGCTTCTGTGGGAGGAGTTCGCCCTGGCCCTGCCGGTCAAACCCTTGTGCGCCGAGTCGTGCAAGGGCGTGTGCCCCGGCTGCGGGGCGGACCGCAACACCGAAGTCTGCCAGTGCAAGGCAGATGAAGGCGACGAGCGGCTTGCGGTCTTCCGCACCTTGAAGCTAAAGTAGCGCTCCGGCATGTTGGCGCTTGCCAGCCGGTCCGCACTGCACTAATACGATCACAACCAGTTTTAGCGAGGTATACATCATGGCAGTTCCCAAGAAACGGACTTCCCGCTCCCGCAAGGGCATGCGCCGCTCCCACGATCACGTGGCTGTTCCCAATGTCGTCTACTGCGAGTGCGGCGAGCCCACCCTCCCCCACCGCGCCTGTTCCGTGTGCGGCAACTACAAGGGTCGTCAGGTCGTCAGCGGCGACAATGCCTAACACCGGGGCGCAGACCGCTCCACGCATTGCCGTGGATGTCATGGGGGGCGATTTCGGCCCCCAGGTCGTCGTGCCTGCTGCGGTCGAGGCCGCGCGCGACGGCATTGCCGTCGTCCTGGTGGGCGATTCGGCACGCATTGAGAGTGAGCTTTCCGGGCTCAACACCGCCGGGCTGGACATCACCGTCGTGCCCGCTTCGCAGGTCGTCGAGATGGACGACAAGCCTTCGGACGCCTTACGGCGCAAGAAGGACTCGTCCATCCAGGTGGCCTGCCGTTGCGTTACCGAGGGACGCGCCGACGGAGTGGTCAGCGCGGGAAACTCAGGAGCCACAGTGGCCTGCGGCATGTTCGTGCTCGGCCGGATCAAGGGCGTCATGCGCCCGGCCCTGGCGGGAATCATGCCCACCGAGAAGAACCCGGTGGTGCTCATCGACGTGGGTGCCAACGTGGATTCCAAGCCCCTGCACCTGCTCCAGTTCGGCCTGATGGCCGATGTGCTTTCCCGGTGTGTGCTTGGCGTCTCCAACCCGGCCGTGGGCCTACTCTCCATCGGCGAGGAGGAGGGCAAAGGCAACGCCACCGTCCGCGATGCCTTCGAGCTGATGCGTCAGTCCGACCTGCGTTTCATCGGCAATGTGGAAGGACGGGACATCTTTACCGGCGACGTGGATGTGGTGGTCTGCGACGGCTTTGTGGGCAATGTCGCCCTCAAGCTGTCCGAGGGGCTGGCCAAGTCCATGAGCAACATCCTGAAGAAGCAGCTCCGGTCGAGTTGGCTCTCCAGGCTGGGCACCCTGCTTTCCATCCGCGCCTTCAGGCGCTTCAAGAAGGTGGTCGATTACGCCGAGTACGGCGGTGCGCCGTTGCTCGGGCTCAAAGGTCTCGTGGTGGTCTGCCACGGCAAGTCCAACGAACTGGCCATTGTCAACGCCATCAGAATGGCCGCCACCAGTGTGCGCAACAAAATGCACGAACACTTGGCCGAGGGGCTGGCCGCCCACAGCGGGCTGGCTGGCAAAACCGAAAAGGCTTCCAAGGACGCGGCCTGATCAGACCCACTGCGCCGAAGCGGCGGGCATCCGCCGCGCCGCTTGACCCGGGCAGACCAAACGCTTACACCACCCACCTATGCACACCAATTTCATTCTCCGGGGTTTCGGTCATTATGCGCCCGAGCGTGTGCTGACCAACGCGGACCTCGAAAAGATCGTGGACACCACCGACGAGTGGATCACCACCCGCACCGGCATCAAGCAGCGCCATATCGTGGCCGAGGGCGAAGCCTCGTCCGACATGGGCCTTGCGGCCGCCCGCAAGGCGTTGGCCGCCGCCAACATGGCCGCTTCGGAGCTGACGCACATCGTCTTTGCCACCTTCACGCCGGATTACCCCATCCCCTCGGCTGCCTGCGTACTTCAGGAGAAGCTCGGCGTCTCGGGACAGATGTGCCTCGACGTGCAGGCGGCCTGCTCCGGGTTTCTCTACGCCATGGAGACGGCGCGAGGCTATGTGGCCCTGAATCCGTCGGCCAGGGTGCTGGTGGTGGCCGCAGAGGTGGTCACCAGCCGGGTCAACTGGGAAGACCGCGCCACCTGCGTCCTCTTTGGCGATGCGGCGGGTGCGGCAGTGCTTACCAACGGCGACGCTGACGAAACCCCAAGAGTGGTGGACATCATGCTCGGCGCGGACGGCGGCCTGGGCGATCTGCTCACCGTGCGCGGCGGCGGTTCGGCCATCCCCTACAAGCTCGGCCAGTCTGTGGGCGAGGAGTATTTCGTCGAGTTCCAGGGGCGCGAGGTGTTCAAGCACGCCGTGCGCCAGATGACCGGCATCAGCGAGACCCTGCTCTCGCGGCACGGCCTGGCCAGCGCCGATGTGGACGTGCTCATACCCCATCAGGCCAACTGGCGCATCATCGATGCCGTGGGCCGCAAGCTGGGGATTCCCGTGGAGCGCGTGTTTTCCAACGTGGACAGATACGGCAACACCTCGGCCGCGTCGGTGCCCGTGGCTCTGTCCGAGGCCCTGGAACTGGGTGTGATCAAGCCGGGCCACCGGGTGCTGGTTCCCACCTTTGGCGGGGGCTTCACCTGGGGCGCCATGCTGGTCCAGTTCTAACGCTCCGGCACCGGCCCGGGTCGCGTGATCGTCACCCGCCGGTCACGCCCACGCGACAGGAAGATGGCATACCCCGGACCAAGCGGCCCCCGAGTGTTTGCAGTCCGGGCGGGTTTGGTATATTGGGGGCTGACCAACGAGCTGACCATGAGGTATTTCGATGAGTGATCTTCCTAAAATCGCCTTGGTTACCGGCGGTTCCCGCGGCATCGGCCGCAAGGTGGCCGAACGGCTGGCCAGTGACGGGTTCGAGGTTTTCCTGACCTATGTGAGTCGGCCCGAGGAAGCGGACAAGGTGGTGGCCGCCATCAAGGCCGAGGGCGGCAAGGCGCGGGCCTTCCGGCTCGACTCCGGCGACCGGGATGCCATTGCCGCGTTTTTCAAGGACGAGATCAAGGGCCAGGGCACCCTCGATGTGCTGGTCAACAACGCGGGCATCACCCGCGACGGCCTGATGATGCGCATGAAGGACGAGGACTGGGACACGGTCCTGCGCATCAATCTCACCGGCTGCTTCGCCTTTCTCAAGGAAGCGTCGAGAATCATGGGCAAACAGCGCTCCGGGCGCATCATCAACATCACCAGCATCGTGGGCCAGATGGGCAACGCAGGCCAGGCCAACTACTGTGCGGCCAAGGCAGGGCTCATCGGCCTGACCAAGTCCGCCGCCCGCGAACTGGCCGGGCGCAACATCACTGTTAACGCCGTGGCCCCGGGCTTCATCCAGACCGACATGACCGATCAGCTGCCCGAGGCCGTTGTCCAGTCCATGCTCGCGCAGATTCCGCTCAATACCCTCGGGCAGTCCGAGGACATCGCCGCCGCCGTCTCCTTCCTCGCCGGGCCAGGTGCCGGATATATCACCGGCCAGGTTCTCGGGGTCAACGGCGGCATGTATATGTAATTGAAATAAAACAAAAAACAATCGTATTGGAGGAAAAAATGTCCGAAGTAGCCGCAAAAGTCAAAGAGATCATCGTGGAGCAGCTTGGCGTGAACGCCGAAGAAGTTGTCGATGGTGCCGCATTTGTCGAGGATCTCGGTGCGGACTCCCTGGACCTGACCGAACTGATCATGGCCATGGAAGAGGAGTTCGACCTCGAGATCGACGACGAGCAGGCGCAGAAGATCATCAAGGTCCAGGACGCCATCGCCCACATCGAAAAGGCTGTGGGCTAACCCGCCCCGACCGAACGCGACGAATCACGAGAGCGTCTTATGCACACATTGGTGTAAGACGCTCCTTTTTTCTTTTTCGAAAACGCAGACAGCACGGATATCCATTATGAACAGGGTTGTCGTCACCAGCGTTGCGGCCGTTACCCCGCTTGGCAACGACGTTGAGACCAGTTGGCAGAATCTTCTGGCCGGCAAGTCCGGTGTGGGGCTGATCACGAAATTCGACACCGCCGAGTACGAGACCAGGATCGCCGGCGAGGTCAGGGACTTCGACCCCACCATCTACATCAACAAAAAAGAAGCCCGGCGCATGGAGACCTTCACCCAGTTCGCGGTCTGCGCCTGCAGGATGCTCTTTCGCGACGCCGGATGGTCCATCCCCGAATCGGAAAAGGATCGGGCCGGAACCATCATCGGCGTTGGGCTCGGCGGTCTGCACAGCATTGAGGAGATGCACTCCAAGCTGCTGGAGAAAGGCCCGGGCCGCATCTCCCCGTTTTTCATCCCCATCCTCATCGCCAACATGGCCGCTGGCCAGGTGTCCATCGAGGCCGGGGCCATGGGACCGAACATCTGCACCACCACCGCCTGCGCCTCGGGCACCCACGCCATTGGCTGCGCCTACACCGACATCGTCATGGGCCGGGCGGATGCCATGATCTGCGGCGGCGCGGAATCCACCATATCGCCCCTCGGGGTGTCGGGCTTTAACGCCATGAAGGCGCTCTCGGTGCGCAACGACGAGCCCGAGAAGGCTTCGCGGCCTTTTGACGCCGACCGTACCGGCTTCATCATGGGCGAGGGCGCGGGGCTGCTGCTCCTTGAATCCCTGGACCACGCCAAGGCGCGGGGAGCCACCATCCTGGCCGAGGTGGTCGGGTTCGGCGCTTCCGGCGACGCCTATCATATGACAGCCCCGCCCGAGGACGGCTCTGGCATGGCCCTGGCCATGGCCGCCGCGCTCCGCGAGGCCAGGGTGGACCCGTCGGCAGTCGACCACATCAACGCCCACGGCACCTCCACCAAGCTCAACGATCTGTGCGAGACCCGGGCCATCAAAACGGTCTTTGGCGACCATGCCTATAATATCGCCATCTGTGCCAACAAGTCCCAGATGGGACATCTGCTCGGCGCGGCCGGCGGGGTGGAGGCGGTTTTTGCGGTCAAGACCCTGGCCGAAGGCGTCATCCCCGGCACCATCAACCGCGAGACGCCCGACCCGGAATGCGACCTCGACGTTTGCGCCGACGGACCGCGACAACAGCAGGCCGAATATGCGCTGAGCAACTCCTTCGGCTTTGGCGGCACCAATGCCTGCGTCCTGTTCAAGCGCTTCACCGGATAACAACAAGGGAGGCTGAACGGCCTCCCTTTTTTGATATAAAGCGGATCTCCACCCCGCATGGGACGGTGGGTGCGGCCGCCGCCGGGGATGAATGTCCCCGCGCCCGGAAGCCGCCAGAAAACCGGCCGCGCCGCATGAGGCGGTGGGAAGCCATTCGTATTCACCCCCAAAACGAGGTTCACACCATGGAAGAGTTGTTCGTACAAGACCCTGAAATCGCAGCGGCCATAGCCAACGAGATCGACCGCCAGGTCAGCAAGCTCGAACTCATCGCCAGCGAGAATTTCGTGTCCACGGCCGTGCGTCAGGCCCAGGGCAGCGTCATGACCCACAAATACGCCGAGGGCTACCCCGGCAAGCGGTGGTATGGCGGCTGCGAGTTCGTGGACATGGTCGAGGACATGGCCCGCGACCGGGCCAAGGAACTCTTTGGCGCTGCCTATGCCAACGTCCAGCCCCACTCCGGCTCCCAGGCCAACATGGCCGTCTACTTCGCGGCCTGCAAGCCCGGCGACACCGTGCTGGGCATGGATCTTTCCCACGGCGGGCACCTGACCCACGGCAGCCCGGTCAACTTCTCGGGCAAACTCTTCAACATGGTGCATTACGGCGTCTCCCGGGAGACCCAGACCATAGACTACGACCAGGTGGAAGCCCTGGCCAAGGAACACCGGCCCAAACTCATCATCGCCGGAGCCTCGGCCTACCCGCGTGTCATCGACTTCGCCCGGTTCCGCGCCATCGCCGACGAGGTGGGCGCGAAACTCATGGTCGACATGGCCCACATCGCGGGCCTCATCGCCGCGGGCGAGCACCCCTCCTGCATCGAACACGCCCACTACACCACCACCACCACCCACAAGACCCTGCGGGGGCCACGCGGCGGCATGATCCTGGGTGGCGAGGAGCTGGAGCAGGAGCTGAACTCCAACATCTTTCCCGGCATTCAGGGCGGGCCGCTCATGCACGTCATCGCGGCAAAGGCCGTGTCCTTTGGCGAGGCGCTTTCGCCCGGATTCACCGAGTATCAGCAGCAGGTGGTCAAGAACGCCAAGGTGCTGGCCGCCAGCCTTCAGGAGGCCGGATACAAGCTGGTCTCCGGCGGCACGGACAACCACCTCATGCTCGTGGACCTGACCGACAGGGACTACACCGGCAAGGACGCGCAGATCGCCCTGGACAAGGCGGGCATCACCGTCAACAAGAATACCATACCCTTTGAGACCAAATCCCCGTTCCAGACCTCGGGCATCCGGTTGGGCACCCCGGCCCTGACCACCCGCGGCATGATCGAGGAAGACATGATCGTGGTGGCCGAGGCCATTACCGCCGCCCTTGAGAACATCGGCGACGACAAGGTGCTCAAGGAGATCAGCGAAGAGGTCGAGGAGTTCGCCCGCGAGTTCCCGCTCTACGCATGGTAGATCGACATTGAACTGATTCGAAATGGAGGGAGCGGCCCGAGGGTCGCTCCCTCTATTTTTGCGCGATGAGGCGGGCGGGGAACAAGCAAGCTGCAAAGATCCACTGGCGGCTTGGTGGCGTATTGCGGCGCATCAAACAAAAATGGCTCCAGATAACCATCTGAAGCCATTTTGATTTTTCCTGGTGGAGACGAAGAGATTTGAACTCTCGACCCCTGCCTTGCGAAGGCAGTGCTCTCCCAGCTGAGCTACGTCCCCTTGGGTTGAGGCTTGTTATCGCTTTTTCGGGGCGGGGACAAGTGTTTTGACGGGGGCAGGATGATTTTGCGACCATGGCGCGGTCACAATCCAAGGGCGGTGACAATGGCGTCCACCCGGTGGGCGTAGGTGTGCTCGCCCAGGATGAGCTCGCGCCAGGCTCGGCGCAGGCCCGGCGTAGCCGGATCGGCGCACAGGCTCTGGAACAAAGGCTCGATGTCCTTTGGCGCGGCAAAGGTGATCGGCCCGGTCAATTCGGCCGGAAAGATGGAGAGGCCGGGATTGGCGTCGGTCAAAAGCAGGCCCCCTGCGCACCAGACATCGAAATGGCGCTGGGTCAGTCCGGCCGGGAGCTGCATACCAGTGACGTTGAGGCTGGCTCCGGCCGCGCCGTACACAGCGGGCAGGGCCGCATAATAGTCCAGGGGCGGGCGCAGCTCGGCGCGCAAGCCCGGCGCGGCCTGCCATCCCTCGTCGCCGAAGACGACGGCCTGCGGTCCGGCCCCGGTCAGACAGCGGGTACGCCAGAGGTGCCCTGCGGCCTCGGCCCCTGCGCCCGGACGGCGGATTTCGCTGCCCGGCCACAGAGGCGCAGGAACGCGCCGCCGCCACCAGTGATGGTCGGGCCGCTGGCCGTTATCCAGCATGGCCCCGGCCTCGGCCAGCAGGGAGGGGTCCGGGACCAGCCCGGCAAAGAAGCGCTCCTTGTGCGGAAAGGCGGAGCGGCCCACGAAGACAAGCCTGTCCGCAAGGCCCTGGGCGCAGTCGGGCAGCGGACCGGGCCGTGCAAACAGCTCCGGGCTGGTGGCCAGGGGCAGATGCCGCACCCAGTGCGCCCCGGCTCCGATGAGCGGACCGATAAAGGAATGGTCCGTGACAAAGAGCCGCGCCCGCCGCCAAAAGCCGGATTTGATCCCGGTGAGCAGATTGCAGGGATTGTCCACCAGCCAGACCGCCACCCTGGCCCCGGCCTCGCGCAACAGGGAGAATCCGAGGCCAAAGGGCTCAAGTCCCCGGAAATTGACGCTGAGGAAGAGGTCGGGAACATCCTGGGCCAGCATGCCGGGAAGCTCGGTGCCCGGCGAGCGCTCCAGCCCCTCGCGCTCCACCGTGACCACCCGGAACCCGCGTGACTCGAAGGCCAGGACCAACTCCCGGGTCATCAGGTCGCCCTTGGCCGTGGGCAGCCACACGGTCCGGGGCCTGCCCCGGTCGCGAGACGGCGCGACGCGGGCCTTGGCCAGCGCGGCTCGGGCGGCCAGAGGGGCATAGAAGGAAGGGAACGCCTTGAGCCCCGGCCGGTAGCGGATGACCGTGGCAGAGGCAGCTCGCTCTGTGGTGAAGCCTCCGGGCGTCAGCGGCGTGAATCCGGCCGGGACGGCCCCGGCCCAGCCAACGACCTGCTCGGCCATGGCCGGGCACTCGAGGAAGTCGGCGGTCGGGAAATTCGGAAAGAGCGCGGCCGTTCGGGCCGGGTCAGGCCCCAGGCCAAGAAACACGGCGTCCGGCCCTCCGGGCAGTACCTCGAACTGATCCGGCCCATCGGGCAGGGTCTGGGCATTGCCCAGTTCGTTGACGATGCGGACTCTGGCGGGACGTGGTACCATGCTGCGCTTGGCTTTTTCGGCGGATTCGGCTACCAATCGCTCCACGCCGGGCAAGGAGCGGTGCCATGAAACAATACCAGGACAAATACTTCAAACGGGCCAAAAAGGAAAACTACGCGGCCCGGTCCGTTTACAAGCTCAAGGAAATGGACAAGCGGTTCGGCCTCTTCAGGAAGGGACAGACCGTCCTTGACCTGGGCGCAGCCCCGGGCTCGTGGTCGCAATACGCCGGGGAACGGGTCGGCCCCCAGGGGCGGGTGCTGGCCGTGGACATCCAGGCAACCCGACACACCTTTGCCGACAACATCACCTTCCTCCAGGCCGATGTCTTTTCCGACGCGCCGGAACTGCTGGCGGCCATGGAGCCGCTGGCGCCCTTTGATCTTGTTATCAGCGACATGGCCCCCAAGACAACCGGAATCAAGTTCGCGGATCAGGCCAACAGCCTGGAGCTGTGCGAACGCGCCTTTGAGGTGGCGATCAGGCGGCTTAAACGCGGCGGCCACTTCGCGGTCAAGATTTTCGACGGTGCAGAAACCAAGGCGTATGCCGACTCCCTGCGGCCACATTTCGAAAAAGTGAAGTATTTCAAGCCGTACAGCTCGCGCTCCGAAAGCAAGGAGCTCTTTATCGTTGCGCTTGGCTTTGTCGGCACAGACGGATAGTATATTCGACCGTTTTGAACCCAATCTTTCTTTGCACATCCTTTGAGGAGGACATATGGCCGGACACAGCAAATGGGCGAACATCCAACATCGCAAGGGTCGCCAGGACGCCAAGAAGGCGAAATTCTTCACCAAGGCAGCCAAGGACATCATCCTGGCCGCCAAGGCGGGCGGCGGCAACCCCGAAGATAACTCCGCCCTGAGGCTGGCCATCCAGAAGGCCAAGCAGGTCAATCTGCCCAAGGACAAGATCGAAAACGCCATCAAGAAGGGCACTGGCGAGCTGGCGGGCGGCGATTATGCCGAGGTCGTGTACGAGGGGTATGGACCGGGCGGCGTGGCCATGCTCGTGGACGCGGCCACGGACAACCGCAACCGCACCGTGGCCGAGATCAGACACATCTTCAGCAAGCACGGCGGCAGCATGGCCGAGGCCGGAGCCGTGGCCTACCTGTTCAGCAAGAAGGGCGTCATTCTCTTTGACAAGGAGAAGTTCACCGAGGACCAGCTCATGGAAGTGGGCCTGGAGGCCGGGGCCGAGGACATCGTGGACGACGACGATTCCCTGGTGGTGCACACCGCGCCCGGCGACTTCATGGCCGTGCAACAGGCCTTTACCGACGCGGGCATGGAATACGAATCCGCCGAGGTGGGCCGTGTGCCCGAGACCCTCATCCCCGTGGACGTTCCTACCGGCCGCAAGACAATGAACCTCTTCGACGCCCTCGAGGACAACGACGACGTGCAGAAGGTCTACCTCAACGCCGATTTCCCGGACGAACTGTTCGAGGACGAGTAGGCGGGCGTGCGCCAGGGCAGCGTGGTGGTCATGGGGCTCGACCCCGGCTCGCGGGCCACGGGTTACGGCATCGTCCGCGAGTCCTCGGGCCAGGCCGAGCTGGTGGCCACCGGGGTCATCCGCACCCCGGCGGGAAAGGACATGGGCACGCGCCTTGGCGTCATCTACGCCCGGCTGGCCGAATTGATCACGGCCCACGGCCCGGCGGAGGCAGCCATCGAGAATGTTTTCGTGTCCAAGAATCCGTCCTCGGCCCTCAAGCTGGGCCAGGCCCGCGGCGCGGCCATGGCCGCCTGCGCCACCCACGGCCTGAGCGTGGCCGAATACGAGCCGAGCAAGGTCAAGAAGAACCTCGTGGGCGTGGGCGGTGCGCCCAAGGATCAGGTGGCCTTCATGGTTGCCCGCAGCCTGGGCATCAAGAAGCCGGACTGGCCCGAGGACGCCTCCGACGCTTTGGCCGTGGCCATCTGCCACCTCAACGAGCGGCGCATGCGCAGACTCATCGACGGCTGACCGCCCCGCTTTCGAAACAGGAGACAGGTTCGCCCGACGCTGGCCGGGTGAACCTTTTTTCCCGCAATGCGGGCGGGCGGCTACTGGCTGTTCTTGCCCTTGCCTGCTTCCGGGCCCTTGGCGGCGTCGGCCCCATTGCCCTTTGCGTTCACCGAGGGATGCACGCCGGTCTCGTTGGCAATGTCCCCCCATCCCATGCCTGACTCGCGCATGGCCCGGATCTCGGACGGCGAACGGCCGCTCCTTTCGGCGATGGCCCTGACCTGCGCCTCGTCGAGATTGTGCGCCGCGATCCCGAAGCGCTCCCTGGCCCGCTCAAGCTCCACGGCCGCTTCGGACTGCTGCCACCGGGTGCCGCGCCGGTTGACCTGCTCATACCGCTCCTTCGCCCTCCTGACCCGTTCCTCGGCCCGGTTCGCCTCCCGGACCACAGCCTCGCCCACCAGGGAGACGAGGTCGTCCCTGGACAAAGGGGCCGTATCCCGAGCCGCAACCAGTGTCGGCATGACCAGCGAGGCGGCCAGGGCCATGGTCAGCAGAAAGGTGTTCGGGCTGGTGTTCGCGGCGGCATGGTGCATGGCGGCTCCTTGTGTTGAATCTTCATATACACCCATCGCGCCGGAAAAGTCACTGTGAAGGCGCATCGCCACAGGGGTGAGCATTCCCTTTGAATGTCTTGCCGCGATGGGGTACACCATGGGCACGGAGGGGCCGCATGATCGGATATCTCAAGGGAACGGTATTGTCCGTGAGCGACAAGGGACTGGTGCTGCTCACTCCAGGCGGAGTGGGCTACGAGGTGGCCGCGCCCACCTCGGTGCTGGCCCGGCTGCCCGGCCGGGGAGGCGAGGCAGCGCTCTTTGTCCACACCCAGGTGGGCGAAAAGGCCATTGATCTTTTCGGCTTTCTCGAAAACGACGATCTCGACCTTTTCCGCACCCTCATCTCCATCGACAAACTCGGCCCCAAGAAGGCCCTTGCCATACTCTCCATGTTCGACGCCGGGCATCTGCGCGAGATCGCCTGGCGCGAGGACGCCGACACCCTGGCAACGGTGCCGGGCATCGGACCGAAATCCGCCAAGCAGATACTCTGGCACCTCAAGGACAAGGTGGACAAACTCGCCCCGGCCCACGCCCCGGCCAAGGGCGAAGGGCCACGCGTCGAAGGAGGACGGGGCGAGTACCTCGACGCCCTTGCGGGCCTCAAGGGGCTGGGGTATCAGGAGGATGAAGTGAGACCCATGCTGCTGGAAATCTTCGACGCTGAACCAGACCTCGACGCCGCCTCGGCCATCCGCACGGCGCTGAGGCGCATCGCGGCGGCCCGCTCATGAGCAAGAGCACACTCCCCGAAGAGAGCGTCCGGCCGCGCCGCCTGTCCGACTTCATCGGCCAGGACGAGCTGCGGGCCAACCTCGATGTCTTCATCCGCGCCGCCACCGAGCGCTCGCGGCCCCTTGACCACACCCTGTTCTACGGCAATCCCGGCCTGGGCAAGACCACCCTGGCCCGGATCATGGCCAGCGAACTGGGCGTGAACATGGTCACCACCTCCGGCCCGGTCATGGAGCGCTCGGGCGATCTGGCCGCCATCCTGACCAACCTTGACCGGGGCGACATTCTCTTCATCGACGAGATCCACCGCATGCCCCCCACCGTGGAAGAAGTGCTCTACCCGGCCATGGAGGATTTCCAGATCGACCTGATCATCGGGTCCGGGCCCGGGGCGCGCACGGTCAAGCTCGACCTTGAGCCCTTCACCCTGGTTGGCGCAACCACCCGGCTGGGGCTGCTCACCTCGCCCCTGCGCGACCGCTTCGGCTGCATCTTCCGCATCGAATTCTACTCGCCCGAGGAGCTGGGCCGGATTGTGGAACGGGCCGCAGCCATCATCGGGGTGCGGGTGGAACCGGACGGTGCGCTGGCCATCGGACGACGGGCCCGGGGCACCCCCCGCATCGCCAATCGGCTGCTGCGCCGCGTGCGTGACTACGCCCTGGTCCACGGCGACGGGACAGTCACCCGCGAGATCGCCGAATCCTCCCTGGACCGGCTGGAGGTGGACCAGCACGGACTTGACGCCATGGACCGCAAGATTCTCTCCCTCATGGTCGAGAACTTCAGCGGCGGGCCGGTGGGACTCAAGACCATCGCCGCCGCCTGCGCCGAAGAAGTGCGGACCATTGAGGACATCTACGAGCCCTACCTGATCCAGTGCGGATTCCTCAAACGCACCCCGCGTGGACGCGTGGCCACGGCCAAGGCCTACCGCCATCTCAAACTGCGCATGGACGAACGCCTGGAGCTGCTCTGACCGGCCCTGGCCGCGCATCCTGCACAAGCGGCCTTGCTCGGTCCGCGTTTTGTGGTATGATGGGGCCAACCAACCTATTCGGAGGATACGATCATGGAACGATGGGAATGTCCCTGCGGCTACATCTACGACCCTGCCGAGGGTGATCCTGAGAACAACGTGGCCATCGGCACCCGCTTCGAGGACCTGCCCGACGACTGGGTCTGCCCGCAATGCGGCGCGGAAAAGGAATACTTCGAAAAACTGTAGTCACCCCCGCACAAAAAGGCTTGCGCCGCGTCGAAAGAGGCGTATGGTGGAGCCAAGGACAAAGGACCGTTTCCAGGTAACGCCAAGCACAACCCTGATTCAGCGAATCGGCAGCGTTTTCAGGCAACACCCAACAAACCGACCTTTGGCAGAGGCGTTGTATCACGGCAACATCTCGACAACATTTCCAGGCAGCCCCCGCTTATGGCGGGGGCTTTTTCGTCTCCGCCCATCCCGCGGCGAGGGACGCTCCCGCCGAATCAACCATTGCGGTCGCGGCGAGCTTCTCCATCCTTCCACCCGGCCCTGGCCTCCTCCCGCGACTCTTCGCACCCGCAAGCCTGCTGCCCTTCCGCCAATGAAAGCGGCCATCATCTCTTCGCCGCCCTCGCCCATATATATTAGACAACCCCCGACAAATGCCGTAGAAGACGTTCCGGTACACCCGGCCGCCCGGCCGCGCCCTGCGGGGCGGGACTCGTCACCACAGACACGGAAAATATGAGCAAGATAGACAATATCCGCAATTTCAGCATCATTGCGCACATCGACCACGGCAAATCGACCCTGGCCGACCGCATTCTCGAATTGACGGGCATGATCAACGACCGCGCCAAGAAGGACCAGTACCTCGACAAGATGGAGCTGGAGCGCGAGCGCGGCATCACCATCAAGGCGCAGACCGTACGCATTCCCTACACTGCGCCCGACGGCGCGAAATACGTCCTCAACCTCATCGACACCCCCGGCCACGTGGACTTCAGCTACGAGGTCTCCCGCTCCCTGTCCGCCTGCGAGGGCGCACTGCTGGTGGTGGACGCCACCCAGGGCGTGGAGGCCCAGACCCTGGCCAACGTCTACCTGGCGCTGGACAACGACCTCGAAGTCATCCCGGTGCTCAACAAGATCGACCTGCCCAGCGCCGAACCCGAGCGCATCGCCCGCGAGATCGAGGACATCATCGGCCTTGACTGCTCTGACCCGCTCATGGTCTCGGCCAAGAGCGGGCTCAACGTGGACCGGGTCATAGCGGCGGTGGTCGAGCAGTTGCCGCCGCCCAAGGGAGACCCGGACGCACCGCTCAAGGCGCTCATCTTCGACTCCTGGTACGACTCCTATCAGGGCGTGGTGGTCCTCTTCCGCATCATCGACGGAACCATCAAGAAAGGCGACACCATCAAGATTTTCTCCACGGGCAAGCGCTTCGAGGTCACGCGGCTTGGCGCCTTCATGCCCGAGGCCGTGGACATCAAGACCATGGGCGCGGGCGAGGTGGGATTTTTGTGCGCCTCCATGAAGGAGCTGGGCGATGCCCCGGTGGGCGACACCATCACCCTGGCCGACAATCCTGTGGCCGAGCCCTACCCCGGCTTCAAGCCGGTCAAGGCCATGGTCTTCTCCGGCCTCTACCCGGTGGAGCCCTCGGAATACGAAACCCTGAAGAACGCGCTGGAAAAGCTCCAGCTCAACGACGCGGCCTTCAGCTTCGAGCCCGAGACCTCCCAGGCCCTGGGCTTCGGCTTCCGCTGCGGCTTCCTGGGCCTTCTGCATATCGAAATCATCCAAGAGCGGCTCGAGCGCGAGTTCGAGGCCAAACTCATCACCACCGCGCCTTCGGTCATCTATCAGGTGGATACGGTGGGCGGCGACTCCCTGACCATCGACAATCCGAGCAAGCTGCCGGACCCCACCAAGATAGCCGCCATCCGCGAGCCCTTTGTACGCATGGAAATCCATGTGCCCAACGAATTCGTGGGCTCGGTGCTGGCCCTGTGCGAGGAAAAGCGCGGCATCCAGAAGAACATGGCCTACATCACGCCAACCCGCGTGGTCATCACCTACGAGCTGCCCTTTGCCGAGGTCATGTACGACTTCTTCGACAAGCTCAAGTCCTCCACCAGGGGATACGCCAGCCTCGACTACGAGATCATCGACTACCGCCAGGCCGATCTGGTGCGGCTCGACATCCTGATCAACGGCGACCCTGTGGATGCCTTCTCCTGCATCGTCCACCGCGAAAACGCGGCGCGCACCGGACGCTCCCTGGCCCTCAAGCTCAAGCGCTCCATCCCGCGCCAGATGTTCGAGGTGGTCATCCAGGCCGCCATCGGCAACAAGATCATCGCCCGGGAGCGCAACGCGCCCTTCCGCAAGGATGTCACGGCCAAGTGCTACGGCGGCGACATCACCCGCAAGCGCAAGCTTCTGGAAAAGCAGAAAGAAGGCAAAAAACGGATGCGCCGCATGGGCAATGTGGAGATACCCCAGGAGGCATTCCTCTCCGTCCTCAAGGCGGACGAAGACTAACCCGCTCACCCGCGAACAAGGCACCTATTCATGACCCAAAGCTCCCTCAAATCATTCCGCGACACGGTGGAGGCCATCGTGGTGGCCCTGCTGCTGGCCTTTGTCATCCGCGCCTTCGTGGTTCAGGCCTTCAAGATTCCCTCGGGTTCCATGCTCGATACCCTGCTCATCGGCGACCACCTGCTGGTAACCAAGTTCGCCTATGACCTGCGCCTGCCCTCCACGGTGTTTCTGGACACCACCGACGGCAAGGTGCTCTACACGGTGAGCGACCCGGAGCGCGGCGACATCGTGGTCTTCAAGTATCCCGAGGACGAGACCAAGGACTTCATCAAGCGGGTGGTGGCCCTGCCCGGCGAGACCCTCGAGATCCGGGAGAAGGTGGTCTACATTGACGGCCAGCCCCTGGACGAGCCGTATGTGCGCCACACCAAGCACACCATGGAGCCGGTGCGCGACAATTTCGGCCCCTACACCGTGCCCGAGGGCCAGTATTTCATGCTCGGCGACAACCGCGAGGCGTCCCACGACTCCCGCTGGTGGGGCCCGGTCAAGCGCGAAAAGATCGTGGGCAAGGCCCTGGTCATATACTGGTCCTGGGGTTCCATCACCGACGTGCGCTTTGGCCGCATAGGCACGCTGTTCCTCTAGGTTTCGACCCCGACACGGCTTGGGCCGCAAGGCCGTCGCGCCCCACGTCTCTCTGCCAAGGCCCATTCCTCTCTGGCGAAGGCGCGGGATTCCGTGCTATGGAAGGGCCATGCCCATAAAACAACTCGCCATCCCCTCCATTGTGCTGGCCGCGCTGCTGCTTGCGGCCTGCGGCTCCGACCCCGTCGCCCCGGCCGGAATACGGGCGTCCTATGTTCCCCGCGCCACGGCGGTGGCGGAGCGGACCACCCTGCCCCGGCTGCATGAGGCCGTGGGCACGGTACGGGCCAGGACCGACGTGAACGTCGAGGCTCAGGTCACGGGCCGGGTGCTCGAAGTGCTGGTGCGCCCCGGCGACAGGGTGGCCCCTGGCGACAGGCTGGTGGTCCTTGACGGCCGCGCCTCCCAGGCCCGGCTCGACCAGGCCCGCCAGGCCCGCCAGAGCGCAGCCAGCATGATCGCCCATGCACGGGACGGCCTGGCTTCGGCCAAGGCCGCCTTCACCCAGACAGAGGCCGCCTATCGACGAATGCGCCAGCTCGGCGAGCAGCGCGTGGTCACGGCCGAGGAGGTGGAGCGGGCCGAGGCCGCCTATCTTCAGGCACGGGCCGCCCTGGGGCAGGCCGAGGAGGGCGTTGCCGCGGCCCTGGCCCGCGCCCGCGAAGCGGACGAGGTGATCCAGGAGGCCGAGATCGGCCTTGATCACACCACCATCGTGGCAGGCGAGGCCGGCGAGGTGGCCAGACGGCTGGCGGAACCGGGCGACCTTGCCTTTCCCGGCAAAGGCTTGCTGGTGCTCCAGACCGGCGAGAGTCTGCGCCTGGAGGCCATGGTCCGCGAGGGGCTCATCGGCCGGGTGCGCGTGGGCGATACCGTGCGCGTGGCCGTCTCGGCCCTGGGCGAGGGCGACACCTTGGAAGGCGTGGTGGACGAGATGGAGCCGCTGGCCGACCCGGTGACGCGCTCCTTTCTGGTCAAGGCCCGGCTTCCCGAGGCCCCTGGCCTGTATCCCGGCATGTTCGGCCGCCTCTTCGTGCCCCTTGGCGAGCGCGATGCCGTGCTGGTTCCCCGGGCTGCGGTGACCCGCGTGGGCCAGCTGGAAACGGTCATGGTCAGAGAGGGGGACTCCTGGCAGCCGGTGCATGTGCGGACCGGGGACCGAGTGAGCGGCCGGCCTGGCGATCTTGTGGAGGTGCTCTCCGGCCTGTCCGGCGGTGAGACTCTGGGCGTGGGCATGGCCGAACCGGCCGACCGCACCGGAGGGGAGGGCTAGATGGTCGGCTCCGAGCCCGGCCGCACCGGCCTTATCGGGAGCATTGTCGGCTATTTCCTGACATCGCGCATGTCCGTGATCCTGGCCCTGGCCGCCCTGGCCCTGGGAGCGGCGGCCATCGTCGTCACCCCGCGTGAGGAGGAACCCCAGATCGTGGTGCCCATGGCCGACGTGGTCGTGCGTGTGCCCGGCGCATCGGCCGAGGAGGTGGAAAAACTCGTCACCACCCCCCTTGAGCGGCTGCTGTGGCAGATCGACGGGGTCGAGTACGTCTACTCCATATCGCGCAAGGACATGGCCGCTGTGACCGTGCGCTTCTTCGTGGGCGAGAACCGCGAGGACTCGCTGATCAAGCTGCACACCATGATAGCCAAGAACGTGGATCTGGCGCCGGGCATCGTCGAGGGCTGGGTGGTCAAGCCCGTGGAGATCGACGACGTGCCCATCGTGGCCCTGACCCTGCATGCGGACCACGGATACGAAACGCTGTATTCCGACCACGACCTGCGCCGCATGGCCGAGGAGATGTTCCACCGGCTGGCCGAGGTGGAGAATGTCTCGCGCATTACCCTGCACTCGGGGCGCAGCCGGGAAGTTCGGGTGGAAATCCGGCCTGAACGGCTGACCGGATTCAACATCTCGCCCCTTGAGGTGCGCCGCGCCCTGGCCGGGGCGGACCGCGCCCTGACCGCGGGCGATCTGGTGGCCGCCGACCGGCGTACCCGTGTGGTCAGCCAGTCCTTCCTGCTCTCGGCGGGCGAGGCGGCCTCGCTGGTGGTGGGCGTGTTCGACGGCAGACCCGTGTATCTGCGCGACGTGGCAGACATCAGCGACGGTCCAGGCGAGCCTGCCGACTACTCGCGCATCGGTTTTTCCGATACGTATCTTTCCCGGCTGGGCCTCGACACGGCCCACCCGTCGCGCCCGGCCGTGACCCTGGCCGTGGCCAAGAAAAGAGGCGTCAACGCCGTGACCGTGGCCGATACCGTGGTGGTCCGCGCCGAGGAATTGCAGCGCGAAGTGCTGCCCAGGGGCGTGACCCTCACCGTCACCCGCAACCAGGGCGAGACCGCCCAGGCCAAAGTCAACGAACTGCTCTCGTCCCTCGGCTTCGCCATCGTCACGGTGGTGGCGCTGCTCGCCTTTGCCCTGGGCTGGCGCGAAGCCCTGGTGGTGGCCCTGGCCGTGCCCATGAGCTTTTCCCTGGCCCTGTTCGTCAACCACCTCTTCGGCTACACCATCAACCGCGTCACCCTCTTCGCCCTCATCCTTTCGCTTGGTCTGGTGGTGGACGACCCCATCACCAACGTGGACAACATCCAGCGCCACATCCGCGCAGGCATCAAGAACTCCCTTGAGGCCACCCTGGACGCCGTGCGCGAGGTGCTGCCCCCGGTGATCATGTCCACCCTGGCCATCATCGTCTCCTTCACGCCGCTCTTCTTCATCACCGGCATGATGGGACCGTACATGGCCCCCATGGCCGCCAACGTGCCCCTGACCGTGACCTTCTCCACCCTGGCGGCCCTGACCGTGGTACCCTGGATGGCGTGGCTGCTCCTGCGCCACCGCCACGGCCAGACCGCCCCGGACACGGCCGCAGCAGCCGAAGAGGGGAACCGCGGACCCGCGCCCAATGCCCGGCTCCTGGCCGTCTACACCCGGATCATCACGCCCTTTCTGGGGACGCCGCGCAATCGACGGCTGCTGGCCGTCGGCATCCTGGCCGGGCTGGGGCTGTGTCTCGGACTGGTGGCGTTGCGGCTGGTACCGCTCAAGATGCTGCCCTTTGACAACAAGAACGAGCTGCAATTGCTCGTGGACATGCCCGAAGGCACCACCCTGGAGCGCACCGACAGGACGCTGCGGGACTTCGAGGCATTCCTGCGCACCGTGCCCGAAGTCACCACCCTGGTCACCTACGCGGGCTCGCCCTCGCCAATGGATTTCAACGGCATGGTCCGCCATTACTACTGGCGCGACGAACCCCATCTTGGCGAAATCCGCATCAACCTGACCGACAAGTCCGAGCGCACCATGCAGAGCCACGCCATCGCCCTGCGTCTGCGCGATCATCTGGACACGGTGGCCCTGCGCCACGGGGCGGTCATCAAGCTGGTGGAAACCCCGCCTGGGCCGCCGGTTCTCTCCACCCTGACCGCCGAGATCTACGGCAGGCCGGACCTGCCCTATCCTGTCCTTCTCGACGGCGCGGCACACCTGCGCGAGATGATGCGCAGTGAGCCGGGCGTGGTGGACGTGGACGACTCCTCCGAGGCGGACCGCCCCATGCTCGACTTCGTTCTCGACAAGGAAAAGGCGGCCTTGCACGGCATCACGGCCTCGGACGTGGTCCAGACCCTGCGTCTGGCCCTAAGCGGCGAGGAGCCCGCCTTTGTCCACGCCCCTGGCGAACGCCAGCCCCTGCCCGTGCGAGTCGTTCTGCCCGCTGCCCTGCGCACTGGGACACAGGCGCTGGACCACCTGACCATGAAGAGCGCTTCCGGGGCCATGGTCCCCCTGGCCGAGGTGGGATCTTTCCGCGAGATCGCCACGGACCAGCCCATCCTGCACAAGAATCTGCGCCGGGTGGCCTACGTCTACGCCGAGACGGCGGGCGTGCCTCCGGGCGAGGCCGTGCTCGACCTCAAGAAAAGGCTGCGCAGCGACCCCATGCCGCCGGGCACCACGGTGGACTGGGCTGGCGAGGGCGAGTGGAAGATCACGCTGGACGTGTTCCGGGATCTGGGGCTGGCCAACGCGGCGGCCCTGGCCTCCATCTATGTCCTGCTGGTGATCCAGACGGGAACCTTCCTCATGCCGCTGCTGGTCATGTCGGCCGTGCCTTTGACACTGCTCGGCATCCTGCCGGGATTCTGGCTGCTCAACCTCGCGGCGGGCTCCTCCGTGGGCGGCTACGCGGACCCGGTCTTCTTCACGGCCACCTCCATGATCGGCATGATCGCCCTGGGCGGCATCGTCATCCGCAACTCGCTGGTGCTCATCGAGTTCATCCAGTCCGAGCTGGCGGCGGGCAGACCGCTCCGCGAGGCCATCATCCAGTCCGGCGCGGTGCGGATGCGCCCCATCCTGCTCACCGCCCTGACCACGGCCCTTGGGGCATGGCCCATCACCCTGGACCCCATCTTCTCGGGCCTGGCCTGGGCGCTCATCTTCGGCCTGGCCGCCTCCACCCTCTTCACCCTGGTGGTGGTGCCAAGCGGCTATTATGCCCTGTACGGCGGAGGCAAGGACAATCCCGCCAGCTGACCCTTCTCAGATGGCCCAGGTGTCGAGGTCGATGAGGCCGAGGCGGGCGGCGTAGCGGATGAGCTCCACCGAGCTTTGCAGACCGAGCTTCTTCATCAGGTTGGTGCGGTGGTTTTCCACGGTCTTGGGGCTGATGAAGAGCTGGGCCGCCACCTCCTTGGCGGTGAGGCCCTCGGCCAGCAGGCGCAGCACCTCCTGCTCGCGGGCCGTGAGGGTGGTATAGGGGTCGCGCCCGGCTGTCTGCTCGTCCTTGGCCTGCATCAGCCGGAAGACCACCTCCTGGGACAGGGCGTCGTCCAGAAACAGCTCCCCCCTGGCCACGGCATCGAGCCCCCGCATCAGGTTGCCAGCGGCCGACTCCTTGATCAGGTAGCCCGATGCGCCCGCCCGAAAGGCCTCGACGATGTAGTCCGCCTCCGAGTGCATGGAGATGATGATGAACCGGGTCTGGGGCAGCGAGCTTTTCAGCTCGCGGATCATCTGGATGCCGTTCTTGCCCGGCATGGAGATGTCCACCAGCATGATGTCGGGCTTGTGCCGTTTGCCGAGCCGGATGCCGTCGGTGCCGTTGCCCGCCTCGCAGACCACGGTGTACCTGTCGTCACGGTTGACGATTGTTTTCAGTCCTTCCCGAAACAGGGGATGGTCGTCCACGATCATGAGTTCCATGCCTGGGCGCTCCTTTTGGTGGTTTCAAGGGGAATGCGAAAGACGATGCGCGTCCCTGTCCCGGTCAGGGACTGGATCTCCACGGTGCCGCCGAGGAGTCTGGCCCGCTCCTCCATGCTCCGCAGGCCCATGCGCTTTTCCGCCGCTGCGTCGGCCATGCGCGAAACCACGTCAAACCCCTGGCCGTTGTCCTCCACGCGGACGAACAGCTCGGGATGGCTGCGCACAAGGCGCACCGAAACGCGGTCAGCCCGGGCGTGCCGCGCCGTGTTGTTCAGCGCCTCCTGGACCATGCGGTAGACGTTGATCTCGGCGTCGAAGTCGAGGACCATGTCTTCTGTGCCCACGGCCTGAAACGCGACATCGAGCCCGGTGCGCCCGGCGATTTCCCCGCAATGGTTCTTCAAGGCCCGAATGAGCCCGAGCTGATCCAGAGCAGGCGGACGCAGCCCGTAGGCAATCTCGCGCACCGCGGCGATGGCTCCGCGCACCACCTCGGCAACGGCATCGGTCCGGCGTTGCAGCACCCCGTCCACCTCGGCCAGCCCGTCGAAGAGGGTCTCCATGTTCAGGACGATGGAGGAAAGATCCTGGGCCACGTTATCGTGCAGATCGCGGGCAATGCGCTGACGCTCATTTTCCTGGGCATGAAGGAGCTGCCGGGTGAGGGAGAGGATGCGCTCCCGGGCCTGCCGACGCTCCTCCGCCTCGGCCGTCAGCCGGGCGTTGGCCTCGGAGAGTTCTGCCGTGCGCCGCTTGACGCGGCTTTCCATCTCGGCATGGGCGGCCCGCAGTTCCGCCTCGAGGAGCTTGTGGCCGGTGACATCCGTGAGGATGATCAGGCGCGCCCGCGCTCCGTTCCAGCGGATGGGCTTGAGGCTCAATGTCACCCAGACGGCCCTGCCGTCGGCCCCCACCACGCGCAACGGCGCACCAGGCCCGTCGCCCCGCCCGGCAAGATAGGCGGCCAGACTGCCGCGCACCCAGGCTTGATCATCCGGGTGAATCAGGTCCATGGGGTCAAAGGTTTTCAACTGTTCGCAGGGGGTGTTCAGCATCCGGGCCATGGCATGGTTGACGAAGACCACCGCCCCGTCGCGGACCACCGCCACCCCCTCCTGGGCGTTCTCCACCAGGGCGCGGTAACGCTCCTCGGACTCGGCCAGGGCCTGTTCGGCCCGCTTCCGGGGGGTGACATCCTGAAGCGAGACGATGACCCGCGAAAGGGTCTGCCTGTATTCGGGGGGCACGGAAAAATGAACCATGACCCAAAGGATCTCCCCATCCAGGGTGCGGTGGGTGATTTCGCCGCTGTATTCATAGCCGCCCGAGGCGAGGACGACCATCTCCTCGGTGAAGGCCTGCATGGAGGATTCGGTCAAAACCTTGTCGAGCTGGCCGAGCAGCTCCTCCCTGCTCCCGGCCCGCAGCAGATTCAGGGTGGCCCGGTTCACGGCCACCACCTCCACCAGCGAGGCGCAGCGGGCCAGGTCTTCGGGATGGTCGGCGAAGTGGCGGCGAAAATCGGTAACGCCCTGTTCCCGCAGACTGTCGAAATGCGCCTTGAGCCGCGTCAGATCCTCCTCCCACAGGGAGATGGGCGAATCCTCGAACAGGGCGCGGAACCGGGCTTCGCTTTTCTTGAGAGCCTCCACGGTGTTCATGTACTCGGTGGCGTCGCTGGCCATCCCTTCCACGGCCACGGGTATCCCGTTTTCATCGCGGTGCAGGACCAAGCGCTGACGCGCCCAGCGCACTTCGCCCGACTTTTTGACAAACTGGAAGAGATACTCGGGCCTGACCACACCCCGGCACATTTCATCCCACACCTCGCTGAAATATCCGCGCCAGTCAGGATGGATCATTTCGCGCACAAACAGGGGGTGCGACATCATCTCGTGCGGCGTGTAGCCGGAGAACCGCTCCACCGAAGGGCTGATGTAGTCGTAGGTGCCATCGGGAACGGCCATGCGAAAGAAGATGTCACTGGTGGAATTGGCGATAAAATTGAGACTGTATCTGGCCACGGCAAGCTTCCTCTGAGCCTCGTGCCGGGCGGTGGCGTCCGAGAGAATGCCCTCGATGGCTCGGGGCGACCCCGGGGAGTCCGCGTGCAGGGTGATGCGCTGGTTTATCCAACGCATCGAGCCGTCGCGATGGATGAGGGGAAACTCGTACTCGTGGCGACAGACGCCGTCCAGCAGCTCGGTCCACCAGAGGTCCAGCACCCCGGTCCATTCAGCCGGAACGAGCTGCTCGAAGAGGCCGGGCACTTCGTAGAAGTCCTTGGGCGGGTGGCCGGTGATGCTCTCCACGGCCGGGCTGATGTAGTCGAAGCGCTTGTCGACCAGACGCTGACGGAAGAGGCAGTCCCGGGTGTTCTCTGTAAGGAAGCGCAGATGGCGTTCGCTCTGGGTCAGAGCATTGCGCAGCCGCCGCCGGGCCGAGGCGTCGCGCATGATGGAAATGACGTGGGTGAGACGGCCGGAGTCGTCCAGCACCGGGTCAAAGCGGCCCCAGACGGGGCACAGCCTGCCCGAGGCGGTGCGGATGGCGTATTCCCCTTCCCAGCTGCGCCCCGTGCCCATGACCGGAGCCACGGTTTCCTCAAGCAACACCCGTGTGGGGCCCGGCAGGATGTCCTGGGCCCGGCCGGCCAGAATCTCCTCAAGCGAATAGCCGTAAAAGTCGGTGAATGCCTGGTTGGCGAAGATGGGCCGCAGACCTGCATCGCGAATGGCCATGGCCACGCCCGAGGCGCTGAGCACCTGTTCGAAGAGGTGGGGATTGATCTCCCGCCCCACATGGGGGGTGGTCGGCGATTTTGTTTTCACGCGCACTCGGGGTCAGGGGTGGCCGGATCGGGTCTTGTTCCTTAGCATTTCTTAACCCATTCGCACGGGGAAGGGAAGACGACCGAGACAACGGACGACCGCTTTTTACCGGGACCACGGCCAATCCCGGATGGCCGGGGCGCACCGGCCGCCATCACTGCGCCAGTCCCGCGATCCACGACGCCCCGAGCCGGGCGTGTTCCTCAGCCACCTGCTCGACCCAGCCCGAGAACTCGCCCCGGGCGCCAAGAACCTCCTGCCCCCCCCGAAGCGGGGCCATGACTATGGTGAAAGCCAGCCCCTGGCCATCGCGCAGGGATTCGAGGGTGGAGACAAAGGATTGCCAGCGGCCCAGGTTGCGCCCGGTGATCAGCCAGAGCACGGGCATGTCCAGCCGGGCCAGCCCGGCGCTGCCCGGCAGTCCGTCCGGGCCCACACTGTCGTCGAGCAGGCAGACCAGAAAGGCGGGGCGCACCGCCTCCGGCTCCAGGGCCAGGGCCAGGGCCAGACCCGCAGCCACTCCGGTGCCGTTGCCCCACACCCCTGCCCGACTGCCATCCACCGCCTCCAGTCCGACAAAATACGCCAAAGCGGCAGCCGTGTCCGCCGCCTGCCTCTGCCGGGCGCGGGTTGCGGCCTCGGCCACGCTGATGCCCTCGGGCCGGACAGAGGCAACGGCCTCGCCGGACTCGTCGCAACCGCGTGGCCGGAAGGAGAA
This sequence comes from Pseudodesulfovibrio alkaliphilus, assembly GCF_009729555.1. NCBI lineage: Bacteria > Pseudomonadati > Thermodesulfobacteriota > Desulfovibrionia > Desulfovibrionales > Desulfovibrionaceae > Pseudodesulfovibrio > Pseudodesulfovibrio alkaliphilus. The sequence continues at coordinate 580,881 of NZ_WODC01000001.1, forward strand.
CACCGCCAATCCCGACGCGGACAACGCCCGCGTGAAACCCCGGACCAGTCCATCGTCCACGCAGCGCTCCCCGTAGGTCAGGACCACGCCGGGATGCCCCCCTCCGGCGGGCGGCAGAGTGGCCCGCCCCGCCAGGGCGTCCTGCTCCTTGCCGGACTTTCCACGCGCCTTCGGTTTCGGAGCCGGGTCGGCACCGGGCGCGGCAAACTGCACATCGCTCTCGCGTACATGGACCTTGACCGGGAAATGGGCGATGCGGTCGTCGTCGGTCATCAGGATAAACCGCTCGATGCGGTCGTCCTTGGCCAGAAAGGTGACGGTGCCCGTGACCGGCTCGTCGGCATAGAGCGAGGGGCCGATGGTGTAGATGTACTTGGCGAACTCCTTGAGGCGGCGCAGGGTCTTGTTCTTGGAGTCGTAGATGAGGAAACGGCCATACTCGGTGTCGCGGGCGTCGATGATGGAAATGGTCCGGTCGTCGCGGGTCTGGAACTGCCCGGAGAATTCCGAGGATTCGTAGGTGTAGTATTCGGCCATCATGGACCGGCCAAACCTCGCCTCGTGGCCCCGATGCGCGAGAACGTCATGCCGGCTGACCATGATGGGCGGGCCCTTGCCCTCCTCTTGCTCGCCGGCCGGAGACGGCCGGGACGCCTCCTCGGAAGGGGGCGGCGGTTCGGACGGCGCAACGGTCTTGACCGGGCTGATGTCGATGGCCTCGGCCACGGGCGGCGGCTCCTGCGGCGGCGGAACGGATGCGGGAGTGTGAGCGGGAGCGGGCTCGGGGGGAGGTGCGTCGTCCAGAAGAATGGTCTTGTCCATTGGCAAGGCTTGGGGTTGGGGCTCTGGCGCAGGCTCGACCGGAAGCGGCGCAGGCAACGGGGTTGGCTCGGGAAACGGGGCGATCACGGGCTCGGCCAGGGCCGTCAAATCCAGCTCCATGAGCTTGGGCGGCAATGTTCGGCCCAGATGCAGAGTCTGGATCAGCACCGTCGCAATAAGCGCATGCAGGAAAAAGGAAAGCAGCAGACTGAGTGTACGCATTTCCGGGCCTTGTTCCATCGTCCTTGCCAATGCTGGCACAACAAGACCGGACAGGAGGCTTCCGGTCCTTTATTCAGTGTACGCCCCCAAGCGGCCCATGGCAAGCGCACCAAACGGAAACGATGTGTTTCCAGACGGTTGGTGTCGGAAATTTCGATCGAACCATGGACCGATGTCCGGCCCGGATGCACCGTGACCGCCGGAAGGTCCGGCCGGACGTTGCATTTTCGCCAATGACCGACTAGGGTTGGATCAAGGTGCGCCCCATCGCGCAAAGCCGGGATCAAAGGAGGCAACGATGCTTGTCAGAGACTGGATGACGGCCAATGTCATCACCCTGGGCGTCAACTCGTCGGTCATGGACGCAGCCGACATCCTGCGCCGCAAGGACATCCGGCAGTTTCCCGTGATAGACGCCGAAGGAAGGCTGGCGGGTATCGTGTCGGACCGGGATATCCGCGACGCCATGCCGTCCAAGTTCATCCCTGGCGACTGTACCGACGGCCGCGAAGGCGGCCTGAACACCCTGACCGCCAGCGACATCATGACTCCCGGCCCCCTGACCGTGGCCCCTGACACATCCATCAACGCAGTGGCAGACATCCTGGTCAGACACAAGGTGGGAGGACTCCCCGTGGTCGAAGGGGGGGTGCTGGTGGGCATCATCACCCAGGCGGACGTGATGCGTTTCCTTTGCGCGGCGGCAGGGTCGGTGCGCTCCGGCATCCAGCTCGCCTTCCGCCTTGAGGCCCAGCCAGAACCTCTGGCCCAGCTGCTCACCGACATCCGCGATATGGGGCTGACCTTCACCAGCGTGTTCACGGCCTACGACATCCGCAACCCCGGCACCCGCAACGCCTACATCCGGCTGGAAGGCCCTGGCGGCCGCGCCGTGGAGCAGCTGGTGGAAGCCCTGCAAAAGAAATACGTGGTCCTCTTCTACGTCAACGAGGGCGTGACCGTGGACGTGGCCTGACCGGCCGCATCCCCGCGATGTCAAAGGGCCGCGCTCCCCGGAGAGCGCGGCCCTTTGCCGTGGCGTCTAGTCGGCCAGGGCCTTTTTGACGGAATCGAGCAGCTTTCGGGTGTCGATGGGTTTGGTGAAGGTGTCCACCACATCAAAGACCTTGGCCAGCTCGACGATGGCCTCGGGGTTGAAGGCCTCGCCGCCCGAGATGGCGATGAACTTGCGGGAGCGGTCTGACTTGATCAGCTCGCCCATGACCTGGAGCCCGCCCTTCTTGGGCAGAAAAATGTCGATGATGCTCAGATCGACGGCATTGTCCCTGAACACCCGCAGGGCCTCCTCGCCGTCAGCCGCCTCGACCACCGCGTAACCCTCGGCTTCGAGCACGCTCCTGAGCAGCTCACGGATCATGGGGGCGTCGTCAACAATCAGTATGGTCTTCATCCTCCCGCTCCTTGCGTTGATGGTCGTCTATCAATTCAGGGCCGACTCCCGCTTCAGAAACTCTAGCGCGGACCGGACCTCGGACTCAAGCGTCTTGTATTCCCTGGCAGCGGATGCGTGGTCCTGCTGGCGGCAGAAGAACTCCACCTGCTCGGCAAGGGCGCCGGCCCGGCGTCCCCCCACGGTCTTGGCGCTCCCCTTGATGGAGTGGGCCAGCCGCCCGGCCTCGTCCAAACGCCGGGAAGCCAGGGCTTCGGCCAGATCTTCCAGATCCCTTGGCGTGTCGCGCAAAAAGATGGCGTCCATGCGTCCGAGCAGGGCGCGGTTTCCGCCGAGCATCTCAAGGGCCGTCTCCCGGTCAAAGGCGTGGCAGCCCTTGTCCGTCCTGTCGGGAGGTCCGGCCGTGCAGTCTCCCTGCGAGGCATGGCCGCCCTTCCCCTCCGAGGAGTCGTCCAGCGCGGCAGAATCGCTGCTCACGGCCGCGGCCACGGTCGCATAAAAATCATCAATGCGGATGGGCTTGGCGATATAGCCGTTCATGCCTGCGCCCAGGAACCGCTCGCGGTCGCCCTTGAGGGCGTGGGCGGTGAGGGCCACGATGGGCACCTGGGGGTCAAGGGCGCCCGATCCCGGATCACGGATGGCCCGGGTGGCCGTGATGCCGTCCATGACGGGCATCTGCACATCCATGAGCACCAGATCGAACCGCTGGGACCTGACCGCCTCCAGGGCCTGGGCACCGTTTTCCACGGCCACGGCCTCGTAGCCCTTTTCGGCCAGCAGGTCCAGTGCCAGACTGCGGTTGAGCGCGTTGTCGTCGGCCAGCAGGACGCGCAGGCCGGGCCTTGGCGGGGCGGCTTCAACCTCGGCGCGGTCCGCCTCCAGAGCCTCGGGGTCGCCCACGCCGAACCTGACGGCAAAGGAAAAGGTACTGCCTCGGCCCTCCTCGCTCTCCACCGCCAGGACGCCGCCCATCAATTCCACCAGCAGCTTGCAAATGGCCAGCCCGAGCCCGGTGCCGCCGTGCTTGCGGGTGATGGAGTCGTCGGCCTGGAGGAAGGATTTGAAGATGGCGCGCCGCTTTTTCCTCGGAATGCCGATACCCGTGTCCGAGACGGCGAATTCAAGGGTCAGCGACTCTTCTGTCGCGGCAGGATCCCGGCCCTGGGCAACGCCAATGCGTACGGTCACGCCGCCAGCCTCAGTGAACTTGACCGCGTTGGCCACAAGATTGACCAGCACCTGGCGCAATCGGCCAGGGTCGCCCACAATGGCCCGGGGAACTTCCCCGGCCACCTCGGCCACCAGGACCAGCCCCTTGTCCGCGGCGTGCAGGCGGTGCATGTCCAGCGCGGTGCGCAGCACCTCGCGGACATCGAAGTCGATGCGCTCCAGGGCGAGCTTGCGCGCCTCGATCTTGGAGAAATCAAGAATGTCGTTGATGACCGTAAGCAAAGAGGTGCCCGCTTCGAGGACGCGGCTCAGACACTCGTTCTTTCGGGTGGGATCGTCCACGCGCAGGGCCAGCTCGGCCATGCCAAGCACCGCGTTGAGAGGAGTGCGTATCTCGTGGCTCATGTTGGCCAGGAACGCGGACTTGGCCCTGGTGGCGGCGTCGGCCTTCTTCATGGCGGCCACCAGCCGGGTGGATTTGCTGGTCAGCTCCGCGTTGGCCCGCTCCAGCTCGCGGGTGCGAAGGCGGACCTTGTCCTCGGACCTGTCGTGGGCGATCTTGAGGGCGTCCTCAGCCCGTTTGCGGTCCGTGATGTCTATGCCCAGGACCATGATCATCCGCTCCCCGGACGAATCGGTCATGGGGCTGCACTGGAGATGAAAGGTGCGCCCCCGGGCGTCGGTCCAGTCCCACTCCTGGGTGCGGTCCGTGCCCATGGATTCCATGGGCGGGCACCCCTCGCAGGAGTTGTTGGCGCAATTGAGGGCGTCTGCGCACTTCTTGCCCTTGGGGCTGCCGAAATACTTGCGGAAATAACGGTTGGCGTAGCGGATGGATTGATCCGGGTACAGGTGGTAGACGATGCCGGGCAGGGACTCCATGAAAAAGATCTGGCGCTGCTGTTCGCGGCGCAGATCCTCGTCGGTGCGGCGCAGTTCGGTCAGGTCCAGGGTGTTGATGGCCAGCCGCGTCACCTCGCCCCAGGGATTGGTCACAGGCACGATGGAATGGACCAGCGAGCGCCCCCCGACCTCTTCCTCGAAGCGCAGAAAACGCACGGACTCGATGGCCTCGGCAATGCGCTCCCGGCGCGAATCCGCCGAGTCACGCGGGAGCAGGTCGTAAATGTTGGCCTGCTCAAGCTCCTTGACCGTCTCCATGCCATAGAGCTTGGCGGCCATGAGGTTGGCGGCCAGCACATACCCGCTCACGTCGATGATCAACGACGATTCCATGGACGATTCGAGCAGCGCCCTGGAGGTCTCGTCCATGGAGACATATGAGGTGGGCCTTGCCGGCCGCAGGGGAAGCGCCATTATCCTTTCCCTTTCATCGGTTTCGGCGGTGTCTGCCAGGGCCCGCCGCGCACAGGCGGTCCACTCTGCCACCGTAGATAAGGGCTTGGTCCAGGTCAATGGTATTTTCCCCTCCACGCAACGGGTTTACCGGATTCAAGACTGTTTTCAATCCGGCCCGGGGATGGTAGTGTCGCGTCCTTGAAAATGGCTGCCCGGTTTTCCGGCCAGCGGCCTGGGCAAGGTAAGCCACATTCTCGACCCAGCGGTCTTTCGCAACAAGACGGCTTTGCCTCTTTTGCGAACACCACACGAGGAAATTCCATGAACTATCAGGGAACCATCATCCGCCCGCCCAGCGAGGCGGACAGCATCCTGCTCCAGGTGACTCTCGGCTGCTCCCACGGCAAATGCGCCTTCTGCGGGGCGTATCAGGACAAGCGATTCGGCATCAAGGACCGCGAGACCGTGGCCCGCGACATCGCCTTTGCCGCCCGTCACTGCCGCCGCCAGCGCCGCGTGTTCCTGTGCGACGGCGACGCCCTGGTCATGCCACAGGCCCGGCTGCTGGAAATCCTGGCCGCCATCCGCCGCGATCTGCCCTGGGTCACGCGGGTCTCCACCTACGCCAACGCCAAGAGCCTGCGCCAGAAGAACGACGCCCAGCTGGCCGAGCTGCGGAACGCGGGTATCGCCATGGTCTACATGGGGCTCGAATCAGGCGACGACGCCATCCTGGCCGCCATGAACAAGAACGGCGACAGTGCCGAAATCGTCGGCCAGGGCATCCGTGCCCGCAGGGCAGGGTTCAGGCTCAACGTCACGGTCATCAACGGCCTGGGCGGGGTTGAACGCTCATTGGAACACGCCAGGGCCACCGGACTGGCCCTCAGCGCCATGGACCCGGACCAGATCGGTGCCTTGAGCCTGATGCTCGTGCCCGGCACAAAGCTCCACGAACGCCACGCCCGGGGCGAGTTCGTCCTGCCCGATGCCGCGGGCATGCTGGCCGAAATCCGCGAGATGCTCGCCCACCTGACCCTCACACGCGGCCTTTTCCTGGCCAACCACGCTTCCAACTATCTGCCCCTCAAGGTCCGGCTGCCCTCTGGCCGGGATGCAGCCCTGGCCGAGCTGGACACGGCCCTGGCCGGACAGCGCACCCTGCGGCCGGAATCGTCGCGGCGGCTGTGACCCGGGCGCGAAGCTACGAGGTCTTGCTTGGCAGCTGGCCTGCCGCGCTCAGGGCTGGAAAAAAGGCAAAAAGAAAGTGCGCTGGCCGGTTTGCCCGGCTGGCCTCGGACCGGGGTTGCGGTCCCGGGGGCTCATGCGCACGTCACTCTTTGGTGATGTTTCGCGACTCGTTTCGCTGATTTATGGTTTTTGAGGGTGATATCGGTCACATCCTCCGTTACGGTTCGCTCCTTCTATCTCATGGGCGGCCGGGTCTGCCTCCCTTGCATGTATAGAATAAGCACCCGTCTCCCGATGTAAAGAGGTGGCTGCACGATTTTCGCCCCGGAAGGAGGCGGGTATCAGGGACCGGACGGGAAAGGCAGGGCGGAAGGAGGAAGGCGGCGGGCCAGGTATTTCTTCAGAGGCGGACGGGCAAAGCAAAGTGCGCCTTTCCGGGTTATCCGGGTGTATCTGGACCGCCATTTCAAAATTCCCTGTATGACGACCTGATACGTTTGGTTTGGCGCACGGTGCTCTTTCTAGAGAGTGGGCGACTCGATTCGCCACATGTATTCCAGAAAAAATCGGTGTCTATTTCCCTCCACCCTCCGTTGCCGTTGCCGCAATGCCTTCGCTCTCGAAGGGGCCTTTGCCTTTGATTGATACATACGCCCGTCCGCGAACCATGGCAAGGGGGGGCGGACGGAAAAACCGGCTGGAAAAACGCAACCGCCGGACAGGGCAGGAGATAAAAATGCACAGACAAAAAACCGGACGGCATGTCACCGCCCGAAGACCGAAGAATAGAACAAGGGGCAATTATACCAATGTATTGCACCCGTCATCCAATGGCAAGAACAAAAATCCGGGCATCAGGCTCGCGCATCAAAGCGCAGCCCTCGCAAGAATGGGGAACGGACAAGCCCATCCGGCCCTCTGGGGTGCGCCGACCTGGCCCAGACAGGGGGGTCCGGCCTTGCGCCTTCCCCCGGATACAGCGACAGGCCTCCGCCGGGACGGGCTATTCGTCGGCAAAGGGGTCGCTGATGAGGTCCGCCACACGGGAGGGGTCAAGGCCGTGCAGGTGTGCACCCTGTAGCGACAGTTCGTCGCCCAGCCCGGCCAGACTGGCCGCGGCCACTGCGGCTTCGCGCCTTCCGCTGTTGCGCTCCACCGCGTCCAGGGCGGCGTCGAGCCCTTCCTCTGACCGCTGTCCGCCGCGCAGTTCCCGTATCTTTTTGGAGAGTTGATCTATGCGGGGCTCAAGCCCCGGAGACTGGTCGATTCGATTCATGCGTGTTCCTCCTTGCCGCGTGTGCTGACCGCAGCAAAAGGCGTGCACATTCCGACATATCTTTTTATTTCTTTGCATTACCTTGAGGCTGCATGAGGGATGAGGCAGGAATTTCCGCCTCGGGCAGCCCCTCAAGGAACCGGGCCAGTCCATCAACGTAGTGGCGGCCAGCGAGCAGGAAGCCGTCGTTGTGCCCGCCGCGCAGGGCGAGAAAAGACTTGGGCCCCTGGTAGGCATCAAACAAGGCGCGACCCAGGGCGTAGGGAACGATCTCGTCGTCGGGCGCATGAATGAAGAGGATCGGCATCCCCAGCCCGGCGATGGCCGCAGCGGCGTCGTAGCGGTCGCGGGCCAGCAGGCGCACGGGCAGCCAGGGGTAGAGGCGGGCGCCCATGTCCGGTACCGAGGTAAAAGTGGATTCCAAGACCAGCCCGGCAGGAACCGCCCCTTCGGGGACGACCTCGGCCGCCAGCCCGGCGGCAACGGCCCCGCCCAAGGATCGGCCGAAGAGAAGGATCTCGCCGGGCTGAATGCCTCGCTCCAGGAGCCAGTCCCAAGCGGCGCGGGCATCGGCCCGTGTGGCGGTTTCCGAGGGTTGACCCCCGCTTCGGCCATAACCCGAATAGTCGAAGAGAAGCACGGACAGGCCGAGGCCGTGAAAGATCCGCAGCGACTCAAGCCGGTGCGAGACGTTGCCGCCGTTGCCATGGCAGAAAAGCAGGGTGAACCGGGCCTGCGGGTGGGGCAGCCACCAGCCGTGCAGCTCGGTGCCCAGCCCGTTGACAAGCCACACGTCCTCAAAGGCCAGGCCCGCGTCGGACGGGGTGGCGACCACGCTGCGGATGGGAAAATAGAGCAGCCTGCGCTGGGTCAGATAGACCCAGGCGGCCAGGCAGAGATAGGCTATGGCCAGGACGGACGCGATCTTCAGAAGCGAAGGCATGCCCAGACCTTACACGTCTGCGCTGCGGTTGCCTACCCTTGCCGGGCCGAACAAACGCGGCTGCGCCCCTTTTCATCGCCCCGGCCTTGACGTACCTTGGCCCCATGCACATCCTGGACGACACCCCCGGCAGCAGCGACCCCGTCGCCCCCATCCCCGTCACAGGCGTGATCCTGGCGGGCGGCCTTGGCACACGCATGGGCGGGGTGGCAAAGGCGTTTCTCGACATCGGCGGCCTACCCATCATTGAGCGGCTTTTGGCCGTGTACCGCCCCCTCTTCGAACAAGTGATCATCGCGACCCGCGAGGCCGGACCCTTTGCCCGCCTGGGGTTGCCGCTGGCCCTGGACCGCTTCGGAGCCCGCAGCTCGCTGACAGGCATCCACGCGGGACTTTCGGCCATGACCACGGACCACGGTTTTTTCGCGGCCTGCGACGCGCCCTTTCTGCAGACCGGACTGGTCCGCCGCCTGCTGGCCCGGGCGGAACCGGGCGACGATGTGGTCCTGCCGCTCAAGGAGGACGGCTACCGCGAGCCGCTGACCGCCGTGTATTCCCGGCGCTGCCTGCCCCATATCACCCGCCAGTTGGAGGACGGGAATTACAAGATCATTGATTTCTTTCACCGGGTGAAGGTCCGGGAAGTGCCGGTGGCCGCCCTGGCGCCCGGTGATCCCGATCTGATCTCGTTCCTCAACGTCAACCGACCCGAGGACCTGGCCTTGGCCCGGAAGATGGCGGAAGAGACAGCGCATTAGCGGCGGGCGGTCCTTCGGCCGCCCGGATGGCACGATCCTTCCCCCACCCTGTCCGCGCTCCACAGACCGCTTCGGACCCAACCGTGAAAGCGGCGGGCGATCCACTCGGCCAGACCGGCCGAATCGTCCGGGGAAAAAAGCGGCACTCCCACATCCGTCCTGGCGTCCGCCACCATGGCCAGCAGCCGTTTCTCCTCCGCGTTGCCCCGGTGGCACAGCGGCTGGGCGTGGGCCTCGGCGCGGAACACCTCGATTTTGGGCATGTCCGAGCGGAAATATCCTTCGGCCAGCACCAACTGGCGGTCGGAAAAATAGACCTCGGCCAGCTCGGCCAACGACATTTCCCGGTCCACGGATCTGATCACCGCCACCTGGGCGGGCGAGGACACGACCACGGTGGCCGCCCCGGCCCGGCGGTGCCGCCAGGAGTCCTTGCCCTCGCGGTCCATCTCGAACGAATGGGCGTCATGCTTGAGAGTGCCCACGCTCAGGCCCAGGGAGATCAGCTCGGGCAGCAGTCCCTCAATGAGGGTCGTCTTGCCGGATTTTTTCTTGCCCACAATGCACAAAACCGGAACAGGCATGAAAACCACCTCGTCAGTGTGAGAGCAGGGGGAAAAGACGCTTCTTTGCGTCGCCGCGCCAATGCCCGATATACAGGAAACAGACCGAAAACGCCACGCCGGGAAGTTCGCGACCGCCCGGCAGGGAGCGCCCCATGGAATCACAGAACCATGTCATCCACGAATACCGCCAGGGGTTTACGCGCAGGCCCGTCGCCTCCATACGCGAGGTGCCCCTGACCATCATGCTCAACGGCCGCGAGGTGGTGACCCTGCTTTGCACGGCCAAGCACCCGGAATACCTGGCCGTGGGCTTTCTCAAGTCCGACGCCTTCATCACCAGCCCGGACCAGATCACGGACCTGACCGTGCGCGACGAAAACCAGCGCCTGGTGGCCGAAGTGGAGACCTGCCACGATCCCTGGGAAAACCGTGTCCTGGAACGCTCCATCACCTCGGGCTGCGGCAAGGGAACCAACTTCGGCCGCAACGTGCAGACCGTATCCAAGCGCCGCCTCAGGGGCCGCATCCGGGTCACGCCCGAGCAGATCCTGGCCCTGGTCCGCGAACTGCACACGCGCTCCACCCTTTACAACCACACGCGGGGGTGCCACAATTCCTCCCTATGCACGCCGGAGAAGATGCTCCTCTTCCGCGAGGACATCGGGAGACACAACGCCATCGACATGATTTGCGGCCAGTGCTTTCTGGACAACGTGGCGGTAGACGACAAGATGATCGTCTCCACCGGCCGAGTGGCCTCGGAGATTCTGCTCAAGGTGATACGCATCGGCGTACCCGTTCTGGTCTCCACGGCCGTGGCCACCAATTTCTCGGTGGAGCTGGCACGCAAGACAGGCATCACCCTGGTTGGCAACGTCAAGGACGACAGTTTCTGGGTCTACCACGACAACGGAAGGATAATCGGATTCTAGACATCAAGGACCGCCCCATCCCCCGCACCCGCGCCATCAGGCGGCTGCTCGACACGGCCCGGCCGACGCCGCCGACGCAGCTGCCGCCTATGGAGTGCGCGGGTCTGACCGCCGCCGAGGCCGTGGCCGCAGGGTGCGACGTGCCGGAACGGGCCAGCTCGGTCCGCGATGGCTATGCCGTTTGCACCGCCGACATCGCGGCCGCAACCACGGGCAGACCGGCAGTCTTGCGCGTGACCCACACGGTGCGGGCCGAGACCGACCCATTGCGCCCCGTGGAACCTGGGACCGCCGCCCGAGTGCTCACAGGCGGCATACTCCCTCCCGGCTCGGACGCGGTCCTGGCCGAGGAGGACGTCATCGCCCGGGGATGCGGCCATGCGCCCTGCCCGACCCATGGCGATGCGGAGTGCATTGAGGTGAGGGGCCCGGTCCGGCCCGGCTGGTTTGTGCGCACCGCTGGCGGCGAGATCGCTGGCGGCGATGTCTTCATTCAAAGGGGACAGGAAATTTCGCCCCAGGCCGTAGCCGTGATGCTGCGCACCCGAGTTTCCGCCGCATGGGTCCACCCGGCTCCACGCGCCAGGGTCGTGGCCCTCGGCAGCGAGCTGTCCGACCCCACACACCCTGGCCCGGACACCCCGCCGCAACCTGCGGCCCGCTTCCCGGCCGACAATCTGATCCTGACCTCGGGTCTGCTTGCCCGGTGCGGCATCAGCTCCATAGAAACAGGGGTGCTGCCAGATCACGAAGACCGGCTGACGGCCCTGCTCGCGGCCGACGGCCTGCCCGAGCTGGTGATCACCACCGGAGGAACCGGCCGCAGCGAACGCGACTTCGCCCGCGCCGGGGCCCGACGGGCCGGATTCGAAACCCTCTTTGACGCTCTGGACATCCGGCCCGGACGCAACATGTTCGCCGCGCACCGCGACACCACCCTGCTCATCGCCCTGCCCGGCCCGCCCACTGCGGTCTTCGCCTGCTTTCATGCCGTGGTCCTGCCCGCGCTGCGCCGATTGCGCGGGCTGAACGAGACCGCGCCCGTTACCGCCCGTCTCGACGCAACCCTGTCCAGTCGGCCGGGCGGCGAATGGCTGGCCCCCTGCACTCTGAGTCGCCACGGCGGGCACCTGTGCGCCTCCATGCTGGCGGGAAAGGACACGCCACCCATGCTCGCCTTGGGCCAGGCCGACGGCGTGGCCGTCATGCCCGGAGGAGAGACGCTGCTCGCTGGCGACAGGGTCGAGGTGCTGACCACCTTGTTCTGACACTCGCGCCCGGATAGCCCGGCCGCCCTGCCCGCGGCACCCCTCTGACCACCGAACGGCAGAATTCGCGAGGGGCGCATGGGTTGTCTTCATTTTTCCCGGACAGCTTTTTTCTCCCACCAGGGAACCGGCTGGAATTATGGCCGAACCTTGGATCATTGTGCCGCAAAAGACATACTGCTGTCATTTTTTCCCTCATAAATCAAAGACATTGTGTGCATTTTGTGCCAGACCGTGAGCAAGTGCCAAACCGTTGGCAAGCCAAAGAGTGCGCCCTAGTGTATTTTTCAAACAACGCACAATACAGTGAGGTCACTCCAATGCAATTCAACATGGACAAGGCGACACGCAACCTGGATCGAAAACTGATCCAGCTCAGGGGAAAGTCCTATATCTCATCTGAACTGATCGACCTGTTGGACGCAGTGGCCCATCTCCAGTTGGAAGCCCGGACCAAGGCCCAAGTGGCCCTGCCCCCAGACCGGGAACTGCCCTCGGCAGAAGCCCTGCTCCAAGGAGTGCCCCTGATGACCCGCGAGTGTTTTCCCCATGACCCGGCCCAGGCCGCCGACCTGCTCGGCAGGCTTGTGGCTCTGCTCGACGCGACGGGCGGCCCCCTGGGCCAAGCGGCCCGAAGCGTGGGCAAGGCCCTGGCCGACGGCGAAATGACCCCCGAGGAATTGTTCCGTCGCTACCTGGGCGACGACGCCACCTTTTTCGCCTCCTGGACCGAACGGACCCCCGGTGCGCCCAAGGCCCTGGCCTTCCTCGCCTCAGCCGCCCTGGGGCCTTCCATTGAGGCAGCGTCAGAGCTGCTGGCTGCGAAGCTCCCGCCGGTCAAGGTGGCGATATCGGGCGAATGTCCCGTCTGCGGCAGCCTGCCGCTCATTTCCTCACTCAGGCAAAAAGAGGGCTTCCGCCATGCGGTCTGTTCCTTCTGCCGCCACGACTACCGCATCCGGCGCATCGCCTGCCCTGTGTGCGGCGAGGAGGACCAGAAAAAGCTGACCTTCTTCACGGTTGACGAGGAGCCCGGCTTCCGCGTCGATGTCTGCGAAAGCTGCAAGACCTACATCAAGACAATAGATTTCCGCGAGCTGGACCGGATTTCCCTGCCGGTGCTTGACGACCTCGATTCCCTGGCCCTGGACTATGTGGCCGCGGGGCAGGGATACAGGCGGGCCACGCTGTCCGCGTGGGGATTCTGAGACAGGAGGCGATCATGGATCACGCAATGCCCGGAACAAAACCGCAGTCGGCCATGCGGCCCAGACCCGGTGCGCTGGCAGGCGGGGAGCACCCCAGACGTCCGGTTGTGCCCCACACCCCGAAGGCGGCCGGAGACTTCGCCGCGCTGCTGCGCGACGAGAAACTGGCCCGGGCCTTTCTGCTCGACCTGGCATGGCCAGCGGGCTCCCCCTTCTGTCCGCGTTGCGGCCACAGCAAGGTCTACGCCCTTTCAGGCGAACGGCTGCGCTGCGCCGACTGCAAATACACCTTCCACCCCTTTTCGGGCCGATGGATAAACAACGGCGCCCTGAGCGCCGCCGAGTGGCTGGGCCTCGTGGCCCTGTTCGTCGACGAATGCAGTGTCCACCAGATGAAGGAGCGCCTCGGCCTCTCCTACAACACCGTGTACAAGGCCCTCACCGCCATCCGCTTCGCCATCGTGGCCCACGCCATCGACGCCCGCCAACTGCTCGGCGAGGCCACCGGGCTCGACTCCTACCTCAAAGGCAACCGGCTCACCGGGGGGCCCCGCGACATGCGCATGGACACCATTCCGGTCTACGGCATCCTTCGGCGCGACGCCATGGTCTTCATTGATTTGGTGCCCGGATTCCAGGCCGAGACCCTTTTCCACTTTCACATGAACTTCCACCTCAAGCTCATCCGCACCGGCAACCTGGTCTATACCGACCGCTACAAGGAATACGACGCCCTGCTCTTCTGCGGCAACGACTCCCTGCCCTACGAGATCATCCGCCGCTACGACGAGCCGCCCCATATCGACGCCAGCGGCGACGAATTCTGGCCCTTTGCCCTGGAGCGCATTCGCCGATTCAGGGGCATCTCCTGCCAGCGCTTCCCCTTGTATCTCAAGGAACTTGAGTTCCGGTTCAACAACCGGGAGCGGCCCATTGCCGAAATGCTGGCCGCCTATCTCTGCGCCCTGGTTCCCCAACTAGACTGACTTCGGGCCTCAGCAGACCATCTCCCCCTTCTGCCTGCCGCGCCATCAGCCACTGCCCGCGATGCCCCGCTCCCAGGCCGCGGCCATACTGACGCCTCCCCTTTTGTGCAAAACTCTTGTAAAGAAAAGCACTTATGCCCAAAATGGCATAATTGAACCCGCATCATTTCAGGCGTCTACGAAAAAATGGCCGAAATAGCAGTGTGCCGCACCACGCGCAAGACCGATTTCTTTGCCGTTTTTCCACGACTCGCCCATAGGAAAAGGAGCTTCAAAAAGGGAGAGGTGCGCACATGCGCGATTCATTCAACCACAAAGCGGTCGCCGGGACGGTGACGCTCCAGCCTTTTTCCGGGCTGGGTTTCGACGTGTCCGGGGTCCGCGAGGCCACCCGGACCATGACCCTGCGCCGCCCCGACACGGACATGGACCGGCAAACGCCGCCCATGCCCAGCGCCGTGGCGCGGCCAAGCGGCTACTCGCTCCTCGTGACGCTGTGTCGCGAAATTCGCGGGCGCTGACCCGCACCCAACATCAGGAGGTCTCATGCACACCAACCGAAGAAACTTCCTCAAGCTCTCCGCCACGGCGGCCGTTGCCACGGCCTTCGGCGGCCTCGGGCTTGGCTGTACGCCCAAGGCCGAAGCGGTCGACAGGGCGGCGGCCATGGACCCGAAGTGGAGCAGACAGACCACAAGCATCTGCTGCTACTGCGCGGTGGGCTGCGGGCTCGTGGTCAACACGTCTCTGAAGACCAAACGGGCCATCAACGTCGAAGGCGACCCCGACCACCCCATCAACGAAGGAGCACTGTGCGCCAAGGGCGCGTCCATCTGGCAGTTGGCCGAAAACGACCGCCGGCCCGACTCGGTTCTCTACCGTGCGCCCTACGCGAACAAATTCAAGAAGGTCTCCCTGGCCTGGGCCCTGGAAAAGATCGCCCACAACGTCAAAAAGGCCCGTGACGAAAACTTCACCCATCTCAATTCTCGCGGGCAGGTCGTCAACCGATGCGACAACATCGCCTCCCTCGGTTCGGCAGCCCTGGACAACGAGGAGTGCTGGGCCTACTCGACCATGCTCCGCAGCCTCGGCCTGGTCTACATAGAGCATCAGGCACGTATCTGACACAGCGCGACTGTTGCGGCTCTGGCAGAGTCGTTCGGACGCGGCGCGATGACCAATCACTGGATCGACCTGAAGAACAGTGACTGTATTCTCATAATGGGCAGCAACGCTGCCGAAAACCATCCCATCTCCTTCAAGTGGGTGACTCGCGCCCAGGAACGGGGCGCCACCGTCATCCATGTGGACCCCCGCTTCACCAGGACCTCGGCCAAGGCGGACATGTACGCCCCGTTGCGTTCCGGTGCAGACATCGCCGTACTCGGCGGTATGATCAAGTACATCCTGGACAACGACCTGATTTTCAAGGAATATGTCCTGGAGTACACCAACGCCTCGTTCATCGTCGGCGACAAGTACGCCTTTGACAACGGCATCTTCTCTGGCTACGACCGCGAGTCCAGAAGCTACGACCAGTCCAACTGGGCCTTTGCCATGGACGAAAACGGCAACCCCAGGAAAGACCGGACCCTTCAGGACCCGCGCTGCGTCTATCAGCTACTCAAGAAGCACTATGCGCGCTACACCCTGGAAAATGTCGAGACCATCTCCGGCATGACCCGCAAGGATCTCATCAAGTTCTACGAGACCTATGCGGCCACCGGCAAAAAGGACAAGGCCGGAACCATCATGTACGCCATGGGCTGGACCCAGCACACCGTGGGCGTGCAGAACATCCGAACCATGGCCATCATCCAGCTGCTGCTGGGCAATGTCGGCATCCCCGGCGGCGGCGTCAACGCACTGCGCGGCGAGGCCAACGTCCAGGGATCCACTGACCACGGCCTACTCTACCACATCCTGCCCGGCTACCTGGCCACCCCCCTGGCGGTACACCAGAGCCTGGCCGACTACAATAAGGCCCTCACTCCGATCTCCAACGATCCCATGTCCGCCAACTGGTGGCAGAACTTCCCCAAGTATTCGGCGTCGCTGCTCAAGGCCATGTGGATGGACGACGACCCTGCGGTCTCCTTCAACTACCTGCCCAAGCTCGACACCGCCTCGGCGGCCGTCTACTCCTGGCTGAACCTCTTCGATAAGATGGACAAGGGCCAGTTCAAGGGGCTCTTCGCCTGGGGGATGAACCCCGCCTGCTCGGGCGCCAACTCCCACAAGACCCGTCAGGCCCTGACCAAGCTCGACTGGCTGGTCAACGTCAACATCTTCCCCAACGAGACCGGCTCGTTCTGGGAAGGACCGGACATGGACCCCTCCAAGATCAAGACCGAGGTCTTCTTCCTGCCCTGCTCGGTGTCCATCGAGAAGGAAGGCTCTGTCAGCAACTCCGGCCGCTGGATGCAGTGGCGCTACCAGGGCCCTGACGCACCCCACGGCTTCAAGCCCGATGGCGACCTGATGTACGAGCTGATGCACGAGATCCAGGCCCTGTACAAGAAGGAGGGCGGCGTCTATCCAGACCCCGTGCTGCGGTTCAACCTTAAGGGATGGGCCACCAACGGCGTCTTCGACCCGCACAAGACGGCCAAGCTGATCAACGGCCACTTCACCCGCGATGTGGAGATCGGCGGCAAGCTCTACAAGAAGGGCACCCAGGTGCCCAGCTTCGCCCTGCTCCAGGACGACGGCTCCACCTGCTCGGGCAACTGGCTGTACTGCAACTCCTACACGGATCAGGGCAACATGGCCGCACGGCGCAGCCTGGCCCAGACCCCGGAGCAGGAAAAGCTCGGCCTTTTCCCCAACTACACATGGTGCTGGCCGGTCAACCGCCGCATCCTCTACAACCGCGCCTCCGTGGACCCCACCGGCAAGCCCTGGAACCCGGAGCTTCCCCTCATCCAGTGGGACGCCATCAACAAGAAATGGGTGGGCGACGTACCCGACGGCGGCTGGGCCCCCGGCGAACGGCATCCCTTCATCATGACCCGGTTCGGCTTTGGCCAGATATACGGTCCCGGCCGGGCCGACGGCCCCTTCCCGGAATACTACGAGCCCCTGGAGTGCCCGGTGAACTCGCACCCGTTCTCCACCACTCTGCACAACCCCACGGCCATCTCCTACGCCGACGAGGACAAGGCCGTGTGCGATCCCCGGTATCCCTTCGTGGGCACCACCTATCGCGTCACCGAGCACTGGCAGACCGGCCTCATGACCCGTAACCAGGAATGGCTGGTGGAGATGGAACCCCAGATGTTCGTGGAGATGGGCGAGGAGCTGGCCGCGCTGCGGGGCATCAGAAACGGCGAAAAGGTCATCGTGGAGAGTGTGCGCGGCTCGGTCTGGGCCAAGGCCATGGTCACCAAGCGCATCAAGCCCTTCGACATCCAGGGCACAGTCATCCATCAGGTGGGCCTGCCCTGGCACTATGGCTGGACCTGGCCAAAGGACGGCGGCGACTCGGCCAATATCCTGACTCCGTCCGTGGGCGATCCCAATACCGGCATCCCCGAAACCAAGGCCTTCATGGTCAACGTCCGCAAGGCGTAAAGGAGGAATGAAATGAGTAAGACCTTCTTCATCGACCTGACCAAGTGTACGGCCTGCCGGGGTTGCCAGGTTGCCTGCAAGCAATGGAAAAAACTCCCGGCCGAAAAGACCGAGAACTGGGGCTCGCGCCAGAATCCAAAGGACCTCTCGGGCGTCACCCTCAAGCTGGTCCGGTTCACCGAAGTGGAGACCGACGGCAAGCTTCAGTGGCTCTTCTACCCCGAGCAGTGCCGCCACTGCATCGAGCCGCCCTGCATCGACGCCATGACCGTGCCCGGCTCCATCGTCCACGACCAGGAAACCGGAGCCGTGATCTACACCAGCCTCACGGCCAAGGAACCCAACAAGGAGGCCTTTGCCACCAGCTGTCCCTACGACATCCCGCGCATCAACGAGGAGACCGGGATGGTGGTCAAATGCGACATGTGCAATGACCGCGTCAAGATGGGCATGCTGCCCGCCTGTGTGCAGACATGCCCCACCGGGGCCATGAACTTCGGCGAGCGCGAGGACATGCTCGAACTGGCTGAAAAGCACCTTGAAGCGGCCCAGGCGAGGTATCCCGACGCGGAACTGGTGGACGAGTACACGGTTCGGGTCATCTATCTGGTCCAGACCAGCCCGGCCAGCTACCACGAGTATCTTGAGGCGGACGCCTCGTCCATCCGGCGCGGCCCGCTCACCAGGAAGCAGTTCCTGGCCAAGCTGGCCTCGCCCCTCAAGCGCATGAACGGCTAAACAATCAAACTCCCCGGCGCGGAGAACACCGCGCCGGGGACAGCCTTGCAAGATAGAACACCTCCGCATGCCCGCCGCTTCGGACCTGGCGGCGTCGGCCACGGAGCGTCAAGGGCCCCGGCCATTGCTATTGTGCCGGGGCTCATTGTATTGTGACCCGAAACGTCCGCCCGGCCAGCGACCATGGACCGCCCAAAGAAACCGCTTCAAGGAACCACGCCCATGAGAACCCCCCTGCTGACGACCATGGCTCTGCTGATGCTGTACGCCCCAGTGGCTGCCACGGCCCTCGCCCAGCAGCCGCGCCCCTTTCCCGACCTGACCCTGAACGGAACACGCCTGAGCGAGCAGGCCGCCTACCTCGGGGTTGCCGACGCCCCTTTCCGGCTTACGCAAATCAAGGCCGAGTACCTCTTCATTGAGGCTTACAGCCTCTATTGTCCGGCATGTCAGCGCGACGCACCTGCCTTAAACGAACTGCACAGGCGCATCGAAACCACGGAGCTTGGCGCCAGGGTCCGCTTGATCGGACTCGGCCTGGGCAATACCAGCGCCGAAACCGACCACTACCGGGACAAGTATGCGGTGCCCTTCCCCCTGTTTGAAGACGGGGAGTACCAGATACACAGGGAACTGGGCGAGCCGGTGGCCCCCACCTATTACATCGTGCGCCTGGAAGGCGCTGCGGCCACCATCCTGTACGAGCGAGAGGGGCCGCTGGAGGCGGACATTTTCGACACCCTCACGCGGC